>NZ_JBWKYW010000067.1:0-34602 GCF_059423965.1 Variovorax sp. GW458-11-26-14-LB1
GTGCCTTGCGCAGCGAAATCAAGGAGGAGGCCGCAGGCCGGGGGACATTCGCGGAGCAAGGTGCCCCGTCGGCGGGATCGCGCCCCGAACGGCCCGTTCGTTCACAGATATCACAGAACCCCAGCGACCGAAAGAGCGCTTGCCCCACAGATATCTACAAGATATGTACTTAATATATTTAAACTGAGGCAGGTCTCCATGCACGAAGGCCCTGTCGTTTTTCATTGTTCCCAACCCTAGGAAGAAGCATGAAGTCACAAGCAGGCATGGTTTCCTCACTCAGTCTCGCGGGCCTGGTCGCCCTGGCCGTGGCCAGCCCCGCGCAGGCCCAGGAGCAGGTGGTCAAGATCGGCCACAGCGGTCCGCTGTCGGGTCCCAACGCCTTCGCGGGCAAGGACAATGAAAACGGCATCCGCCTGGCCATCGAGGAGCTCAACGCGAAGAAGCTCAGCGTCGGCGGCAAGACGCTGAAGTTCGAGCTGGTCTCCGAAGACGACCAGTGCGACGCCAAGACCGGCGTCAGCGTGGCGCAAAAGTTCGTCGACGACGGCGTCAAGTTCGTCATGGGCCCGTACTGCTCGGGCGTGGCCATTCCGGCCTCGCGCATCTACAGCGACGGCGGCACGCTGGTGTCCACCGTGGGCACCAACCCGAAGGTCACGCAGGGCGGCTACAAGAACCTGTACCGCATCATCGCCAGCGACAACCAGATCGGCGGTGCCATGGCCGTGTACGCGGCCAAGGAACTGAAGGTGAAGAAGGTCGGCGTGATCGACGACCGCACCGCCTTCGGCCAGGGCCTCGCCGAAGAGTTCACCAAGGAAGCGAAGAAGCAGGGCCTCACCATCGTCGGCCAGGAGTTCACCACCGACAAGGCCGTCGACTTCACCGCCATCCTGACCAACATGAAGGGCAAGGCGCCCGAGGCGATCTTCTTCGGCGGCTACGCGCCGCAGGCCGCACCCATGGCACGCCAGATGAAGCAGCTGGCCGTGCCCGGCAAGCTGCTGGGCGGCGACACCGTGTGCAGCCCGGCCACCGGCAAGATCGGCGGCGACGCGGTGAACGACCTGGTGTTCTGCGCACAGGGCGGCTCCATGCTCGAGAAGGCGCAAAGTGGTCCGGCCTTCAAGGAGAAGTTCAAGAAGCGCTTCAACGTCGACCCCGACGCGTACGCCGCCTCGTACTACGACCAGGTGCTGTTCATCGGCGAGTCGATGAAGAAGGCCAACGCCATCGACCCCGACAAGGTCGGCGCCGAGCTCTACAAGGCCACCTACAAGGGCGTGGCCGCCACCTACGCGTACGACGACAAGGGCAACATGAAGCAGGCGCCCATCACCGTCTTCACCTTCAAGAACGCGGCCCCCGTGCCCATTGCCAGTTACTGAGTGAGCCGCACACCCATGCAACGCATCCAGGTCATCGACTCGCACACCGGCGGCGAGCCCACGCGCCTTGTGATCGGCGGCTTTCCCGATCTGGGAAAGGGCTCCATGGCCGAGCGCCGTACGCTGCTGGCCGATCAACACGACAAGTGGCGCGCCGCCGCCGTGCTCGAGCCGCGCGGCAGCGACGTCGTGGTCGGCGCGCTGCTGTGCGAGCCGGTGTCGCCCGATGCGGCGGCCGGCGTGGTCTTCTTCAACAACGCCGGCTACCTGGGCATGTGCGGCCACGGCACCATCGGGCTGGTCGCGAGCCTGGCGCACATGGGCCGCATCGGCGTGGGCGAGCACCGCATCGAGACGCCCGTGGGCACGGTCACGACCACGCTGCACGAAGACGGCTCGGTGAGCGTGCGCAACGTGCCCGCGTACCGGCACCTGCACCAGGTGGCGGTCGAGCTGCCGGGCCACGGCACGGTGCGCGGCGACGTGGCGTGGGGCGGCAACTGGTTCTTCCTCGTGAGCGAACACGGCCAGCGCGTGGCGAGCGACAACCTCGCGGCGCTGACCGACTACACGGCCGCCTTGCGCAAGGCGCTGGCGGCGCAGGGCATCACGGGCGCGAACGGTGCGGAGATCGACCACATCGAACTCTTCGCGAACGATGACGAAGGTGCCGACAGCCGCAACTTCGTGCTGTGCCCCGGCAACGCCTACGACCGCTCGCCCTGCGGCACCGGCACCAGCGCCAAGATCGCCTGCCTCGCGGCCGACGGCAAGCTCGCGCCGGGCGCGGTGTGGCGGCAGGCCAGCGTGATCGGCAGCGTCTTCGAGGCGAGCTACGCGATGGACGGCGACCAGGTCATTCCCACGCTGCGCGGCCGCGCGCACATCAGCGCCGAGGCCACGCTGCTCATCGACGACACAGACCCCTTCGGCTGGGGCATCCGCCTCTGACACCGGGGCGCATGGACACGGACGTCATCGTCATCGGCGCCGGCATCGTCGGCGCGGCGTGTGCCCATGCGCTGGCGCAGGCCGGGCGCCGCGTGCGCGTGCTCGACGCGCGCCTGGGTGGCGCCACCGGCGCGGGCATGGGCCACCTCGTGGTGATGGACGACAACGCGGCCGAGCTCGAACTCAGCCGCCACTCGGTCGCGCAATGGCGCGCCCTCGCGCCGCGCCTGGGCGCCGACTGCGCCTACAGCCCCTGCGGCACGCTCTGGATCGCGGCGAACGACGAGGAAATGGCCGAGGCCGAACGCAAGCAGCAGCGGCTGGGCGCGCTCGGCATCGAAAGCAGGCTGCTGAGCGCCAGCGAACTCGCGCGCGCCGAACCCGCCCTGCGCGCGGGCCTGTCGGGCGCGCTCGAAGTGCCGGGCGACGGCATCCTCTATGCGCCGAACGCGGCACGCTGGCTGCTCGCGCAGCACGCCGCGTTGGTGCAGGTCGAGCACGCGAAGGTCGAGGCCATCGAAGACGACGGCACGCTGCGCCTGTCCGATGGCAGCCGCCGCACCGCGCCGCAGGTCGTGCTCGCCAACGGCATCGAGGCGACGACGCTGTGCCCCGAGCTGCCGATCCGCCCGAAGAAGGGCCACCTGCTCATCACCGACCGCTACCCGGGCACGGTGCGCCACCAGCTCGTCGAGCTCGGCTACGTGACCAGCGCGCACCACAGCGACGGCGACTCGGTCGCCTTCAACGTGCAGCCGCGGCCCACGGGGCAGCTGCTGGTGGGTTCGTCGCGCCAGTTCGACACGACCGACCTGGCCGTGGAGGCACCGATGCTCGCGCGCATGCTGCAGCGCACGCTCGACTACCTGCCGGGGCTCGCCGACCTGAATGCCGTGCGCGCGTGGACCGGCCTGCGCGCCGCCTCGCCCGACGGCCTGCCGCTGCTGGGCAGGCATCCGTGGCGCGAGAAGCTCTGGCTCGCGGTCGGCCACGAAGGGCTGGGCGTGACCACGGCGCCGGGCAGCGCGAATGTGCTCGCGGCGCTGATGACCGGCGCAGCGCCCGATTTCGACGCCGCGCCGTATGCGCCGCGCGGCCTGCTGGAGAGGGCATGAGCGCTCAGACCTTGCTGCACATCGACGGACAGCCCGTGCGCGTGAAGGTTGGCAGCTCGGTCGCCGCCGCCTTGCGCATCGCCGGGGGCATGGGCACGGCGCGCACCTCGGTCACGGGCCAGCCGCGCGCGCCGTTCTGCGGCATGGGCGTGTGCCAGGAATGCCGCGTGCAGATCGATGGGCGGCGCCGCCTCGCCTGCCAGACCGTGTGCGCCGAGGGCATGCGCGTGGAGACGACGGCATGAGCGGCGTCACGCTCGAAACCTGCGATGTGCTGGTCGTCGGCGCGGGCCCCGCGGGCATGGCTGCGGCCGTGGCGGCGGCGTCCAGTGGTGCGCCGGTCGTGGTGATCGACGACAACCCCGCGCCTGGCGGACAGATCTGGCGCGACGGCCCCGGCGCGTCGCTGCCACCGGCGGCACGTCAGTGGCGCGAGGCGCTCGCACGCCACGCGAACCTGCGCGTGCGCAGCGGCACGCGTGTGGTCGCTGCGCCTGCTGCGCATGAACTGCTGCTCGAAGACGCCGAGGGCGCGACGCGCATGCAGTGGACAAAGCTCATCCTGTGCACTGGCGCCCGCGAACTGCTGCTGCCCTTCCCCGGTTGGACGCTGCCCGGCGTGACGGGTGCGGGCGGGCTGCAGGCGCTGATCAAGGCGGGCTTGCCGGTCGAGGGCGAACGCATCGTCATCGCCGGCAGCGGGCCCTTGCTGCTGGCCGCCGCCGCTACGGCCAAGGCGGCGGGCGCGCAGGTGCTGCGCATCGCCGAGCAGGCCTCGTTCGCCTCGGTCGCGGCCTTCGGTGCCAGCCTCGTGCGGTGGCCCGGCAAGGCCGTGCAGGCGCTCACGCTGGCCGATGCGAACTACCGCACCGCGTCGCGCATCGTCTCGGCGCAGGGCGCGACGCAGGTCGAATCGGTGCGGCTGCGCCAGGGCAGCCGCGAGGTCGAGATGGCCTGCGACCGCATCGCCTGCGGCTTCGGCCTCACGCCGAACACGCAGCTGGGCCAGCTGCTCGGCTGCGCGCTCGCGGGGCCGGGGCTCGCGGTCGATGGGCTGCAGGCCACGAACGTCGTGGGCATCTACGCGGCCGGCGAATGCACCGGCTTCGGCGGCAGCGAGCGCGCGCTGGTGCAGGGCACCATCGCCGGCCACGCGGCCGTCGGCGAGACCGCCCAGGCCCACGCGCACGACCGCGAACGCGCCCGCTGGGACGCCTTCGCCGCGCAGCTGCACCGCCGCTTCGCGCTGGCCGACGACCTCAAGGCCCTGCCCCGCCCCGACACGCTCGTGTGCCGCTGCGAAGACGTGCCCTTTGCCGCGCTCGCGGCCTGCACCGGCTGGACCGATGCCAAGCTGCACCGCCGCTGCGGCATGGGCGCCTGCCAGGGGCGCGTGTGCGGCGACGCGGCGCAGTTCCTGTTCGGCTGGACGCCGCCCGCGCCGCGCCCGCCGCTGGTGCCGGTGCGCATCGAGACACTGGCCGGGCTTGCAGCCCCCGGCGACGCCCGACAATGACGGCCACGCATCCGCACACGCACGAGCACATCCACATCCCCACCATGGCCGCCCCGAAGACCGCTCCCCGACCCCCGCCCAAGCGCCGCGCGGCCGACCTGGCCTACGACGCCATCGAGGCGCTGCTGTCCACCATGCAGCTGGAGCCCGGCAGCCAGATCGTCGAGGCCGAGCTGGCCGAGCGCACGGGCCTGGGCCGCACGCCGGTGCGCGAGGCGCTGATGCGCATGGTGTCGATCGGCCTCATCGTGCAGCAGCCGCGCCGCGGCCTGCTGGTGTCGACCATCGACCTGGCCGACCACCTGGACGTGATCCAGACCCGGCGCGTGCTCGAACAGCTGATTGCGGCCTGCGCCGCGCGCCGCGCCACCGCGCCGCAGCGCCAGGCCATCGTGCGCTGCGCCGAGGCCATGGTCGAGGCCGCGGGCCGCGGCGACCTGAACGACTACATGCAGGCCGACCGCGCGCTCGACCTCGTCACGCACCAGGCGAGCCACAACGACTCGGCGGTGAAGGCGGTGGTGCCGCTGATCGTGCAGTGCCGGCGCTTCTGGTACGCCTACCAGCACGAGGGCGAGATCGTCGAGGGCGCCAACGCGCACCTCGAACTGGCGCAGGGCATCGCCACCGGCGACGAGGCCGCGGCCATCGCGGGCGCCGAGCGGCTCATGGACTACCTCGAAGTCTTCGCCCGGAAAATCATCGACAAGTAGGCCGAAGGGCCTCGCTCCAAGGCGCCCACACCGGGGAACTACGCGTGATCTGCCGGCGCCTTCGCCGCATACTGGCCCGATGGCCGCTGCACCCCGCGCTCGACCCGACGACTTCTTCACCCCCGACGAGTGGCAATCGCTCACCACGCGTTCGTCCTGGCGGGGCCTGTGGCTGGTGGCGCATTGCTGGGGCGTGATCGGCGCCGCGATGCTCGCGGGCATCGTGTGGCCGTGGACGATCCCGCTCATGGTGCCGATCGTCGGCACGCGCCAGCTGGGCCTGTTCATCCTCATGCACGACGCCGCGCACGCGGGGCTGCACCGCAACCGCAAGGTCAACGACTGGGTCGGCTACTGGCTGTGCTCGCCCACGCTGCGCGACTACCGGCCGTATCACCTGCAGCACCACCGCTTCGTGCAGCAGACCGAAGACCCGGACCTCGTGCTGTCGGCGCCCTTCCCGATCTCGCGCGACTCGATGTGGCGCAAGGTCGTGCGCGACCTCAGCGGCCAGACCTTCTACAAGCAGCGCTTCGGCCACATCGCCGACGGCATTCGTCAACGTGCGCCGGGCGAATCGGCGCTGCGCGTGTTCGGGCGCGAGCTGGCAAAGGACAGGCGTTTTCTCATCGGCAACGGCCTGGGCCTGCTGGCCTTCACGCTCGCCGGTGTCTGGTGGGCCTGGGTGCTGATGTGGCTGCTGCCGATGGCCACCTGGCTGCCGCTCGTGAGCCGCGTGCGCAACATCGCCGAGCATGCGCTGGTGGCGCAGAACGAGGCCGATCCGCTGCGCCAGGCGCGCACCACGCATGCCGGCTGGCTCGAACGCATCTTCGTGGCGCCCTACTGGGTCAACTACCACTGCGAGCACCACATGTTCACCAACCTGCCCTGCTGGGCGCTGCCGAAGGCGCACCGCCTGCTGCAGCGCCAGGGCGCGACGGCGCGCATGGAAGTGCAGCCCGGCTACCTGCAGCTGCTGCGCCAGGCAGCGCCAGTGGCGTAAGCCTTCAGCGGCTGGGCACAGGCACCGTCGCCACCGGCTGCGCACCGCGCTGCGCCTGCTGGCTCAGCCAGATGCTCGCGATCGCGATGCCGATGCCCGCCATCTGCCAGCCCGAGAGGCTCTGGCCCAGCAGCGCCCAGCCCAGGATCACCGCCGTCACCGGGCTCA
The DNA here is from genome assembly GCF_059423965.1 of Variovorax sp. GW458-11-26-14-LB1. NCBI lineage: Bacteria > Pseudomonadati > Pseudomonadota > Betaproteobacteria > Burkholderiales > Comamonadaceae > Variovorax > Variovorax sp. GW458-11-26-14-LB1. The sequence goes on from NZ_JBWKYW010000067.1 coordinate 6,861, forward strand.
GGAAGGCCAGTGGCGCGATCGCCGAGGGCTCCAGCCGCGCCACGCCGCGGAACCACACGATGTAGGTGAGCGCGGCGCCGACCAGGCCGAGCCAGGCGAAGCCGACCCAGTTCATCGCCGTGAGCGCGGGCAGCGGCGGTTCCAGCCACAGCGCCACCGGCAGCAGCAGCAGGCCGCCGGCCGTCAGCTGCCAGGCCGTGAAGGTCAGGGCCGACACCGGCGGCTGCCAGCGGCGGCTGAGCACCGTGCCGAAGGCCATCGACACGGCCGCCGCGAGCGCCGCGGCGATGCCCAGCGCGTCGAGCGCGGCGTTCGGCGTGAGCACCAGCAGCGCCACCCCGCCCATGCCGATCACGGCCGCCGCCACCGACAGCGCGCGCACCGGCGCGCCCAGCAGCAGGCCGGCGAGGAACACCACGAACAGCGGCTGCACCGAAGTGATGGTGGCCGCCACGCCGCCCGGCAGCCGGTAGGCGGCCAGGAACAGCATCGCCCACAGCACCGAGAAGTTCAGCGCCCCCAGCAGCAAGATGCGTCCCCACCACGCCCGGGGCGGCAGCTGGCGCACGATGAGCATCAGCAGCAGGCCCGCCGGCAGCGCGCGCAGCAGCGCCACCGTCAGCGGGTAGTTCGCCGGCAGCAGCTCGGTGGTCACGATGTAGGTGCTGCCCCAGACCGCGGGGGCGATCGCGGTGAGCAGGAGGTCGGTGGTGCGGGAGGTCATGGCTCGAATCTAGGCCGTTGACCTGTGGTTGTGAATGCTCGAATAATGAATTGATTCTTTACTGACAGTCGTCAATCGAGCGCCGGCCCATGGACCATCTCACCGCCCTCAAGGTCTTTCGCACCACCGCCGCGGCGGGCAGCTTCGCGGGCGCCGCGCGGCAGCTGGGGCTGTCGGCCGCGGCCGTCAGCAAGAACATCGCCGAGCTGGAGGCGCACCTGAAGGTGCGGCTGATCAACCGCACCACGCGCAGCATGAGCCTCACAGAGGCCGGCGCGGCCTACGTGGAGCGGCTCGCGCGCATCCTCGACGACCTGGACGAGGCCGACGCCGCGCTGGCGCCCGTGGGCGCGAGCCCGGGCGGTGTGCTGCGCGTGAGCGCGCCGCTGACCTTCGCGCTGACCTGCATCTCGCCGCACATCCCCGCCTTCATGGCGCGCCACCCCAACCTGCGGCTGGAGCTGAACCTGCAGGACCCCCGCACCGACCTGATCGGCGAGGGCTACGACCTCGCGATCCGCGGCAGCGACCGGCTGGAAGATTCGAGCCTGGTCGCGCGCGAGCTCATGACCATGACCCACGTGCTGTGCGGTGCGCCCGGCTACTTCGCGGCCCACGGCCGGCCCGCCGCGCCCGAAGACCTGAAGGCCCACGAGTGCGTGCAGTTCACGCTGTCGGGCCACGCGAACAAGTGGACCTTCCGCCGCGCCGGGCGCAGCGTGGCGGTGCCGATCGACGGGCGCTACAAGGTCAGCTCCAGCATCGCCGTGCGCGACGCGCTGCTCGCGGGCTTCGGCCTGAGCCTGGTGCCGCGCATCTATGTCGAACAGGAGCTGGCGACGGGCCGGCTCGAAGCCGTGCTCGCCGACTGGGAGGCCGACCGCACGCCGGTGTACGCCGTGTACCCGTCGCGCCACCTGGCGGCGAAGACGCGGGCCTTTGTCGACTTCCTGCTGGAGCGGTTCGCAGCGCGGTGAGGCGCGCGGGGGCTAGTCGCCCGCCGGTTCGGCGATCTCGGGCGCTTCCCACCCCAGCAGCTCGGCCAGCCGCTGCACGATCCAGCCGGCCTCGGGCACCGACACGCCCGATTCCGGCGTCACCAGCCCCGCGTGGATGCGCCGCAGGATCTCGCTTTCGACCGGCACCTCGGTGTGGTGCTGGATCTGCGCATGGCCCACGAGGTGGCCGGCGAGGTCTTCGCAGATCTCGTAGCGCGCGCGCACCACGTCGATCGGCTCGCGCAGGCGCTGGCGCGTGTCGCTGTAGACCGCGAAGAACGAGGGCGGGATGTAGATCTGGTTGTCGTCGGACATGGCGGCGCGTGATGCAGGGCAGGCCCCAATGACAAAACGCGCCCGGGGGCGCGTTCGTCGTGGCTCCGAAGAAAGAGCCGCGGGGGCTGGATCAGCCGCCCTTGCTCGGGCGCTTGCCCGGGTTCTTCTTGCTGCGCGTGGCGGTGCCGCGCTCGAGGCTGATCTTCTGGCCGCCACCGTTGCGCGGCACGGTGTAGCCGGGCATGGGCGTCGGCTTCGGGCTGGCAAGACGGTCGGCTTCGGTACGGATTTTCTTGGGCATGGAAAGCTCGGATAAAAAAGATGTTCGACCCCCGATTAGGCCACATCGGCAGATTTCGTCTGCCAAGCGCCCAAACAGGAGCATGGGAGGGATGTCAGGTCGACTGCGGTGTCAGCAGGCGCACCTTGACGCTCTTGCCCTTCACGCGGCCGTTGCCGAGCTTGCGGGCGGCTTCTTCGGCAATGCCGCGGTCCACCGCGACATAGGTCGAGAACTCGTTGACGTTGATCTTGCCGACCTGATCCTTGGTGTAGCCGCAGTCGCCGGTCAGCGCGCCCAGCACGTCGCCGGCGCGGATCTTTTCCTTGCGCCCGCCGACGATCTGCAGCGTGGCCATCGGCGGCGTGAGCGGTGCGCCCTTGGCGGGCGTGAGCTCGGCGAGCGGGTGCCATTCGGACTCGCGGCCCTGCAGCAGCTCGATCTTCCCGACGAAGCCCATCTCGTTCATGCTGGCCAGGTTCAGCGCCAGCCCTTCCGAGCCGCCCTGCTGGCCCACGCGGCCGGTGCGGCCCACGCGGTGGATGTGGATTTCGGAGTCGGGCGTCACGTCGACATTGATCACCGCTTCGAGCTGCGCGATGTCCAGGCCGCGCGCCGCCACGTCGGTGGCCACCAGCACCGAGCAGCTGCGGTTGGCGAACTGCACCAGCACCTGGTCGCGCTCGCGCTGCTCCAGCTCGCCGAACAGCGCCATCGCGCTGAAGCCCTGTGCCTGCAGCACGTCGACGAGGTCGCGGCACTGCTGCTTGGTGTTGCAGAAGGCCAGCGTGCTCACGGGACGGAAATGGTCCAGCAGCAGGCTCACGGCGTGCAGCCGCTCGCTGTCTTTCACCTGGTACCAGCGCTGGCGGATCTTGCTGCCTTCATGCTGGGCCTGCACCGTGATCTGCTCGGGGTTCTTCATGAACTGCTGCGCGAGCTTGGCGATGCCTTCGGGGTAGGTGGCCGAGAACAGCAGCGTCTGGCGTTCCTTCGGGCACTGGCGCGCCACCTTCACGATGTCGTCGAAGAAGCCCATGTCGAGCATGCGGTCGGCCTCGTCGAGCACCAGCGTGTTGAGCGCCGAGAGGTCGAGGTTCTCGCGCTCCAGGTGGTCCATGATGCGGCCCGGCGTGCCCACCACGATGTGCGCGCCGTGCTCCAGGCTGGCGATCTGCCCGCGCAGCGCGACGCCGCCGCACAGCGTGACGACCTTGATGTTTTCTTCGGCGCGCGCCAGGCGGCGGATTTCGGTCGTGACCTGGTCGGCCAGCTCGCGCGTGGGGCACAGCACCATCGCCTGGATGGCGAAGCGGCGCGGGTTCAGGTTGGACAGCAGCGCCAGCGCGAAGGCGGCGGTCTTGCCGCTGCCGGTCTTGGCTTGGGCGATCAGGTCCTTGCCCAGCAGGGCGGGCGGCAGCGCGGCGGCCTGGATGGCCGTCATCTGCGTGTAGCCGAGCTGGGTGAGGTTGGCCAGCATCTGGGGCGACAGCGCCAGCGTGGCAAAGCCGTGGGGTTCGGCCTGGAGGCCGCCGGCTGGGGAGGTGGTGGAGTTCATCGTTCGGCAGCCGGAGACAGACAGACAGGAAAACGCAAAAGGGAAAAAGTGACGGCCCGGAAAAGACAAAGGCCTTGCAGGGCCCCCTCCGGGAGGGCGCTCTGCAAGGCCGGCCGGGCGTCGCTCAGCGGCGGGGCGTGTTGTTGCCCGAGTTGGTCGGCGGGGGGCCGCGGCGTTCCAGGTGACGGAACGTGATGCGGCCCTTGGTCAGGTCGTAGGGCGACAGCTCGAGCGAGACCTTGTCGCCGGCCAGGATGCGGATGTGGTGCTTGCGCATCTTGCCGCCGCTGTAGGCGATCAGCTGGTGGCCGTTGTCGAGCGTGACGCGGTAGCGCGAGTCGGGCAGGACTTCGGTCACTGCGCCGTTCATTTCGATCAGTTCTTCCTTGGGCATGTGTGATTACCTCTGAATCGTTCGATGTGTGTTGGAGATGAAGATGGGCGTGTTGGTTTCAGTCGGCCGGCGGGTCAGCCGGCGTCCAGGAATCTGTCGTTGCGGTGCGGGAAGCAGAAACCTGCCCACCGCGATGCTGTTGCGAAAGTGTCCATGAAGCCTGGGGCGCTGCGTGCCGGTGCGGGGCGCGCAATGCCGAAAAATTAGTGAGAACGGACGCGCCGCACGCGCGATTCGCTTCAACAGGAACGAAGGCAGTGGTGGCATTCATGGGCGCCCGGTCTGGCGCTCCAACACACTGTGAAAGCCGGCGTGGCCCGAGGGCTGGAAACGAGAAGCCTGATGAATCCTGGAACCCGGATTCAGATGGCAACGCAGATCGGCCGGCGGGGGTGACGAAATTCTTCGTCGTGGTATCGAAACGAACCCGACATTATAGCTTGCGGGGCATGACAGTTGCTTGTCTTAAAAACAACGCCCGCATGAAAAAGGCCCCGAAGGGCCATTCATCCTATCAATGTAGCTATTGAAAATATAGCAACCCGCCGCAGGATCAGGCGCAGGCCGGTGCCGATGACGCCACAGGCGCGGCCGACCGGGCCCGCCGCGCCGCGCCGCGCGCCACAGCAGCACCAGCCCCGCCAGCTGGGCGGCGGCGCCCACCCAGCCCACCGCGCTCACGCCGAACCACGCGATGGTCGCGCCGCCCAGCCCCGAGCCCGCCGCGATGCCCAGGTAGACCGCCGAGGCGTTGAGCGACAGCGTCATCGGTGCGCGCTCGGGCGCCAGCCGGATCAGCCGCACCGCCTGCGCCGGGCCGAAGCCCCAGCCGGCGAAGCCCCACAGCGCCGACAGGCCCACGATCAGCGGCAGCGCCAGCCCGCGCGGCAGCATCTGCGCGGCGAACGAGAGCCCGCCCATGATCACCACCAGCGCCAGCGCGAAGCCCCGCGCCATGCGGTCGGCGCCGAAACGGTCGGTGGCCCAGCCGCCGGTCGCGGTGCCCAGCGCCGCGGCCACGCCGATCGCGAAGAACACCGCGCCCACGCCCTCGGCCCCGAAGCCCAGCGTGTGGCCGAGGAACAGCGCGATGTAGGTGTAGAAGCTGAAGCCGCCCGTGGCCCACAGCACGGTGGCCAGCAGCGCCGGCGCCACGCCGGGTTCGCGCGCCACGGCGAAGGCCGGGGCACGGGGAGCCAGATCGGCCGGGTCCTGGGCCGGGGCCTGTGCCAGCGTGCGCGGCAGCCCCACGAACAGGCCCCAGGTGGCCAGCGCCGCCACCGCGGCGATCAGCAGGTAGGCCGTGCGCCAGCCGCCCCAGCCCGCGATCCAGGCACCCAGCGGCACGCCGAGCGCCACCGCCACGGTGCCGCCGCCGGTCACGATGGCCAGCGCCCGGCCGCGCAGCGCGGGCGACACCATCGCCGCCGCCACCGCGCTGGCCGTCGGCAGGAACACGCCCGCCACCAGCCCGAGCGCGACGCGCGCCAGGGCCAGCTGCGCGATGCCGTGCGCCATCGAGGCCGCCGCCGTGAGGCCCGCGAACGTCGCCAGGCTGGCGATGAGCAGCGGGCGGCGCCCGAAGCGCGCGAGCAGCGCGGCCATCAGCGGCGAGCCGATCGCATAGCTCAGCGCGAACAGCAGCACCAGCTGGCCGGCCTGCGCGGCGCTGACCTGCAGGTCGGCCGCCAGCACCGGCAGCAGGCCGGCGACCATGAAGCTTTCGGTGCCGATGGCGAAGGCGCCCAGCGCGAGCCAGGCCAGGCCCAGGGGCAGGCGTTCGGCGGGCGGTTGCTGCGGGGTTTCAGGAGCGGTGTGCATGGTGAAGGACTCCATGGGTGGGTGTTCCAAGGCCTTCAGAATAGGATTGCAGGCGGCTCTTCAAAAGAACCACAATCGGCAAAGATCATGGAGCCACTTTTTGAGCTTGCCCTGCGCCTGCCGGCCGCCGGTTCGCGCGACCTGCTGCGCGCGCTGCACCGCCAGCTGCGCGATGCCATCCTCGACGGCCGGCTGCAGCCCGGCGCCCGCCTGCCCGCCACGCGCGCGCTGGCGCAGCGGCTGGGCGTGTCGCGCAACACCATGCTGGCGGCCTACGACCTGCTGCTGAGCGAGGGCTACCTGCTGGCGCGTCCGGGGTCCGGCACTTACGTGGCTGATACGCTGCCCGCGTTGCGGCGCGGCCGGGCCGCGCCGAAAGAGGCGGGCACCGCGCCCCGGCGCGATCCGCGGCTGGTGCCGCTGAACGTGCCCGGCGCCGACCTCGCCCCCACGCTGCAGCCGCGGGCCGCGCGCGACGATTTCCGCGTCGGCCTGCCCGACGTCGGCGCCTTTCCGTTCGACATCTGGCGCCGCCTGTCCGACCGCGCGCTGCGCCGCGTGGCGCGCCAGACCGCCGACTACGCCGACCCCCAGGGCCAGGGCGCCCTGCGCGAGGCGATCGCGGCGCACGTGTCGTTCACGCGCGCGGTCGGCTGCACGGCCGACGACATCGTGGTCACGGCCGGCGCGCAGCAGGCCTTCGGGCTGCTGGCGCGCATCCTGGTGGTGCCGGGGCGCACGGTGGTGGCGGTCGAGCAGCTGTTCTATCCCTCGCTGCGCGAGGCCATGCTGGCCGCCGGCGCGAAGGTGGTCACGGTGCCGACCGACGACGAAGGCCTGTGCGTGGACCGCATCCCGCCCGAGGCGCGCGTGGTCTGCGTCACGCCCTCGCACCAGTTCCCCACCGGCGTGGCGATGTCGCCACCGCGCCGGGCCGCCCTGCTGGCCTTTGCGCGGGCGCGCAATGCCGTGCTCATCGAGGACGACTACGACAGCGAGTTCCGCTTTGCCGGCCGCCCGCTCGACGCGCTGCAGACGCTCGACCGCGCCGGCTCGGTGTTCTACGTCGGCACCTTTTCCAAGAGCCTGTTCCCCGCGCTGCGCCTGGGCTTCGTGGTGGCGCCGCCCTGGGCCCGCGCGGTGCTGGTGCGGGCGCGCGAACTGGCCGACTGGCACGGCCCGGTGCTCGGGCAGGAGGCGCTCGCGGCCTTCATTGCCGAAGGGCACCTGGCGCGCCACATTCGCCGCATGCGCAAGCTGTACGGCGCACGCCGCAGCGCCCTGCTCGACGCGCTGGCGCGCCACGGCGCGGGCCGGCTCGAGGCGATCCCGTCCGATGCCGGCCTGCACCTGTCGGCGTGGCTGCACGGCGGCGCACGCGACCATGTGGTGGTCGAGCGTGCCGCGGCGGCCGGCATCACCTTGCCGCCCTTGTCGCGCTTCGCGCTCGACCCGCAGGCGCCCGATGCGCCCAACGGGCTGGCCTTCGGCTTCGGGTTGATCGCCGAGTCGCAGATCGACGGCGCGATCCGGCGGCTGGTGCGCTTGCTGTAGCGCGTCGGCTCAGGCGCTGTCCAGCGGCAGCCGCGTCGTGAACTTGGTGGTCGACAGCACGATGTCGCTCGAGTAGTTCTCCAGCTCCAGCGCGTCGCCCAGCTGCTCCTGCGCGAAGGCCTGGTAGTCGGGCAGCGAGCGCGCGCAGATCACGAGCACGAAGTCGGTCTCGCCGGCCACGCAGTGGCATTGCAGCACCTGCGGCAGCGCATGCACCTTGCGCTCGAAGGCCCCGATCGCCTCGCGCGTGGTGCTGCGCAGCGACACGCGCGAGATCACCAGCACCGGGAATCCCACGCGCGCGGCATCGAGGATCGCCACTTCTTCGCGGATCACGCCCGCGCGCCGCAGCCGCTGCACGCGCTTGAGGCAGGCCGAGGGCGAGAGGTTCACGCGCTCGGCCAGCGTCTGGTTCTGCAGGCCCGCGTCGGCCTGCAGTTCGGCCAGGATGCACTGGTCGATGCGATCGAGGGTGCCGGTTTTCATGGTGCCGCCAGTGTGGCGCAAGGTGCGCGCAATCGGCTTCGTTTTCGGGCCCGCACAACGACACCGGATTTCGCGGCCGATGGCTACGCTGGGGCTCCCCCGACGAACAAGGAGCATCCGATGGCCGAAGGCGCAACCTACGACCCCGTGGTCAGCAAGCACCTCGTGCGCTACGGCATGGGGCTGAGCCCGCATGTCATCGTCAAGGCGCGCGGCGCCACGCTGTGGGATGCGCACGGGCGCGAGATCCTCGACTTCACCTCGGGCCAGATGTGCGCCACCATCGGCCACAACCACCCGCGCATCGTCGCAGCCATCGAGAAGGCCTGCGAGGGCGCGCTGCACCTGTACAGCGGCTTCGTCGGGCCGGCCGTGCCGGCGCTGGCCGGGCGGCTGGCGGCGATGCTGCCGCCGTCGCTGTCGAAATCGCTGTTTCTGTCCACCGGCGGCGAGGCCAACGAGGCCGCCGCGCGCATGGCCCGCGTGACCACCGGCCGCTACGAGATCGTGGGCCTGAACGGCGGCTGGCACGGCGTGAACGGCGGCATGGCCGCGCTCACCTTCGCGGGCCGGCACCACGTGGACTACGGGCCGCGCAAGCCCGGCACCATGTCGATCCCCGCGCCGAACTGCTACCGCTGCCCCATCCGCCATTGCCGCGACGCCTGCGACACCACCTGCCTCGATGTCGGCTTCGACATGGTCGATGCGCAGTCCAGCGGCTCGCTCGCAGCCTTCATTGCCGAGCCGGTGCTGAGTTCGGGCGGCGTGATCGTGCCGCCCGTCGGCTACTTCCCGAAGCTGCAGACCAAGTGCCGCGAGCGCGGCATGCTGCTGATCCTGGACGAAGCGCAGACCGCCTTCGGCCGCCTGGGCAGCAACTTCGCGTTCGAGCAGGCGGGCGTGGTGCCGGACTTCCTCACCGTCTCGAAGACGCTGGGCGGCGGCCTGGCGATCGGCGCCACGGTCACCAGCGAGGCGATCGAGCAGGACTGCCACGAGAAGGGCTTCGTGCACGTCACCTCGCACGTGTCCGACCCGCTGCCGGCCGAGGTCGGCCTGGCGGTGCTCGACGTGCTCGAGGAAGAAGGGCTCAACCAGCGCGCCGCCGCCATGGGCGAGCGCCTGAGCCGGGGCCTGGCCACGCTGAAGGCGCGGCACGAGGTGATCGGCGACGTGCGCGGCCACGGCCTGCTGCAGGGCGTGGAACTGGTGAAAGACCGCGAGACCCGCGAACCCGACGCCGAGCGCGGCCGCGCCATCACCGACGCCTGCATGGCGCGCGGCCTGAGCATGAACATCGTGGCCGTCGGCGGCATGGCGGCCGTGTGGCGCATCGCGCCGCCGCTGAACGTGAGGCCGGAGGAAGTCGACCGCGGCCTGGAAATACTCGACGACGCGATCCGTTCGACCAGCTAGCCGATTCCCAGCATCCGCCGGTTCGCCGCGACATCGGCGCCACCGGCTGCGAAGTCGTCGAAGGCGCGGTCGGCCACGCGGATGATGTGGTCGCGGATGAAGGTCGCGCCTTCGCGCGCGCCGTCTTCCGGGTGCTTGATGCAGCACTCCCATTCGAGCACCGCCCAGCCCGGGAAGTCGTACTGCGCCATCTTCGAGAAGATGGCCTTGAAGTCGACCTGCCCGTCGCCCAGCGAGCGGAAGCGCCCCGCACGATTGATCCAGCTCTGGAAGCCGCCGTACACGCCCTGCTTGCCGGTCGGATTGAACTCGGCATCCTTCACGTGGAAGAGCTTGATGCGCTCGTGGTAGTGGTCGATGTAGGCCAGGTAGTCGAGCTGCTGCAGCACGAAGTGGCTCGGGTCGTACAGCAGGCAGGCGCGCGGGTGGTTGCCCACGCGCTCCAGGAACATCTCGTAGCTCACGCCGTCGTGCAGGTCTTCGCCGGGGTGGATCTCGTAGCCCACGTCGACGCCCACGGCATCGAAGGCATCGAGGATCGGGCGCCAGCGGCGCGCCAGTTCGTCGAAGGCTTCCTCGATGAGGCCCGGCGGGCGCGGCGGCCACGAATACAGGTACGGCCAGGCCAGCGCGCCCGAGAAGGTCGCGTGCGCCGTGAGCCCGAGGTTCGCCGAGGCCTTGGCCGCGTGGTGCAGCTGCTGCACCGCCCACTGCTGGCGCGCCACGGGGTTGCCGCGCACCTCGGGCGCCGCAAAGCCGTCGAAGCCCGCGTCGTAGGCCGGGTGCACCGCGACCAGCTGGCCCTGCAGGTGGGTCGAGAGCTCGGTGATCTCCAGGCCGTGGCCGGCCAACGTGCCCTTGATCTCGTCGCAGTAGGTCTTGCTCTCGGCGGCGCGCTTCAGGTCGATGAGGCGCGTGTCCCAGCTGGGGATCTGCACGCCCTTGTAGCCGAGGCCCGCAGCCCATCCGGCGATGGCGTCGAGCGAGTGGAACGGGGCCGTGTCGCCCGCGAACTGGGCCAGGAAAATGCCCGGCCCCTTGATCGTCTTCATGCGTGTCTCCTGATGCGCCGCACAGCATACTTCGGGGGTTCGGCTGACACACGACCGAAGTTCGATGGGCGCACAATGAACTTTGTCCACAGGGAACCCATCGACATGTCTCAGCCTGTCGCCGCCCGGCTCAAGATCGGCTTGTCCGCTTGCTTCTCGCACGCCGACCCGGCCCGCTCGCTTTTCACGAACAAGACGCTGCAATACGTCGAACAATCGATCGCCCACTGGCTCATGTCGGCCGGCGCGATGGTGGTGATGGTGCCCTGCCCCACGGGCGAGACGGCGCGCGGCGACACCAAGCTGTCGCACTACGCCGAGTGGCTCGACGGCGTGGTGATGCACGGCGGCGCCGACGTCTGGCCCGGCAGCTACGGCGAGGAGCCCCTGAAAGACGCCTGGATCGGCGACCAGATCCGCGACCTGTACGACCTCGCGCTGGTCGAGGCCTTCGAGCAGGCCGGCAAGCCGATCTTCGGCGTGTGCCGGGGCCTGCAGCTGATCAACGTGGCCTTCGGCGGCACGCTCTACCAGGACATCGAGGAACAGCACGGCCACCCCGAGACGGTGCGCCACCGCGACCCGGTGACCTACGACCAGAACTTCCACCAGATCGAGATCGTGCAGGGCACGCGCCTGGCGAAGCTGTACCCCGAGGTGCGCACGGCGCGCGTCAACAGCATCCACCACCAAGGCATCAAGGGGCTCGCGCCCGGCTTCGAGATCGAGGCCTGGAGCCTGCCCGACCGCGTGCCCGAGGCGATCCGCCGCCGGCCCGAGAAGGGGCGCGGCTACATCGCGGCGACCCAGTGGCACCCCGAGTTCCACAAGTACGGCAGCACCGAGACCGTGGACGACACACCGATCCTGCACGACTTCCTGTGGGCCTGCGCCACCGCCCGCGTGGCACCGCGCACCAGCATGCGCGAGATGCAGGGGCGCATTCGCAACCGGGCGGCGCGGTTGCTGCGGCAGGCGTTGTTGCGGCGCTGACGGCGCTGCTGTTCGGGGCGCGTGCTCAGGCCGCGTCGCGCAACAGGTGCTTGAGCAGCTTGCCCGTCGCCGTGCGCGGCAGGCTCTCGCGCACTTCGAAGATGCGCGGGATCTTGTAGCGCGCCAGCCGGTCCTCGAGAAAGCGCACCAGCTCGCGCGCCTCGAGCGCGCGCCCGCCGCGCGCCACCAGCACCGCCGTCACGGTCTCGCCCCACTCGGGGTGCGGGCGGCCGATGACGGCCACGTCCTGCACGTCGGGGTGGGCGCCCAACGCGTCTTCCACTTCCTTCGAATAGACGTTCTCACCGCCCGTGATGATCATGTCGCGCAGCCGGTCGACGATGAACAAAAAGCCGTCCTCGTCCACCCGCGCCAGGTCGCCCGTGCGGTACCAGCCTTGGGCGTCGAAGGCCTCGGCGCTCGCCTGCGGGTTGTCGAGGTAGCCCTGCATCACGGCCGGCGAACGCAGGTGGATCTCGCCGACCTCGCCCGCGCCGCAGCGCCGGCCGTCGGGGTGGCGCACCTCGATCGCCACGCCGGGCACGCCCGCGCGGCCGATCGAGCCGGCCTTGGCGATCGCGTCTTCCGGGTAGAGCACCGTGCCCAGCGGGCCCGATTCGGTCATGCCGTAGACCTGCACGAAGCGGTCGCTGCGGTAGCTGTCGGCCAGCTTGCGCGCCATGTCGGCACCGAGCGGGCCGCCGCCGTAGGCCCACAGGCGCATCGCGCTGAAGTCGTAGCGTTGCACGTCGGGCACCACCGACAGCGGCGCCAGGAAGGCGATGGGCGCGCCGAAGGTGAAGGTGATGCGTTCTTCGGCCAGCGTGTCGAGAAAGGCCTTGGGCGCGTACTCGCGCAGCAGCACCACGGTGCCGCCCATGAGCAGCGTGCCCAGCAGCCAGTTGTTGAGCGGCGACGAATGCCACACCGGCATCGCGACCAGCGTGCGCTCGTTGCGCGACAGCGACATGCCCGCCGCCGTGCACACCGCCGCCATGAAGACGTTGCGGTGGCTGTGCAGGCAGCCCTTGGGCTTGCCCGTGGTGCCCGAGGTGTAGAGCACCTGGGCCAGCGTATCGGTGCTGGGCGCCGGCGCGTCGTCGCCCAGCGGCATGGCCTGCGCCATCAGCTCGTCGAGCATCGGCAGGCCGTCGGCGGCACTGTCGGTCGCGAGCCAGTCGCAGCGGTGCGCGATGCGCGCGGCGACCTGCGTGGCGAGCGTGCCGTCGGCCACGCACAGGCGCACGCCGGCGGGCGCCAGCACGTAGTCGATCTCCGGCGCCTGCAGCTTGTGGTTGACCGGCACCACGGCCGCGCCGAGGCGCCAGGCGCCGAACATCGCGGCGACGAAGCCGACCGTGTTGAAGCACAGCAGCGCGACCTTGTCGCCAGGGCCCACGCCCTGGCCGCGCAGCACGGTGGCGGCGCGGCGCGAGAGGTCGGCGAACTCGGCATAGGTCCACGCGCGGCCCGCGGCGCGCAGGCATTCGTGGGTGGGCTGGGTGCGGGCGTGCTGGTCGAGCAGGGAAACGAAATCCATCCGGGTCGGCTCCGTGCTCAGTGCCAGGCGGCGCGCACCAGCGCACCGGGGTCGCTGGTGCCGGCGCTGATGCCGGTCACCGGGCCCCAGTCGGGATCGAAGCGGCTGGACACGAACGCGGCCGCCGCGAGCGGGCTCGCGTGCTGCAGCATCAGGCCGGCCTGCGCCGCGCGCACCAGCCGCTGCGTGAAGCGGCGCGCCTGGCGTTCCAGGTCCTGCGGCGCCAGTTGCACCATCTGGCGCAGGGCCTGCACTTCGGTCTGCAGGCGCGCTTCGCCGGCGGTCACTTCCTGCAGGTGGTCGAGCACGAGGTGCGCGTCGTCGGGGTTGCGCGACACGGCGCGCAGCACATCGAGGCACATCACGTTGCCCGAGCCTTCCCAGATCGAGTTGACGGGCGCCTCGCGGAACAGGCGGCCCATCGGGCCGTCTTCCACGTAGCCGTTGCCGCCGAACACCTCCATCGCCTCGCCCGTGAGCGCCACCGCGCGCTTGCAGTTCCAGAACTTGGCCGCGGGCGTGAGCAGGCGGCGCCAGGCCGTGTCCAGCGGCGCGGGCGAGCCGAAGCGCGAGGCCAGCTCCATCGCCAGCAGCGTGGCGCTTTCGGTTTCCAGCGCCATGTCGCCCAGCAGCTCGGTCATCACCGGCTGGTCGACCAGCGCCTTGCCGAAGGCGAAGCGGTTGCGCGTGTAGTGCAGCGCCTGCGCGAAGCCCTGGCGCATGAAGCCGGCACTGGCGAGCGCGCAGTCCAGCCGCGTCACGGTGGCCATCTCGATGATGGTCGGGATGCCGCGGCCCTCGTCGCCCACGAGCACGCCCCAGGCCTCCTTGAACTCGACCTCGCTGCTGGAGTTGGAGCGGTTGCCGACCTTGTCCTTCAGGCGCTGGATGTGGATCGCGTTCTTGCTGCCGTCGGGCCGCCAGCGCGGCACGAAGAAACACGACGAGCCGTGCTCGTCGGTCTTGGCCAGCACCAGGTGGCCGTCGCACATCGGCGCCGAGAAGAACCACTTGTGGCCGGTGATGAGGAACTCGCTGCCCCACGGGCCCTGGCCGGCCGGCACGGCGCGCGTGGTGTTGGTGCGCACGTCGCTGCCGCCCTGCTTCTCGGTCATGCCCATGCCGACGGTCATCGAGGTCTTGCCTTCGAGCGGGATGTCGCGTGGGTCGTGCACGTGGGCGGCCAGCTTGTCGCGCAGGTCGGCGTACAGCGCGGCGTTGCGGCGCATCACGGGGATGCAGGCCTTGGTCATGGTGGTCGGGCAGGTCGAGCCCGACTCGATCTGGCTGTGCATGTACAGCGAGGCGCCGTAGCCCACCCAGGCCGAGGGCCGCTCGTCGAAGAACGGCAGGTTGGCGATGCCGTTGCGCCGCGCGATCGACATCATGGTGTGCCACGCGGGGTGGAACTGCACGCTGTCGATGCGCGTGCCGGTGCGCGAGTGGGTGTGCAGCTCGGGCTCGTGGCGGTTGGCGTCCTCGGCGGCGCGCAGCGTGGCCTCGGCGCCGTACTCGGCGCCCTGGCGCACCAGCTCGTCGTCGCGCCAGGCGGCGCCGCCGCGCCCCACCGCGCCGCGCAGCGCGGGGTCGCTGGTGTAGACGTTGTAGTCCTTGAGCTCGGGGACCTGGTTGTCGGGATGGATGCCGGTGGTGGTCATGGCGTTGTCTCCGTGAATCGGTGAAAGAGGGGGCGTGTTCAGGCGGCGGCGGCGCGTTCGCGCACCACCAGCGTCTGGGTCGCGAGGCCGATGAGGCCGCGCGTGTCGTACAGGTGGGACACCGTGAGGCCCGCGCCGCCGGCGTGCATCTCGGTGCTGGCGCGCAGGCCGATCCACTCGCCTTCGGGCACGCGGAACAGGTTCAGGCTCAGGTCGGCGTTCGAGAACAGGAAGTCGGCGGGCGACAGCACCCAGCTCAGCCCGTTGCCGAAGTCGGCCGCCGCCGCCGCGCGCATCGCGGGCGAGGTGACCACGCCGCGCACCAGCGGCACCGCGAGCCGGAACCACGCGGCGCCCGCGCCGGGCTGCGCGATGTCGCCTTGCGCGAGGCGCGATTCGACGGCGGTCTGGTGGAACGAGAGGCCGTCGGGCAGGCCGGGAATGCGCAGGCGCTCGGTGCAGTCTTCGGGCAGCGGGCGCAGTTCACACGGCGCGTCGCCCGCGGGCAGGTTCGCCGGCAAAGTCAGCGGCGAGGTCTTCAGCAGCAGCGCGTGCGCGCGGGCCACCACCGTGTCGCCCGCGAGCAGGTCGATGCCCACGCGCACCGTGGCGCGCGAGGCCTGCGACTGCGTGCGCGTGACCAGCGGCGCCACCGGCACCGGCTTCACCAGCTCGAGCGTGAGCCGCGCCAGCTGCCAGCCGGGGCCGGGCGCGGCGCGTTCGGCGATGTGGGCGAGCAACGCGGCGGGCGCGCCGCCGTGCTGCGCGCGCGGGTCCCACGGGCCGCGCGAGAGCGCGTCGGGCAGCCACGCATCGCCCTCGCCGGTGTAGACGGCGGGGGGCGTTGTCTCGGGGGCGCGGTCGGGCGAGGTCATTGCAGAATGCCTTTCGATGGGATCAAAAATTCTAGGAACAACCCGCCCGCGAGGTGTTCGGGTTCGGCGGCCATGACCGGCGCCCGCGCACCCGCCGTCGCCCCGAGGAGGAAGCCGCGCCAGTCCCGCGCGCGCCACACCTCGCAGGCGCTGCAGGAAGCCTTTGTTCGGCTTTTGGTCGAGAAGGGCTACGCCGCCATCACGATCCGCGAGATCGTGGCCGTGGCGGGCACGGGCCTGGGCAGCTTCTACGAGTACTTCGAAAACAAGGAGGACCTGGCGCGCGTGTGCCTGCACCTGCGTTCCAAGGCCTTGCTGCTGGACATGCGCGCGGTCGTGGCCGCGAACGAAGGCCGACCGTGGCGCGAGATCGTCGACGCGGTGATCGATGCGCAGCTCGAGGCGCACCGCACGCAGCCCGTGGCCTGGGGCGCGCACTACCTGCTGGAGCGCCACCTCTCCAGCCCCGAGGCTTACCGCAAGATGTACGACCGCTTCGTGGCCGAATGGGTGGGCGTGCTCGACGCGGCGGGCGACGTGAAGGCCGACGGCCCGCAGAAGAAGGAAGCGGCGCGCGTGTGCCAGACCATCATCTACGGCCTGGTCGCGCACACCCACATCGGCACGGGCGGGCGGCCCGACCTGCAGACGCTGTCACGCCAGTTGCGCGATGCGCTGCGGGGCTACCTGGCGACGGTTGCCTGAGGCTCTCGCTCAGCGCGACGACTTGTTCGTCGTGCCGCTGACGCCAGCGTCGATGGTGCCGAACACCGTCACGCCGCTGCCCGATGAAGACGTGGAGGAAGAAGACGGCGACGGCGCGGTGCCGGCGCAGCCCGAGACCAGCAGACCGGTCGCAAGGACGGCGAGGGCGGCAAGGATCGACTTCACGGCAGGACTCCAGAAAACTAAGGACGTCCCACTATAGGCCGGGGCCCCCGGCCGCCCTGTAACAAAGACACCAGCCGCCGCAGGGGCGGCGGTGTTCAGCCTGCCACGCGCGGGTCGGTCGCCAGCAGCATCTCGACCATCGCGCGCAGGTCGGCCTGCAGCCGCGCGGCGCCGGCCTCGTCGAGCGCCAGCGTGGCCTCGTCCATGTAGAGCTTGCGGTTGATCTCGACCTGGATGCTGTGCCGGTTCGCCGCCGGGTCGCCGTGCCGGCGCACCAGCTCCACGCCCTTGTACGGGTGGTTGTAGTCCACGCTGTAGCCGCATGCGCGCAGGTGCGCGCACAGCCGCTGCGACAGCGCCGGGTCGGCCGTGCTGCCGTCGCGGTCGCCGATCACGAAGTCGGCGTGCGCCAGGCCCGGGAAGTCGGTGGCATGGCTGCCCGCGATGGCCGGCATCGAGTGGCAGTTGATGTGGATGCTGTAGCCGTGCCGCGCATGCGCGTCGTCGATGGCCTGGGCCACCGCCGCGTGGTACGGGCGCCAGCACTGGTCGATGCGCTGGCGCACCTCGGCCACCGTGAGCGGCCGGTCGTAGATCGGCAGGCCCTCGTCGGTGAGCTTCCAGATCAGGCCCTTGCCCAGGCGCACTTTCGAGAGCACGCGCGGGTCGGTCGACACCGGCTCGGTCCACGGACCGTCGAGCATGGTGGTGTCGACCTCGGTCATGTCGCGGTTGGCGTCGAGGTAGCTGCGCGGAAAGTGCGCCTCGATCCAGGCGGCGCCCATGTCGCTCGCGAAGGCGTAGAGCTTCTCGACGTGGGTGTCCTCGGCCCGGCGCAGCGTGGCGAGGTCGCACACGGGCCGGAAGTCCTCGGGGTAGACGGTGCCGCTGTGCGGGGAGTCCAGCACCAGCGGGGTGTGCCCGGCGACGCTCGTCACCTGGGCGCGGGTTTGAATCAGTTTCAGGACTGGATGCATAGGCGGTGTCGGTCAGTCCAATCGGATGCGCGCGAAGGCGGCCACCTTCTTCATCTTCTCGATCTCGCTCGCGATCTGCTTCGTGAACTCGGCCGGCGTGGTGCCCGAGGCGTACAGCCCCTGCAGCGCGAGGCGCTCGCGCACCGCGGGGTCCTTCAGCGCCGTGGCCACGGCCTGCTGCATGCGCAGCACCAGCTCGGGCGGCGTGCCGGCGGGCGCGATCATGCCGAACCACGAGGGGTCGTTGCTGGCCGCGTAGCCCAGCTCGCCGTAGGTCGGCACTTCGGGCAGCACGTCGAGGCGGCCGCTCCAGGACACGGCCAGCGCCTTCAGCTTGCCGGCCTTCACGTGCGGCAGCGACGAGGCCACCTGGTCGAAGTACACCGGCACCTGGCCCGCGAGCACGTCGTTGATGGCCGGGCCCGCACCGCGGTAGGGGATGTGCACCATCGAGGTTCCGGTGCTGCTCTTGAACAGCTCGCCCCACATGTGGCCGATGGTGCCGTTGCCCGGCGACGCGTACGACACCTTGCCGGGGTTGGCCTTCAGGTACTTCACGAGCTCGGCGAAGCTGCCGACCGGCAGCACGGCCGGGTTGATGACGATCACGCCCGGTGCCTTCACCAGCTCGGTCACGGCGGCAAAGCCCTTGATCGGATCGTAGGGCAGCTTCTGGTACACGGCCGGGTTCACGCCGTGCGTGGACAGCGTGGCCACGCCGAAGCTCAGGCCGTCGGGCGTGGCGCGCGCCAGCTCGGCCATGCCGATCGAGCCGCCCGCGCCGGCGCGGTTGTCGATCACCACGGGCTGCTGGAGGATCTTGGCCAGGGGCTCGGAGAGCACGCGGGCCGTGATGTCGGTGGCGCCGCCGGGCGGGAAGGGCACGACCAGGCGGATCGGCTTGCCTTGGGCAAAGGATATTCCTGGGGCGAAAGAAACGGCAGCCAGGGTGGAGAGGAAATGACGACGTTGCATGAGGGTTCTTCCAATGGAACGATGAGTGAATGTGCAAAGCTGCAGCTCACCTGAAGCAAAGGATATACCCGATATCATTCCAATCTGGAATGACTTGATGGGCTCCCCCATGCCGCTGCGACGCCTCAACCCGCCCCTGAACCTGCTGCGCGCCTTCTCCACCGTGGTGCGCTTCGGCGGCGTCTCGCGCGCGGCCGAGGCGCTGCACCTCACGCAGGGCGCGGTCAGCAAGCAGGTGCAGGAGCTCGAGCGCTGGATCGGCGCGCCGCTGTTCGAGCGCAGCCGCAAGCGCCTGGCGCTCACGCCGGCCGGCGAACGCTACGAGAAGGCCGTGCGCGCCCTGCTGGCGCAGCTGGAGGCGGCGACGCTGGAGCTCATCACCAGTGGCGACGGCGGCGGTGCGCTGCACCTGTCGACCCTGCCCACCTTCGGCGCCAAGTGGCTGATTCCGCGCCTGCCCGACTTCCAGCAGCGCCACCCGCAGATCACGCTGCATTTCGTGCCCTTCGTGCACGGCTACGACTTCGAGCGGCCCGAGCTCGACTGCGCCATCCTGTTCGGCGACGGCCACTGGCCCGGCGCGCGCTCGCACTACCTCGCGGGGCAGGACGTGGCGCTGATCGCCCCGCGCGCCGCGCAGGCCGAGGCCCCCATCCGCACGCCGCAGGACGTGGCGCGCTGCACCCTGCTGCGCCACGTGAGCGTGCCGCAGTCGTGGCTGCACTGGAGCGAGGCGCACGGCGTGCGCGGGCTCGACCCGCTGGCCGGCCTGCAGTTCGACCAGTTCCAGACCATGATCCGCGCCGTCATGGCCGGCATGGGCGTGGCGCTGGTGCCGCGCTGCCTGGTGCAGGACGAGATCACGTCGGGGCTGGTGGAAGAGCCGCTGCCCAACGGCGGCTACCGGGGCAGCGAGGGCTACTGGTTCTGCTACCCCGAGGGGCGCGGCCAGCTGGCCACGCTGGACCATTTCCGCCACTGGCTGCTGGCCGAAGTCGACCGCAGCGGGGAAGCGACGGCGCAGCCGCCAGCCGCGTTGGCCTGAAAAGTTACTCGGGCTTGGCGCCCGAAGCCTTCACCGCCGCACCCCAGAGCCCGATCTCGCTCGCCACGAAGCGGTCGAATTCGGCGCCGCTCGTCGGCGCCGGCTCGGAGCCCCGGTCGCGGATGAAGCGCGCCATCTGCTCGCTCTTGAGGATGTCGGTCACTTCGTGGTTCAGCCGCGCCACGATCTCCGGCGGCGTGCCGCGCGGCGCCATCAGGCCGAGCCAGCCGACGGCTTCGAAGTTCTTCGTGCCGGCCACGCCGCTCTCGCGCACGGTGGGCACCTCGGGCAGCTGCGACGAGCGCGTGGCCGATGTCACCGCCAGCGCAACCGCCTTGCCCGCCTTGATGTGCGGCAGCGCGGCCGTCACCGAATCGACCATCAGCGGCACCTGGTTGCCCAGGAAATCCGCCTGCGCCGGCCCGCTGCCCCGGTACGGAATGTGCGTGATGAACACATGCGCCGCCGACTTGTACATTTCGCCCGACAGGTGCTGCGTGCCGCCGATGCCGGCGCTCGCGTAGCTCAGCTTGCCGGGTTCGGCCTTGGCGCGCGCCGTGAGCTCGGCCAGCGTGCGGATGCCGCTTTCGGGCGTGGCCAGGAACACCAGCGGCACCTTCGCGATGAGCGAGATGCCGACCAGGTCCTTGCGCGGGTCGAAGCCCGGCTTGGCGTAGAGCGTCTGGTTCACCGCCATCGCGCTGCCGGCCACCACGAGCGTGTAGCCGTCGGGCGGTGCGCGCACCACGAACTCGGTGCCGATGTTGCTGCCCGCGCCCGCCTTGTTGTCGACGATCACGGGCTGGCCCAGCCGCTTGCCGAGCTGTTCGGCGAGCGCGCGGGCAAAGATGTCGGTGGCCTGCCCGGGTGGGAAGGGCACGACGAGCTTGACGGGCTTGTCAGGCCACGCGGCGGCCTGGGCCAGGCCCGCGCCGCCCAGCAGCATCGCTGCACACAGGGCGGTGGCGAGGTGTCGGCGCTGCATGCGTCGTCAGGCCGCGTCGGGCGCCGAGAGGTGCTTGCCCACGATGCCCGCGAGTTCGAACATCGTCACCTGGTCCTTGCCGAACACCGGCTTGAGCTTGGCGTCGGCGTTGATCGCGCGCTTGTTGGTCGCGTCCTGCAGGCCGTTGGCCTTGATGTAGTCCCACAGCTTCTTGATGACCTCGGTGCGCGCCACCGGTTCGGCGCCGATCACCGCGGCCAGCGAGTCGCTGGGCTTGAGGCCCGCGCCCGGCTTGCGCGGCTTGGCCGCCTTCTTCTCGGCCGGTGCCTTCTTGGCGGCGGGCGTCTTCTTCGCCGCGACCTTCTTGGCTGCCGCGGTTTTCGCGGCCGGCTTGCCGAAGGTCTTGCGCGGCGGGAACTTGCTGCCGCCTTCGCGCGGTGCGAACTCGAAGGTCACCTTGCCTTCTTCGGCGTTCCACGTGAGGAAGGCCTTGAAGGCGCGGCGCGTGCGCATCGAGACGAACTTGTCGAGCAGGTCGGTCTTGCCGGTGGCGAGCAGCTTCTCCATCTGGTCGCGCTCGACCGGCTGCTGCAGGATGATCTTGCCGGTCTTGAAGGTGCAGCTCGGGGTCGGCTGCTCGTTCGTCGGCACCGACTTCTCGCAGACGTAGTTGCTGCCGTGATCGAACACCGGCGCACCGCAGACCGGGCACGGGCCCACGGTGTCCTGCTGGCTGAAGTCGACGATCTCGCCGCTGTCTTCGTTCTTGTCGTCGCCGAAGTCGAACTCGAGCTTCCAGTTCTTGGCTTCTTCCCCGTCGTACTTGAGGATGATCTCGGCGGTGAAGGGCCAGCCCGCCTTGGAGCGGAAGCCCTCGAGCGGGCCGATGTGCTTGTTGGCCAGCAGCTGCTCGGCCTCGGCCACCTCGAAGGTGCGCCCGGCCGGCGACTTGCCGAACGAGAAGCCGCAGGCGTCCTCGCCCGTGCCGCTCTTGCCGGTGCAACCGTAGCGGCGGTAGTTTTCCTTCACCACGCCGCCGCAGTTGGGGCAGGGCGTGGCGAGCGTGGCGTAGTCGCCCGGCACGGTGTCGCGGTCGTACTCCTTGGCCTTCTTGACGATGTGCTCCGTCATCTCGGCGATCTCGCGCATGAAGGCGTCGCGGCTCAGCGCGCCCTTCTCCATCTGCGCGAGCTTGTATTCCCACTCGCCCGTGAGTTCGGCCTTGGACAGTTCTTCCACGCCCAGGCCGCGCAGCAGCGTCATGAGCTGGAAGGCCTTGGCGGTCGGGATGAGTTCGCGGCCTTCGCGCAGCATGTACTTCTCGGCGATCAGCCCTTCGATGGTGGCCGCGCGCGTCGCTGGCGTGCCCAGGCCTTTCTCCTGCATGGCCTCGCGCAGCTCGTCGTCGTCGATGGTCTTGCCGGCGCCTTCCATGGCGCCCAGCAGGGTGGCTTCCGAATAGCGTGCGGGCGGGCGCGTCTTCAGGCCCTTGAGGTCGGCCGACTCGTTCTGCACGATCTCGCCCGGCTTCACCGGCACGAGGCGCTTGCCGTCCTTGTCGTCTTCCTTCTCGTCGTCCTGGGCTTCCTTGCCGTAGATGGCGAGCCAGCCCGGCTTGACAAGCACCTTGCCGTCGGTGCGGAAGGGGTACTTCTTGCCGCCCTGCTCCACCGTGCTGATGCGCGTGGTCACCTGGTGCTCGGCGCTCGGGAAGAACACCGACAGGAAGCGGCGCACCACGAAGTCGTACAGCTTCTGCTCGGCTTCGCTCAGCCCGCTCGGAGCCTGCAGCGTCGGGATGATGGCGAAGTGATCCGACACCTTGGCGTTGTCGAAGATGCGCTTGTTGGGCTTGACGTAGTTGCCATCGACCGCCTGCTGCGCGAACGGCGCCAGGTGCTTCATGCCGCTGCCGGCGAGCATCTCCATGGTCTGCTTGACGACCGGTAGATAGTCTTCCGGCAGCGCGCGCGAATCGGTACGCGGGTAGGTCAGCGCCTTGTGGCGTTCGTACAGGCTCTGCGCCAGCGCGAGCGTGGTCTTGGCGCTGAAGCCGAAGCGGCCGTTGGCCTCGCGCTGCAGCGAGGTCAGGTCGAACAGCGCGGGCGAGGCCTGCGTGGTGGGCTTGCTCTCTTCGGTGACCGTGGCGGGCTTGCCGCGCGAGGCGTCGGCGATGGCGCGGGCTTCCTGCTCGGACCACACGCGGTCGGCACGCTGCTCGGCATCGGGCTCGCCGTTGGCCAGCAGCGGCGCGTTGGCTTTCTTCCAGTCGGGGTTGAACCACTTGCCGGGGTACTGGCCGGCCTCGGCCGCGAAGCTGCCGTGGATTTCCCAGTACTCGCGCGAGACGAACTTGCGGATCTGCTCCTCGCGCTCCACGACGACGGACAGCGTCGGCGTCTGCACGCGGCCCACGGTCGTGAGGAAGAAGCCGCCGTCGCGCGAATTGAATGCGGTCATGGCGCGCGTGCCGTTGATGCCCACCAGCCAGTCGGCCTCGGAGCGCGAACGCGCGGCGTCGGCCAGGCCCTGCATCTGCTTTTCGGTGCGCAGCGCATCGAAGCCGTCGCGGATGGCCTGCGGCGTCATCGACTGCAGCCACAGGCGCTTGACCGGCTTGCCCAGCGGGCTCTTGCCGCCGGCGTACTGCTCGATGAGGCGGAAGATCAGTTCGCCCTCGCGGCCCGCGTCGCAGGCGTTGATGAGCTGCGTCACGTCCTTGCGCTTGGCCTGCTTGACCACGGCGTTCAGGCGCGTCTTGGTCTTGTCGACCGGCTTGAGGTCGAAGTGCGGCGGGATCACCGGCAGGTTGGCGAAGCTCCACTTGCCGCGCTTGACGTCGAATTCCTCCGGGGCCTGGATCTCGACCAGGTGGCCCACGGCGCTGGTCACGACGTAGGTGTCGTTCTCGAAATGCTCGTCATGTTTGTCGAACTTGCCGGCCACCGGCGTGAGGGCCCGGACGATGTCCTGGGCCACCGACGGCTTTTCTGCGATTACCAAAGTCTTTGTCATCTGAGGGCTCTCTATACTCTGCGGCTTCCGCGTGCGCACGCGCGCACACGCATGTGTGCATATTCAACCTAACAGACTTCGGCGATGCCTTCCAAATCCCCACTTTCCGCCGGCCGCGACAAGGAAGCCGTCCCCGTGACCGAGCCCGAGGCCCGGTCCGCCGCCACGCGCTCCGGTGGCCGGCGCATCCAGATGCGCCGCTCGGACGTCCACGGCAACGGCGTGTTCGCCCTGCAGGACCTGGCTGAAGGTGAAACGCTGATCGAATACAAGGGCGAGGTCATCAGCTGGAAAGAGGCGCTGCGCCGCCATCCGCACGACCCGACCCAGCCGAACCATACCTTCTACTTCCACATCGACGACGGCCGCGTGATCGACGGCAATGTGAAGGGCAACGACGCGCGCTGGATCAATCACTCGTGCGAGCCGAACTGCGAGGCCGACGAAGTCGATGGGCGCGTTTATATCAAGGCCCTGAGAAACATCGCCGCCGGCGAGGAACTGAACTACGACTACGGCCTGATCATCGACGAGCCGTACACCGAGAAGCTGCTGTCCGAGTTCCCGTGCTGGTGCGGCTCCGAGATGTGCCGCGGCACGCTGCTGACGCCCAAGGACGAGGACGAGGAAAAAGACAAGAAGAAAAAGAAGAAGGCCAAGAAAAAAGCCGAGAAGAAGAAGGCCGAGGCCAAGGAAGCGAAGAAGGCTGAAAAGAAAGCCGAGAAGAAAAAATCGGACAAGAAGGCCGACAAGAAAAAGGCCGACGGCAAGAAGAAGTCCAAGGGCGACGCCCCGGCCGCCGCCGGAGACTGACGATGGGCACGACGCCGGCCAGCGCCTGGTTCGAAGACCGGATCGCCGCGACGGTCGCGCCGCTGCTGCCCGGCTTCGCGGTCGAGGCCGTGGCCGAAATCGATTCCACCAACACCGAGCTGATGCGCCGCGCGCGCGCCGGCCGCACCGACCCCGTGCTCCTCGTGGCCGAGCGCCAGACGGCGGGGCGCGGTCGCCTCGGCCGCCCCTGGCAGAGCGCGCAGCAGCCCGAGGCGCCCGCCTCCCTTACCTTTTCGCTCGGCATGCCGCTGGCGCCGGCCGACTGGTCGGGCCTGTCGCTGGCCGTGGGCGTGAGCGTGGCCGAGAGCCTCGACCCGACGGGCGCGCACCAGGTCGGCCTCAAGTGGCCCAACGACATCTGGGTGAACGACCGCAAGCTGGTCGGCATCCTCATCGAGACGGCGATGCCGCAGACGGCCCGGCCCGATGCCGCGCGCTACCTCGTGGTCGGCATCGGCATCAACATCGGCCCGCGCGAGGGCGACGGCATGCGCACGCCGCCGGCCTGGCTGCGCCAGTGGCAGCCCGACGCGTCCGCGCCCGAGGTGCTGCTGTCGCTGGCCGAGCCGCTGGTGCGCAGCGTGCTCGCCTTCGAGGCGCAGGGCTTCGCGCCTTTCGCCGAACGCTTTGCGGCGCGCGACGTGCTGCGCGGGCGCGAGGTGACGCTCAGCGACGGCACCGCCGGCCTGTGCGAAGGCGTGGCCTGGGGCGGCGAGCTGCAGGTGCGCACCGACGCCGGCCTGCAACTGATCTCGAGCGACGAAGTGAGCGTGCGCCCGCGCGGCATGTCGTTCTGAGCGAGGGCATGAAGCTGCGCCTGGTCCTCATCGCCCTGCTCGCCGCCAACGCGGGCTACTGGCTGTGGACGCGCGGCGACCTGGCCGGCTTCGGGCTTGCGCCCGCAGCGCTCGACGAGCGCGAGCCGCAGCGCATGGCGCGGCAGATCCACCCCGAGTGGTTGCAGATTCGCAAAGACGCCAAGCCTTCGGGCACGCCTGCGCCCTGAGCTGATCAGGCAGCAGCCGCGCGCGCGAACATGCGCCGCGCCTTGGCCAAGGCGGCCTGCAGCTTTTCTTCGGACGGCGGCTCGTGCGAGCTCGAGCTCAGGCCGAATTTTTTTCCTGCGATTTCCTGCACCGCGACCAGGATGCCGCCCAGCACGACCGGATCGGTCTCGGTGTCGAGCGCCTGGCGCAAGGGCTCGAGCGCCTTGGGTGAGGCGCTGCGGCGGTTGAACACGATCTGCATCAGCGCGCTCGCGGCCCATCGGCGGTTCGTGGCGACGACGTCGTGCGCGAGCAGCGGCGCGACCTTGGCGATGTCCGTCGTGCCGCCGAGCCAGCCGATCACCCACAGCCCCTTGCAGCGCAGCTCGTCGTGCGGTGACGCGAGCGCGGCGCGCGCGAGGGCCGCGGTCTCTTTCAGGCGACGGCCCTTGCGGTACTTGAAGCCGCCGAGCAGCTGCAGCACCGTGGCCTGCATGGCTGGATCGGTCTCCCGCTCGAACTGCGCGAGCAGGTGGTCTTCGGCTTCGTCGCCGCGCTCGCCGAACTTGCGGCACAGCCAGTCGTAGAGCTCGCTGTCCATGCCGGTGTCGTGCAGCAGCGCGTAGTGGAAGGCGAGCGCCTCGGCTGAATCCTGTTCCAGCAGATCGGCGCCGAAGTCGAACATGTCCGACACGTCGGTGTCGAGGCGGATTTCCAGGAAGCGCTGGCGCAGCGTGTCGAGCGGATTCATTCCGACGGAGCCTCCTCGAAGCGCACGGTGAAGAGCGCGCCCGGCGGATGCTTGCCGGGGTGCGCGTCTTCGAGCTTGACCCGCGCGCGGTGCTGGTTGGCGATCTCGCGCACGATCGGCAGGCCCAGCCCGGAGCCATCGGCCTCGTTGCCGAGCACGCGGTAGAAGGGCTCGAACACCAGCTCGCGGTCGGCCTCGGCGATGCCGGGGCCGTTGTCTTCCACCTGCACCAGCTGCACGTGGCCGAAGGGGTCGGCCAGCACGCGCGCCGTGACCACGCCGGGGCGCTCGGGGGTCGAGGGCGTGTAGTTGAGCGCGTTGTCGACCAAGTTGCGCACCAGCTCTTTCAGCAGCGTCGGGTTGCCGTCGACCATCACGCCGGGCGCGCCGGCCTGGACGCCGTCGTAGCCCAGGTCGATGCGCTTTTCGATCGCGCGCGGCACGGCCTCGCGCACCACCTCGATGGTCAGCCGCGCGAGGTCGCAGGGCTGGCAGTGCGTCATGGCGCTGGTCCCCTCGGCGCGCGCCAGCGACAGCAGCTGGTTCACGGTGTGCGTGGCGCGCACGCTGGCGCGGCCGATCTGCTTGAGCGACTGCTTGAGCTCGTCGGCGTTGGCGCCCTCGCGCTGCGCCAGGTCGGCCTGCATGCGCAGGCCCGCCAGCGGCGTCTTGAGTTGGTGGGCGGCATCGGCCAGGAAGCGCTTCTGCGTGAAGATGGAGTCGTTGAGCTTGTCGAGCAGCTCGTTCACCGACGACACCAGCGGCACCACCTCGAGCGGCACCGAGGACTCGTCGAGCGGGCTCAGGTCGCCGGGTCGGCGCTCGCGGATGCGCGCCTCGACCACCGACAGCGGCTTGATGCCGCGCAC
The DNA here is from genome assembly GCF_059423965.1 of Variovorax sp. GW458-11-26-14-LB1. Lineage (NCBI taxonomy): Bacteria > Pseudomonadati > Pseudomonadota > Betaproteobacteria > Burkholderiales > Comamonadaceae > Variovorax > Variovorax sp. GW458-11-26-14-LB1. Next base: position 33,778 of record NZ_JBWKYW010000067.1, read on the forward strand.
CAGCGCCAGCCAGATCAGCAGCACCGCCAGCGGCAGGATCGCGAACTGCGGCAGCAGCACGCCCTTGATGATCTCGGTGGCGAGCACCGCCTGCTTCTCGCGCGTCTCGGCCAGCTGCAGCAGCGAGGGCGGTACTTCTTCGCTGCCGCTGGGAATCCACAGCGAGGCCACGCGCACCGGCTGGCCGTGCACCGTGCTGTTGTGCAGCAGGACCACGTTGGTGCCGGGCGGGTCGTCCACGTTGGGCTGCGGCAGGTCGCGCTCGCCGTGCAGCAGCGTGCCGTGGCCGTCGAGCAGCTGGTAGTAGATGTGGCCGGCGTCGGGGGGGGGGGGGGGGGTCGGCGCGCAGGATCTCGCGCGCCGACTGCGACAGCACGAAGTGCGTCTGCCCCTGCTTCACCGTGACCAGCTCGGCCAGCACCTTCACGTTGTGCTCCAGCGCGCGGTCGAAGGGCGCGTTGGCGATGCCCTGCGCCACCAGCCAGGTCACGCCGATGCTCACCGGCACGAGCAGCAGCAGCGGCGTGAGCATCCAGTCGAGGATCTCGCCGAACAGGGAGCGCTGGGCGCGCTGGAAGAGCTTCAAGGGAGTTCCTGGCAAGACGAAAGAACGCGGGCGAGCGTGAACTAGTACTGCGATTCGCAGGTGTGACGTTTCATTGACAAGGTGTGACTGGTTGTAGCCTTGACGTGCAGTTTCTGCAATTCAAAAACATCAGGGAGAAATCATGAAGCAAAAGACCGTGGGCGGCTGCCCCAAGCCGCTCTGGATGGCCGCGACCGTGTTGGCCGCCAGCGTGGGTGTCACCGCATGCGGCGGTGGAG
>NZ_JBWKYW010000068.1:0-34089 GCF_059423965.1 Variovorax sp. GW458-11-26-14-LB1
CCTCGCCCCATCCGCACCGCCGCCACGCTCGTCGTCTTGCGCGACGGCCCCGAAGGCCTCGAAGTGCTGATGCTGCGGCGGGCCGAGAAGGCCAACGACCAGAACAGCGGCGCCAGCGTCTTTCCGGGCGGCATGGTCGATGCGCACGACCGCCTGCTGCACCCGCTGTGCGCGGGCCTGGACGACGCCGCCGCGAGCGCGCGCCTGGGCCTGCCCGAAGGCGGGCTCGACTTCCACGCAGCGGCGATCCGCGAATGCTTCGAAGAGGCCGGGTTGCTGCTCGCGAACGATGCGCAGGGCCGGCCGGTCGAGCTGCTCTCGCTCACGTCGGGCGAACTCGACGCGATGCGCGCCGCCGCCGAACGCAGCACCGACGCCCTGCTCGCCCTGTGCGCCGAGCGCGGCTGGTGCCTTGCCGTCGACCGCATCGCGTACTTCAGCCACTGGCTGACGCCGCCCGGCATGCCGCGCCGCTTCGACACGCGCTTCTTCGCGGCCGCGATGCCCGCCGGGCAGGACGTGCGCCCCGACGGCCGCGAGACCGTCGAGCACCTGTGGCTGAAGCCCGCCGACGCGGTCAGCCCCGAACGCGGCCTCAAGCTGCTGAACGTGACGCGGCGCGTGCTCGAGCACCTGGCCACCTTCGCCCGCGTCGACGACTTCATGGCCCATGCGCGCGCACTGCGCCGCATTCCGCTGACCATGCCGCGCCTGGCCGACGGTCCCAAGGGCCGGCGGCCGGTGAACATGGAAGAGCCCGCCTACGACGAGATCGGGCACCTCGATCCCGACGGCCAGGGCGGCGGCCGCTATGCGCTCGAGGCGGGCCTGGTCACGCCGCTGTCCGCGCGCGTGGTGCGCGTCGTGCACGACAGCGGCCTCAACAGTTTTCTCATCGGCGGCACCGAGGGCTGGGCGCTGGTCAACCGCGTGCCCGGCGACGCGGCGCACGAGGCCGCGCTGCGGGCCGCGGCGCCCGGGCCGGTGCGATGGGTGTTGTCGGCGGACGCGGCGCCGCAGTCCCTGGAGCTCGGCGGCGCCACGCTCCATGTGCTGGGCACACAGCGCTTCCTGCTGGCCGAGGAGCGCATGCTGTTCACGCACGACGCGACGACCACCGCCGTCGAGACGGATCACCGCGTCGAATGGATCGTGCCCGCGCGCGGCTTCATGCGCCGCCCGGCGTCGGCGCTCGCCGACTGAGTCGCGTCTTCAGGCCTGCTGCGCTTCCGTCAGCGCCTGCGCCGCCACCACCGCCTCGGTGCGGTTGCGCACGTTGAGCGCGCGGAAGATGGCTGCCAGGTGGATCTTCACCGTGCCTTCGCTGATGCCCAGGCTGCGCCCGATCAGCTTGTTCGGCTTGCCTTGCGACAGCAGTTGCAGCACCTCGACCTGCCGCTCGGTGAGCACGCTGCGCAGGTGTTCGAGGGTCTGGGTGCCGCCACCGCCGTTGCCGCCACCGCGCGCAAAAGGTTCGCCCGCCGCGGCAGACGACGGCGACACGCCAGCCACGATGCCCGGCGGCAGCGCCGTGAGCATCATCGGCGGCACGTACACGCCGCCCGCCAGCACCAGGCGCACCGCCGACAGCATGACGTCGGGCGAATAGGCCTTGGGAATGAAACCGAGCACGCCGCGTTCGAGCGCGCTGCGCATGATGGACGGGTCTTCGTAGCCCGACAGCACGATCACGGGCACGGCCGGGTGTCGTCGCCGGATCTCGTCGATGTGGGCCTGCCCGTCCGCGCCGGGCATGTTGAGGTCGATCAGGGCCAGGTCGAGATCGTCGGTCGCGCCGGCAAGCAGTTCGTCGACGCTCAGCGCCAGGACGAACTCGATGCCAGCTCCCAGCTCCGACAACTTGGCTTTGACCGCCTCGATGACGAGCCGGTGGTCGTCGGCGATCAGAATTTTCATGGCATACCCCAGTGTCCCAACGTCAATGTGCATTGGATTCTTCTGCGACTGCGAAGATAACGGCGATTGCCCCGTCCAGCAAGGCCGCCGCGCCCCACCAACGGCATAGACCCCAAGCGGTATGGCGGCCCCGTGGGCCCGTTGAAAAAATGAACGCCCACTCCAACGACCGGGGACATGGGCATGTGCGATCGCTGCAGACGCCGGTGCAAGGCATGCTTCGCAATGCACGTTTGAGAAGCGGGCATCCCTCATGGCCCGCCTGCTCGACTGCTTCTCGCCCTTCATTGCCTTCGGTCTCGGCCTGGACGCGTCGATCGCGGCCGGCCACCCCACCCTCACCCACGGCGATGCCCAGCGCGAGGCCCTGCGCCTGCTGGACATCGCACGCGCCGACGCCGACGTGGCGGGCGCCACCGCCACCCAGATCGAGTCGGCCGCCTTCGCCATGGTCGCGTGGCTCGACGAGATCCTGGCGCGCCACCCCGACGCCGTGGACGGCGCCGCGCCGCTGCAGGTGCAGCTGTTCAACTCCAACAACGCGCACAGCGAGTTCTTCCACCACCTGTCGGCCCTCGGCGCGCAGGACCACGCGGTGCGCGAGGTCTACTGGCATGCGCTGGCGCACGGCTTCAAGGGCCAGTACTACTTCGAGTCGGGCGACGAGGGCGAGCTCGGCAAGCTGAAGGACCTGCACGGCCGGCAGCTGCAGCCGCCGCCGCTCGAACTCGGCAGCCTCGCGCAGGACCACATCACGCCCCAGCCCTACGGCGTGCCCGATCCGCGCGGCCCGGCCGACATGCGCCGGCGCGACCGCACCGTGCTGCGCACCGGCACCGCGCTGGCCGTGCTCGTGCCCGCGCTCTTCCTGCTGTGGCACTGGCTGGCGGGGCCGCCGGCCGCCGGCACGGCGCTCACGCAGCGCATCGACCGGCAACTCGCCAGCTACGCCTGCGCGGACCTCGAAGCCTCGATCGACCCCGACGGCCGCCCGCGCGTGACCGGCTTCGTCTCGCAGCGCGACGACCTGCTGAAAGTGGCGGAGGACGTCGCGGCCATTCCCGGCGTGCGCGCGCCACAGTTCGACATCGGGCTGCGCGTGTGGCCGCACTGCGAGGTGTTCGCCATCCTCAAGCCCTCGCAGGCGCGCAACCGCCAGAAGAACCACGGGCTGAGCGTGAGCGCGCCGTCCGCGCGCGACGGCCGGCTGCGCGAGGGCGACGCGGTGCGCGTGCAGGTGGTGGCGCCGCGCCACGAGAGCTACATCTGGGTCGACTACTACACCGCCGATGGCTCCGTGATGCACCTGAACACCGGGCCGGCCCCGACGCGGCTGCGTGCGGGCGAGTCGCTAGAACTCGGGTCCGACATTCCCTCGAGCTGGCTCGTGAGTCCGCCCTTCGGCAACGTGCTGATCACCGTGCTGTCGGCGCCGATGCCATTCAGCGAAACCTCCGACCGCCCGCCGTACGAGATGGCCTCGGCCTACCTGCTGCGCCTGCGCGAGGCGCTGGCGGCCAGCAGGAACAGCGAGCGGCTGATCGCCGACTTCATCTCCCTCGAAACCGTGGCGCGCTGACCTCGCCCTTCCCCACCATGTTCGACACGCTGTCACCCGTGCACCTGTTCTGGCCGCTGCTCGCGGTCTGCCTCGCCGGCCTGGCGCTGCTGTACGCCGCCGTGCGCGACGCCGGCCGCGGCGCGCGGCGGCGCGGACTGCTGCGGCGCGTCGACGCCCTCGGCGCGCCCGCCGACCACGCCGCCGTCGACGCGCTGAAGGAAGCCATGGCGCAGGCGCGCACCTCGCTGCGGCAGGCGCCGCGCACGCGCGCGACGGCACCGTGGTTCCTCTTCATCGGCGGTCCGGCCACCGGGCTGCCGGGGCTGCTCTCGGCCGCCCGTGCCGAGTGCGTGGCGCCGCCGCCGCACGAGGCACCCGGCACGCCCTGGTGGCGCTGGTGGACCACCGGCGCGCTGACGGCCATCGAGCTGCATCCCGACGCCATCGGCGACCAGGCCGGCACGGCGCCCGCGCGCGGGCTCTGGCTGCAGTCGCTGCTGGCGCTTGCCGAGCGACGCGAACGCCTGCCGCTGCACGGCGTGGTGGTGTGCGTGGCGGCCGGCGACCTGCTGTACGGCGACCCCGCCCTGCGCAAGCGCGCCACCGCGAACATGCGCCGCCTGCTCGACGAGGCCAGCGACACGCTGCGCCTGCAGCTGCCGGTCTACCTCGTCGTGACGGGCCTCGAACGCCTGAAGGGCTATGCCACGCTGCGCGCCGCACTGCCGCCCGAGGTGCTCGCGCAAGCGCTCGGCCACCGCGTGGAGCACCCGTTCGCGGCGCACGCAGCGCGCGCCGCCGACCGGCTCGATGCGCTGTTCGATCCGCTCGTGGCGCAGCTGCACGGCCTGCGCATGGCCCTGCTGCGCGAGCAGCCGGGCCCCGCGGGGCGGCTCGCGCTGCATGGCTTCGTGGAGAGCGTGCGCACCTTGCAGCCCGCCTTGCGGCAGGTGGCGCAAGGGCTGTTCGAGGGGCACGGCAAAGGGGTGCGCGCGCCGCGCTGGCGCGGGCTGTACCTCACGGCGACGGCGTCGGAGAACGGCACGGGCGCCGCGTTCGTGAGCGACCTGTTCGGCCGCTTCCTGCCGGCGGACCAGCCGCTGGTGCGGCCCGGGCGCTTTGCGCCCACGGTGCCGGCGGAACTGCGCTGAGGCCGCCGTGCAGCTGGCGTTACTTGGCCGCGGCGTCCACCCGGATCTGCCGCGCGCCAAAGGTCACGTTGAGCACCTGCGCCTGGCCCGGGGTGACCGCGCGCACCTCGCGCCAGCGCGCGCGGTCGAGGTCGCGGAACGCGGCCATCACGCCGATCGCCTTGGCATCGGCCGGCAGGGTGAGGTCGAGCTTCTTGCTCTCGCCGGGGCGCAGCAGCATTTCTTCGCGCTGCACCAGTTCGGCGCCGAGCGTGGCTTGGTCTTTCTCGAACAGCGAGAAGAAGTCGGCGCCTTCGAAGGGCCCCGGTGTCTTGAGCGCGTAGACGCGCACCGTGAGCGGCGAGGCGCGCCCGCGCGCATCGGGGTTGGCATCGGCGCCGGCCGTGAGCGTGATCGACACCGGCGTGACCACCGGTTTGCTCGCGCAGCCCGCCATCAGAAGACCCGCTGCAGCAAGGCCAAGGGCTGCGATACGGCGTCGCGATGCGACAGCAAGGAGGCCCTCATAGGACGAATGGTGTGTACCCAGCGTGCGCATGCTATTCCCTTCGTTGCATTGACCGGTCCTGACGCATCTTTGATTATCACCAGCGAACTCGAACAGGCAACATGCTGACTCCCCAACTCGTCGACGCACTGCTCACGCCCATCGGCGAGGCCTCGCCTTGCGGGGACGACCTGGAGTACGACGCGGACTTCATGGCCCTCACGACTGCGGCGCAAGGCAAGGCCGAGCAGCAGTTCGGCGACACCGTGATCCCCGCCGTCGAACCCGACTGGCGCGACGTGGCCGAACGCGCCGATGCGCAGCTGCGCCGCAGCAAGGACGTGCGCGCCGCCGTGCTGCTGCTGCGCGCCGCGACGCGCCTGCAGGGCGTGGCCGGCTTCACGGCGGGCCTGCAATTGCTCACCTCGCTGCTCGACACCTTCTGGGACGGCATACATCCAAAGCTGGATGCGGACGACGACAACGACCCCACGATGCGTCTGAACGCGCTCGCGCCGCTGAGCGACGACAGCATGGTGCCGCGCGACCTGTACGACGCCTCGGTGGGCAACGCGCCCGGCGTGGGCCCGATCCGCGTGCGCGACATCGCCATTGCGCACGGCGTGCTCAACGCCGTCGGCGGCGAGGCCTCGTATTCGCCGGCGCAGGTGCATGGCGGGCTCGAGGCCCTGCACGCGGCGCACCCCGAACAGCTGCAAGCCGCCATCAGCCTTCCCGCGCTGCTCGATCGCCTGCAGAAGCTGCTGGGCGAGCGCACCGGCCGCACCGATGCGGTGGACCTGGGCACGCTGCGCACCGTGTCGCGCGCGGTCGCCAAGGCCTGCACGGCGGCGGCCGGCGCACCGGAAGCATCGGCCGACGAGGGTGCAGCCGAAGGCGGCGACGCCCCGGCCGGCAACGCAGCCCGACCGGCCGCGCCACGCGGCGAGATCCAGAACCGCCAGGACGCGGTGCAGATGCTCGACCGCGTCATCCGCTACCTCGAACAGGCCGAGCCCGGCAACCCCGCGCCGCTCCTGATCGAACGCGCCAAGAAGCTCATCGGCGTGAGCTTCCTGGACATCATGGCCAACCTCGCGCCCAACGCGATGGACACCATCGAGACCGTGACGGGCAAACGCCAGTCCGAATGACCGCCGCCGTTTCCACCCGTCCCCTTTCATTCCCGCAAGGAGCATCGCCATGGCCAAGAGCAGTCAGAAATTCATCGCACGCAACCGCGCGCCCCGGGTCCAGATCGAATACGACGTGGAGCTCTACGGCGCCGAGAAAAAGATCCAGTTGCCCTTCGTGATGGGCGTGCTGGCGGACCTGTCGGGCAAGCCCGCCGACCCGCTCGCGCCCGTGGTCGATCGCAAGTTCCTCGAGTTCGACGTCGACAACTTCGACGCCCGCATGAAGGCCATGAAGCCGCGCGCCGCCTTCGCGGTGGAGAACTCGCTCACCGGCGAGGGCGACCTGAAGGTCGAGCTCACCTTCGACAGCATGGACGACTTCTCGCCCGCCGCCGTGGCCCGCAAGGTGGGCGCGCTCAACAAGCTGCTCGAAGCGCGCACGCAGCTGTCGAACCTCGTGACCTACATGGACGGCAAGGGCGGCGCCGAAGACCTGCTGGCCAAGGTGCTCGAAGACCCGGCCCTGCTGCAGACGCTGGCCGCCAGCAAGAAGCCCGGGGACGGCGAAGCCGCCGCCTGAGCCCGACCCCGATTCCTGACAGACACACACCGGTACACGAGGAGAAACCATCATGGCCGACGCACTCGAGCAGAGCGCACTGAAAGACGTTGCGTACGCGGGAAGCGACTTTTCGTCGCTGCTGCAGAAAGAATTCAAGCCGCGCAGCGACGAAGCCAAGAGCGCCGTCGAAGCCGCCGTGCTCACGCTGGCGCAGCAGGCGCTGAGCAACAGCACCGTCATCGGCAAGGACGTGACCAAGTCGATCCAGGCCATGATCGCCGCGATCGACGCCAAGCTCACCGACCAGGTGAACAAGATCATCCACCACCCCGACTACCAGAAGCTCGAGAGTGCGTGGCGCGGCCTGCACTACATGGTGAACAACACCGAGACCGACGAGAACCTGAAGATCCGGGTGATGGACATCTCCAAGCAGGAGCTGGCCAAGAACCTCAAGAAGTTCAAGGGCGCGGCCTGGGACCAGAGCCCGATGTTCAAGAAGATCTACGAGGAAGAGTACGGCCAGTTCGGCGGCGAGCCCTTCGGCGCGCTGGTGGGCGACTACCACTTCGACCAGAGCCCGCCCGACGTCGAGATGCTCGGCGAGATGGCCAAGATCGCCGCCTCGGCGCACGCGCCCTTCATCACCGGCGCGAGCCCCAACCTCATGCAGATGGAGTCGTGGCAGGAGCTGGCCAACCCGCGCGACCTGACCAAGATCTTCTCCACGCCCGAGTACGCCGGCTGGCGCTCGCTGCGCGAGTCGGACGACTCCAAGTACCTGGGCATGTGCATGCCGCGCTTTTTGGCGCGCACGCCCTACGGCGCCAACACCAACCCGGTGGAAGAGTTCGACTTCGAGGAAGACACCGCCGGCGCCGACCACAGCAAGTACGCCTGGGCCAATGCCGCCTATGCGATGGCGACCAACATCAACCGCTCGTACAAGCTGTACGGCTGGGGTTCGCGCATCCGCGGCATCGAGTCGGGCGGCGCGGTGGAAAACCTGCCGCTGCACACCTTCCCCAGCGACGACGGCGGCGTGGACCAGAAGTGCCCGACCGAGATCGCCATCAGCGACCGGCGCGAAGCCGAACTCTCGAAGGCCGGCCTGCTGTCGATGATCCACCGCAAGAACTCCGACTTCGCGGCCTTCATTGGCGCCCAGTCGCTGAACAAGCCGGCCGAGTACGACGACCCCGACGCCACGGCCAACGCCAACCTGGCGGCGCGCCTGCCCTACCTCTTTGCCTGCAACCGCTTTGCGCACTACCTGAAGTGCATCGTGCGCGACAAGGTCGGCAGCTTCAAGGAGCGCGAGGACATGCAGCGCTGGCTCAACAAATGGATCATGAACTACGTGGACGGCGACCCCGCCAACTCGTCGGAAACCACCAAGGCCCAGAAGCCGCTGGCCGCCGCCGAGGTGATCGTGGAAGAAGTCGAGGGCAACCCGGGCTACTACACGTCCAAGTTCTTCCTGCGCCCACACTACCAACTCGAAGGCCTCACGGTCTCGCTGCGGCTGGTGTCCAAGCTGCCGACGGCCAAGGGCGCCGGTTGAAAAAAATCTGCGGATTCTTCTTGAATTCCCGGTTCCGTTTCGTTCTATGAGTAGCTGCCGGGCATCGGAACTTTTCTCCCACCGCCGGCAGCCATTTTTTTCGTTTCGATCATCAACCGCCCGAATGCAATCGGGTTCCAAGGAGTAGGAACATGTCATCTGACTTTCACATCAAGCTCGACGGCGTCAAGGGCGAGTCTTCTCACAAGGACCACAAGGACGAGATCGAGATTTCGTCGTGGTCCTGGAACGTGAGCAACGCATCGGGCGCGGGATCGGGCGGCGGTTCGGGCAAGGGCAAGGCCTCGCCGGGTGAATTCAACTTCACGCACGTCTACGACAAGGCATCGCCCGTGCTCGCCAAGAACTGCGTGAGCGGCAAGCACTTCAAGGACATGGTCATGACCTGCCGCAAGTCGGGCGAAGGCCAGCAGGAGTACCTGAAGGTCACGCTCAAGGAAGTCTTCATCTCCAGCGTGGGCCCCGGCGGCGCACAGGGCGGCGACGTGCACGAGCAGGTGTCCTGCAGCTTCAAGGACATCGAGTTCGCCTACAAGGGCCAGGACGACAAGGGCGCCGGCGGCGGCGAGGTGAAGTTCGGCTGGAACGTGGCCACCACCGAAACCCGCTGACGGGCGACGGACTCGTCAGCCCAGTCCGCCCCTGGCACCCCACGGTGCCGGGGCCGGTCCCTGCCCGTGTCCTCACCGGAGCAATGCCATGGCATTCAGCACCACACTCATCGGTACCAGCGGCAAGCTGCACACGACCTACAACTCCGATTGGTCGGTCGGACGGATCGGCTCCAACACGCGTGAAGACGTGATGCTGGTGCAGGCCCTGTTCAAGATCTTCTACTACGAGCTGCTGGGCTTCAACCACGACTTCGACCCGCCCCCCGGCGCGACCGAGGTGATCGTGGTGGACGGCTACTACGGGCCGGTCACTCAGAAGCACATCACGCACTTCCAGGAACAGGCGATCGCGCGCGGGCGCAAGGTCCTGCCGGACGGCATCTTCGATCCCTTCCGCGAGCCCGGTGCGTCCAGCACGATCAGCAAGACGCGCTACGCGCTCGACCTGCTGAACAACGGCTGTGCCAACAGCTGCGAAGAGCAGAACATCAACAACTACAGCAACCTGCCGAACCGGGAAGACATGCCCGCGTTGCTGCGCAGCGCGCTGAAGAAAGTCAAGAAGAAGGCCAGCAAGTACAGCTGAACGGTCTCAACGGCCCCAGGCAAAACGCCCATCCATCGGATGGGCGTTTTGCTTGAAGGATGGCGCCACGCTCAGGGGTCTGTCGACGCGACGTTCTCGGGCAGCAGCCGCGTCAGGTCGTCGTCGGCGTCCTCGATCACCCACAGCGTGAGCGCCGTGTAGTTGTCGTGGCCCGGCTTGGCGTTGGCCTTGATCTGCGCGTCGAGCAGCTCGGTCCACTGGCTGGGCGTGCGCGATGCGTGCAGCGTGTCGACCAGGCACTCGTCGCCCAGCGGCTCCCACACGCCGTCGCTGCACAGCAGCAGCACGTCGCCGGGCAAGAGGCGCATGCGGTCGGACACCGCGATGTCGGGCGCCTCCTCGATCGAGCCCAGTGCCGACAGCAACATGTTGCGCTGCGGATGCAGGCGCGCGCCCTCCTCGTCGAGCATGCCGCCCGCGACCATCTGCTGCACCAGGCTGTGGTCGGTGGTGCGCGCCACGATGGCGCCGCCGCGGAACAGGTAGGCGCGGCTGTCGCCGCTGTGCACCCAGGCCAGCACCTCGCGCTCCAGGTCGATCACCGCGAACACCACCGTGGAGCGCATGCCGGCGAGCTTGCCGCCTTCGGCCTGGCGCGCCACCACGTCCAGGTTGGCGCGCTCGATCAGCGCGCGCAGCGCGGCCTCGTCCATCGACGGCGCCCCCGAGAAGCCGCCGAGCACGCTGGCGCGCACCGTGGCCGCCGCCACGTCGCCGCCGCCGTGGCCACCCGCGCCGTCGGCCACCAGGCAGGCGACGTAGCGCTCGTCGTGCCAGTGGCCGTGCACGTCCTCGTTGTAGGTGCGCCCGCCCTGCCGGGAGAGCGTGACGATTTCGATTTCCAAGCGGGGTGCCTCGCGAGTGCTGGGGGTTGTTCTGGTTTTGTTCTGGTTCAGGCGTCGGACTTCAGGCGCGCCATCTGCTCTTCGTAGGCCGCGAGGAAGGCCTTGCCGAAGAGGCTGTGGAAGTCGTCCTCGGCCTCGCTCGCGATGCCGCCGTACAGCGCCACGAACTGGTCCCAGAGCTTGGCCTTGCGGTTGGCGGCAAAGAGCGCATCGAGCGCGGTCTTCGCGCTGATCTTCTTCTCGAGCTCGGCCGGCTCGAAGCGGCCGATGACATGGGCCAGCGCCGCGCGCATGCCCACCATCACGCCGAACTGGTGCGCGCGCAGGTCGTCGAAGGCGTCGCGCATCGCGGCCTCGGGCGGCATGAAGCCGCGCACGCCGGGGCCCAGCAGGTGCGCCAGCGCGACCTCGACCGTGGGCGAGAACTTGAGCGGGTTGTTGGCCTGCGACGCGATCATCGTGACCTCGGCGCGCACCTCGCGCTTGAACTCCTGGCGCGTGAGCAGCAGCTGCAGCGTGCCCTCGGTGGCGGTGCGCAGCATCGATCCGATGCGCTCCATGAGGCCGGGCGTGAGCATCTCGGGCGGCTGATGCGTGCTGGCCAGGCCGCGCAGGAAGGCGGCGAGCAGCTCGTCGTCGGAGGCGGTGCGCGTGGACGTGGCTGCCGCGGGTGCCGGCGGCGCGACGTGCACGGGCGGCGGCGGTGGCGGAGGGGGCGGCGGCTCGGCGACGCGGCCGGCGTTCTCGGGCCCGCTGATGCGGATCGGCTGGCCGGTCACGTCGTCGAACTTCGCAAGCGGAGCCACGGGCGCAGGCGCAGGCGCAGGGGGCGGCGGCGGCGGTGGTGGCGTGATGGCCTTCGGCGGCTCGAAGCCGAACTGGTCGATCGGCAAGTGATCGGAGCGCGGCACCGGCGTGGCGGGCGCCGCGCGCTGCAACGCGGCCAGCGGGTCGGCGTCCGACGCGGTGTTGGGCTGCAGCAGCGGATCGGCCAGCGGCGACAGCGCAAGCGGATCGCCTCCGATGCCGCCAGCGCCCGGCGACCCGCCGAACAGGTCGTCGATGCTCGCGGCCTTGCCGTGCGCGGGCGGCGCGCCCAGGTCGGAAAAATCGTCGAGCGCGCCGAGCCCCGCAGAGGGTGCGGCCGACGGCGTGGGGCCCAGCAGGTTCGCGAACGGGTCGACCTGGTCGGCCTGCGCATTGCGCGAGCCGCTGGCCATGGGGTCGGGAAAGAGCAGCGACTCGGCAGGCGCGGCGGCGCGGGCCGCAGCAGGCGCCGGCGCGGGAGCGGCCGGCGATCCCAGCCCCGCGAGCAGGTCGGCGAACGGATCGTCGCTGCTGGCGGCGGGCGCGGCGGCCGGCGCCGACATCACGGTGTTGGGGATGACCGGTGCACGTGGCGCCGCCGCAGCGGCCATCACACGCACCGAGAGTTCGAAGCTCCCGATGACGAGCCGCGCGCCGTCGGTCAGCGCCGCTTCCTTGCCCGCGCCCAGCGACATGCCGTTGCATTGCATCGCGTTGCTGCCGCGGTCGACGATGAAGTACTGCCCGTCGCGGCACAGCACCTGCGCGTGCACGCGCGAGACGGTGCGGTCGGGGTCGTCGAGCACGAGCGCGTTGGTGTCGGCGCGACCGATGGTGCCGCCGCCGGGTCCGAAGTCCGCGGCGATGGACGGTCCGGCCGGCATGCCTTGCCGGGTGATGACAGCGATATGGATCATGAATCGGCCCCCGATGGCGGCTGCGCCCGTGCAATCTCGCAAGGAGTATTCATTCCGTGGGGCCGGTTGGCAATCTCGCCTTAAGAGGTATGCCGCATGCGCGCCGTCGCGGCCTCACGGCGCCAGCAGCAGCACGAGCGACTGGCTCGGCACCGCGCGCACGCCCGGGCAGTTGGTGCTGTTCTGCAGCGAGTTGCTGGTCAGGCGCGTGGCGGGCATGCCCTGGAACAGCACGGTGAACGCGCCCGTGAGATGGCGGCACGGTCCCATCACGGTGCCGGAGGCCACGCCCAGCAGCACCCCGGGGTTGTCGCCGTTGCTCATCGGGATCGTGGTGCCCAGGTTGTGCGCCGGGCCGCCCATGATGAGGATCGTGGGGCAGTTGGGAATGGCCATCGCGCCCATCGCGATGTTCGGGTACGGAATGGGCAGCGGCGACGGCGCGGCCGGCGTCATGCAGACGTCGGGAAAGGCCATGTCGGTGCCCATGAGCTGGCAGTTGGCGAACATGGGACGTCTCCTCAACCGAAGTGGATCTGCGCGCCGCGCGTCTTGACCAGCTTGCCGCCGTTGACCATCACATGCTCGGCCTTGAGCTGCATCAGCTGCTGCGCCTCGTGGTCGATGTGCATGGCCTGCACGCGGTCGGTGCCCTGCGTGGTGCGCAGGTAGTGGCGGCTGAAGTGGGTGACGCGGTCCATCACGCTCGAGAGCACCGAACCGACGAACTTGATGGTGCCCGCGCACAGCCGGAACTGCCGCGCGGCCACCTCCACCTCGTCGGCCACCAGGTGGGTGCGACGCCCGCGCAGCTCGAGCTGGTCGGCATCGAGCTGCAGCCGCGCGGCCTCCAGGTGCAGGGCGCCGTCGCACCGCAGCACGGCCGGCTGCGCCGCGTCGCGCTGCAGCACCGCCAGCACCCACAGCTCCGACGGGCCGGTGCGCAGGCAGGCCACGGTGTCGCCGACGGCCGGCACCAGCAGGCAGCTGGCCGCACGCCGCGCCTGCACCTCGCCCCGCAGGCCGACGCGCACACGCACGGTGGCATCGGGCCCGACGGCGGTGACGAGGCCGCCCTGGCAGGCGCCGGCGATGGCGACGGTGGGGTCGACCGCCGGCGCGCAGACCGGTTGGCTCTGGCTGTGCGGGCTGCGCTGGCTGGGGCTTCTGCCGGGGGTTCGGGTCTTGCTCATGGGGCTCTCCAGGATGTGCGGATGGGGTCAGGCGGCGGCGACGGCGCGCCAGCGCTCGGCCTCGGCGCGCTGCGGGTCCTGCGTCAGCGCGCGGGCGTGGTCGTCGATGCGCGCGCCTTCGGTGAGCGCGCCGTGCAGCTGGGCGCGCAGCAGCGAGGCGCCCTCCATGTCGCAGCCGCGCAGGTCGGCGTGGCTGAGGTCGGCGTGGTCGAGCACCGCGTTCTGCCACTGCGCGCGTGCCATGCGCGCACCGGCGAAATGCACCTGGTGCAGGCGGGCGCGTGCGAACACGCTGCCTTCGAGCAATGCGCCGGTGAACAGCGCCTGCGTGAGGTCGGCGCCCGAGAAATCGACGCCGGCCGCCTGCGCCTCGCAGAAGATGGCGCGCGGCGCCTGCACGCCGGCCAGCCGCGCACCGCCCAGCAGCGCGCCCTGGAAGCTGCACTGCGGCAGGCGGGCGTCGGTGAAGTCGGCGCCCTGCAGGTCGACCCCGGCGAACTGGCAGCCGCGCAGCGACTGGCCGCGAAAGTCCTGCCCCGCCAGCGGGGTCTTGACGAACACCGTGCGCTCGAAGTTGCCGCCGCTCCAGTTCAGGTGACGCACGTCGCATTCCATCAGCGTCGCCTGGCGCCAGTTGACGCGCTCCGCGCTGGCATCGAACAGGCTGCACTGGTTGAAGGTGGCGTTGTCCAGGCTCGCGTCCTGCAGGCTGGCGTGGGCGAACTTGCTGCGGTTGGCCACGAGCATGGACGCGTCGGCGCCGGCCAGCCGCGCGTGCGACACCTCGCACTCGTTCAGGGTGGTGGCATGCAGCCGTGCCTCGCCCAGGTCGGCGTGCGTGAGCTGGCACTGGTTGAAGGTGGCCCGCCGCAGATCGGCCGTGCCCAGCAGCGTGCCGCGCAGGTCGCACTGGTCGAACACCGCCTCGTGCAGGTCGGCGCCGCGCAGGTCGGCCCGGCGCAGGTCGACCTTGCTGAACAGCGCGCCGGCCAGCGCGGCGCGCGCAAAGTGGCCGCCCTGCAGATCCAGCGACTCGATGGGCTCGCCGATGGCGGCAGCCATGGCCAGGACTTCGGGCGTCATGGCACGGGCTGCGCCTGCTCGGCGGCGCTCAGCCGCGGCCAGGTGCGGGTGCGTGTGAGCAGCGCGTCGTCCAGCCGCACGTCGCCGTCCAGGCGCACGCGCGACAGGTCGGCCTGGAACAGGTTGCTGCGCCGCAGGTCGGCGCCGCGCAGGTCGGCATGCTGGAGCATGGCGTCGCGCAGGTCGGCGCCGGACATCCGCACCCCGCGCAGCACGGCCTTGCGCAGCAGCGCGCCGCGCGCCGAGGCCAGGCGCCAGTCGCTGCCGGGCATGCGCGCGCCGGTGAAGTTGGCGCCGTCGGCCACGGCGCCGGCAAAGCTGGCGTCGGCCAGCGCCACGCCGCCGAAGTTGGCATGCGCGAGGTCGGCATGGCCGAGGTCCGCGCCCGTCATGTCGCACGCGGGCGTGACGACCACGCCGGCGGCGCGCGCCTGCGTACAGCGCGCGCCCTGCAGTTGGCAGTCGACGAAGTTGGCGCCCGCGAGGTCGGCGCCGCGCAGATCGACACCGCGCAGGTCGCACTCGACGAAGCTGGCGCCGGCCAGCGTCGCGCCCGTGAAGGCGACGGTGCGCAGGTCCGCGCGATAGAACACCTGCCCGCCGGCCTGCGCCTCGCTCCAGTCGCAACGGCCCCAGGCCGCTTCCAGCAACGAGGTGCCGCCCAGCTGCGCGCGCGCGCCGCGTGCGCCTTCCAGCTGGCAGCGCTCGAGCACGGCGGTGCGCAGGTCGGCGTCGTCCAGCACGCAGCCGTCCAGGCGGCTCGCGCCCAGGTTGGCACCCTCGAAGCTGGTGCCGATGGCGATGGCGCCGCTCAGCTCGGCATGCGCCAGCACCGCATATGAAAAGTTGGCGCCCGAGAGGTTGGCCTGGCGCAGGTCGGCGCTTTCGAGCCAGGCGCCGGTGAAGTCCGCGCCGCGCAGGTCCAGCCCGTGCAGGTCGGCGCCGGTGAGGTCCATGCCGCGGAAGGCGCGAAAGCCCGATGCCGCCGCCCGCCGGATCTCGTCGCGCAACGCCGCGGCCGCATCGGGCGCCATGCGATCGACCGGCGGCTGCTGGTGCGCCGCCTGCAGGTAGCCCAGCGAGTCGGCGCCCTCTTTCTGCAGCAGCGGGCCGTAGACCACTTCGGGCCGGAAGTCGCGTTTCTCGTGCCGCGCGGTCTGTTCGAGCTGCTTCAGGTCCTGCTCGGCGCGGTAGGTGGGCGGTCCGCGGTGCTGCAACTGCGCCAGGTCGACGCCGCGCTCGCGCGCCATCGCGATGGCCTGCTCCATGTGCGCGAGCACGTCGTTGAGTGCATGCAGCTGCTGCAGCTCGGAGGCTTCGATCTGCCGCTGCAGCACCTCGGCCAGCTCGTCGGGCTTGGGCACGGGCTCGCGCGGCGGCATCGTCACGCCCAGCGCGTCGGGGTCCTTGCCGAGCCCGCGCAGCTGTTCGCGGGCCATGGCCACATCGAGTTCGGCGCGCCGATACTGGGCCTGCGCCTGCACGCCGTCGCTGGCGAAGGGCGCGCGCGCGGCCTCGGCATGCGGATCGGTGATGTCCAGGCCCTCGGGCAGCAGGTCGCTGTCGCGCAGGCTGTGGACCAGGCCCAGGCGCGGATCGGCGCGCTGCGCGATCACGTGCAGGTAGTGCGCATCGGGGCGCGGCGCCTCGGTGATGCGCTCCACGCCGCAGGTCATGCCGCGGATGTCGCTGCCGTCGTCGCTGGCCATCTCCGCCAGGCCGTGGAAGACCAGCACCAGCCGCTGCGCATGCGGAAAGCACCACACGGTGGTCAGGCGCATCGGCACTTCGCGCAGCGCGTCGTCCTGCCCCGCGCCCATCGCGTAGGCGGCGAACACGCGCGCGCGCAGGCCGGGCAGGCGCCCGGTGAGCGTGGGGTGCTCGGGATGCAGGTGGACGAACTCGAGCTCCTCGTCGCCGCGCAGCGGTTCGGCAAACCACTGGTCGGCGGGGGCCACGTTGAAGAAGCGCCAGTCGGTGTCGGGCGCAAAGCCGGGCGCGTGCTCGCGCATGTACTCCGGTCCGTAGGTGCCGCGCCAGGCGGCACGCGCCGGGTGCATCGGATCGAGGCGGCCGAAGCCGGCCGGCTCCGCCACCTGGTCGGGATGGTGCAGCGGTGCGTGCGGCCATTCCACATTGGGCAGCGGGCGCACGCCCTGCACGGCGGCCCGGCCGATGCCTGCCGGGTTGGCCGCGAAATCGGCACCGCCGTAGGCGCGCTCCCAGCCGATCGGCATCTGCGTGTAGGGCTGCGGCGCGCTGGCGCGTTCGCCCTCCCAGTGCCGGTCGCCCATCACCACCAGCGTCTTGCTCACCGGCCCCACGCGCACGCGCACCGCGCAGCCTGTCGCCGACGCCGACGGCGGGCAGGCCCGGCCGTGCACCAGGAACTCGGCGGTGAGCTTGGCCACGCCCTCGTCGACCAGGGGCTCCGCCATTTCTTCGGCCAGAAAGTCCCACATCGACTGCTCGCCCCACAGCCGGCCGTGCGCGCCCTGTTCCAGCGGCACATGCAGCAGCGCGCTGATGCACAGCGCGCGCCGGCCCCGGTACTCGATCGGGCGGGTGGACAGGCCCAGGGCCTGCGGCTTGTTGATCTGCATCGCGTGCGGCCCGGCCCGTCAGGGCGTGCCCGACCCGCCGGAGCTGTTGGGGTCTTGCGAGCTGGTGGGTCCGGGCGTGCTCTGGGGCCCGTCCGCCGCCGGCGGCTGGTTCGAGCTGACGGGCTCCGCCGGTTGGCTCGAACTGGCAGGCTCGCTGGTGGGCCCTGCCGGTTGGCTCGAACTGGCGGGTTCGCTCGGCCCCGCCGGCTGACTCGAACTGGCGGGCTCGCCGGTGCCGGCCGGTGCCGTCTGCGCCGGCGAGGGCTGGGGGGTCGGCTGGGGCGCGGGCACCGAGCCGTCCTCGGCCGGCTTGAGCGCATCGGCCTGGTCCTCGGCACCGCTGCCCATCGCGCGGCCCATCGCGCCGATCGGACCGCCCACCACGGCGCCCGCGACACCCAGCACCGGCGACGCGATGATCGCGAACGGCCCGGTCACCAGGCCCAGCCCTACGCCGGCACCCGCGCCGATCGCCGTGTCGGTGCCGTAGTGCGATCCCGCCAGCGCCTCGCCCTGCGCCTTGCGATCGCGTGCCAGTCCGGCCATGTCCTGCAGGCGCTTCTGCAGGCCGGGAATGCGGCCGACGTCCGGGTCCTTGGCCGCCTCCTCGAGCTGCTTGGCCGCGTTCTCGTACTGGGTGAAGGTGGCCTCCACGTCGCGCGCACCCAGGAACAGCCCGCGGATCGCGCCCACCGCCGAGAAGAGCGCGGCCACGCGGTTCAGCGGCGGCGGTCCACCGCCCCCGCCCCCGCCGCCGCCGGCCTTGAAGATGTGGATCGGCGCCTCGCGCAGGCTGCCGAGCTTGCGCTCGATGCCCATCGAGGCCACCGTCTCGAGCTTGAGCGCGATGGTGTTCTCGATCTGCATGCCCATGAAGTTGGCCACCGCCAGCCCCACGGCGTTGTCCATGCTCATGCCCAGGAAGGTGGAACGCGCCGCGCCCAGGTTCGCCTCGCTGTTGGTGCCGATGTAGCCGCTGCTGTTGGCGCCGAGCACCGTGGTGTTGGAGCCCAGCGAGGTCTGGTTGATGTCGCCGATGGCCATCAGGTTGATGTGCGTGTTGCTCACCAGGCTGTACTGCATGAAGTTGGCCTGGAACGGCGCCACGCCGGCGTCCATCTTCATCGAGTTGCCGCCGGTCACCTTGAACTCGATGTGGCCGGCCTCGAAGGTCATGCGCGACGCCTTGTGCGCCATGTTGCCGGCGATGGTCACCGTCTGGTTGCCGCCCACGGTGCGGCTTTCGTTGGAGGCCGTGAAGTCGGTGCGCGCGGACTTGGTCTCGATGCGGTGGTCGCCCTTGACCACCAGCGCGTGCGCGCCGTCCACGTTGGTGGTCTGGTTGGCCACCACGTGCACGTCCTGGCTGGCGCCGACGGTGATCTTCTGCGCCACCTTGACGCTCTTGGTCTCGTTGTTGGTGACGTTGACCGTGCGGTTGCGCTGCACGCTCACGGTCTGGTCGCGGTCGACCTTGAGCGACTGGTCGCGGCCCACGCTGCCCGAGTCGTCGCGCTCCACGCTGCGGCTCATGTCGAGTTCGGCGTGGATGTTGATGTTCTCGGACCCCTTCTTGTCCTCGAACATGATCTCGTTGTAGTTGTTCACGCCGCCACCCGGCGTGGACCGGGTCCGGAAGCCGCTCTGCGTGGGCGACTTGTACGGAATGGGCTGGTCGTCGTTGTAGACGCGGCCCACGATCACCGGCCGGTCGGGGTCGCCGTTGAGGAAGTCGACGATCACCTCCTGGCCGATGCGCGGTGCGAAGTAGCCGCCCCAGCCCTTGCCGCCCCAGGGCTGCGACACGCGCACCCAGCAGGTCGACTTCTCGTTGCTCTCGTCGTAGCGGTCCCAGTGAAAGTGCACCTTCACGCGGCCGTGGTCGTCCACGTGCAGCTCGTCCCCCTTGGGGCCGACCACGATCGCGGTCTGCGGGCCGGGCATGGTCACGCGCGGCGTGAGGCGCGGCGCGCGGAACGGCCGGTCGACCGGCATCACGGTGAGCAGGAACAGGCTGCTGCCGGTCTGCGCGGCGGCCAGCGCGGGCGTGGCGGCGATCAGCTCTTCCAGCACCGGCAGGGTGTCGGCGTTCACGGCGTCGTCGCGCAGCACCTCGGCCAGCGCGCGCTGCACGGGCTGGGCCGGCGCGCTGGCGCTCACGCCTTCGTAGCCGCGGTGGCTGGCGATGAAGGTGCAGGCGGCGATCACGTAGTCGCCGTTGCGCGTGCCGTCGGGGTCGTCCTCGAACTTGAAGCTGCGCCCGGCCGCCACGTCGGGCCAGGGCGTGAGCGCCCAGTGGCGGTCGCGGCGCGCGTTGAGTTCGTCGCCGCGCAGCTTGGCGCGCGTCTCGGCGTCGTCGCCGCTGAAGTAGCCGCCGGGGAACTCGAACATCTCGAACTCGGCGAGCTCGTGCTGGTCGGAGCTGTCGATGTCGGCGCCCAGCTTTTTCTTGATGGCCTTGAAGTCGCTGTCGCGCGACGAATGCTTGCCGGT
Source organism: Variovorax sp. GW458-11-26-14-LB1 (assembly GCF_059423965.1). NCBI lineage: Bacteria > Pseudomonadati > Pseudomonadota > Betaproteobacteria > Burkholderiales > Comamonadaceae > Variovorax > Variovorax sp. GW458-11-26-14-LB1. The sequence goes on from NZ_JBWKYW010000068.1 coordinate 19,562, forward strand.
GTCGAACTGCCGCGCGCTGACCCAGCGCGAGATCTCGTTGAAGCGCGGTTCGGCCGCATGGACCGCCATGTGGCGCAGCGTGTCGGTCGCGGGCAGCTTGTCGTGCGCCAGGTCGCTGGCGTCCGACAGGTGCATGGTGCCGGGCGCGTCGTGCGCGTCGAACCAGTAGTAGATGCCCTCGTCCTCCAGCAGGCGCGACAGGAACTGGTAGTCGCTCTCCTGGTGCTGCACGCAGTAGCGGCGCGGGTTGTGCGTGCCGATGACGTTGGTGGCCTTGGTCTTCTTGAAGCGCTTGATCGGGCTGTCCTCGAACACCGCGTCGAGCACCTCGAGCACCTTCTTTTCCTGGTGGATGCGCGAGTTGGCGCGTTTGGTGAGCAGCCAGAACCACGAGCGCAGCGCGATGCGGTACTCGTAGTGCCGCCCGATATGGCCCGCGCGCACGAAGCGCACCGCGTGGCCCTGGCAATGCCGCTCGTGCGCACCGCCGTCGGCGTCCTTGAACTCGATGACCACGTCGAAGGCGTGGCCCAGGATGTCCTTGGCGGCGAGGTCCTTGTTCCTGGACAGCACGGTGAGCTCGTAGGCCGCGGGGCGCGCCAGCGCCTCGTGCCCGACGATGCGCCAGAACATCAGGTCGTCCTTGGCGGGCGAATCGCTCTCGATGCGGAACTCGTGGTCGGCCATCTTGGGTCTCTCGGAAGTGGGGCGTCGCGCTGCGGGGGGTCAGTCGAACGCGTAAGTGAAGTCGGCGTCCTTCACGTCGAGCGCCACGCGGCGGATCTCGCCGCCCGAGGCCAGGCGTTGCAGGTACTCGACCGAAATGGTGGGCAGCACGGTGTTGGTGAGGATCGCGTCGATCACGCGCCCGCCCGACTCCGGGTCCTGGCAGCGCGCGACCACCTGCTCGATCACCGCTTCGGTGTATTCGAAGGGCACGCCGTGGTTGGTCTCCACGCGCTTCTTGATGCGGCCCAGCTGCAGCCGCACGATCTTCTTCATCATCTCGGGCGACAGCGGGTAGTAGGGAATGGTGACGATGCGGCCCAGCAGCGCGGGCGGGAACACCTTCATGAGCGGCGCCTTCAGCGCATCGGCCAGCGCATTCGAATCGGGCAGCAGCTCGGGGTCGCGGCACATGCTCATCACGAGCTCGCTGCCGGCGTTGGTGGTCAGCAGGATGATCGTGTTCTTGAAATCGATCATGCGGCCCTCGCCGTCTTCCATCCAGCCCTTGTCGAAGACCTGGAAGAAGATCTCGTGCACGTCGGGGTGGGCTTTTTCCACTTCGTCGAGCAGCACCACGCTGTAGGGCCGGCGGCGCACGGCCTCGGTCAGGATGCCGCCTTCGCCGTAGCCCACGTAGCCCGGGGGCGCGCCCTTGAGCGTGGAGACGGTGTGCGCCTCCTGGAACTCGCTCATGTTGATGGTGATGATGTTCTGCTCGCCGCCGTACAGCGCCTCGGCCAGTGCCAGCGCGGTCTCGGTCTTGCCGACGCCCGAGGTGCCGCAGAGCATGAAGACGCCGATGGGTTTCTGCGGGTTGTCCAGCCGCGCGCGCGAGGTCTGGATGCGGCGCGCGATCATCTCCAGGCCGTGCTTCTGGCCGATCACGCGCTGGTTGAGCGTGTCGGCGAGCTTGAGCACCGCCTCCACTTCGTTCTTGACCATGCGGCCGACCGGAATGCCCGTCCAGTCCGCGACCACCGAGGCCACGGCCTGCTCGTCGACCGAGGGCAGGATGAGCGGCGACTCGCCCTGCACCGCGTGGATCTTCGTCTGCAGTTCGTGCAGCTCGGCCAGCAGCGTGGCGCGGTCGGGGGCGGCCTCGGCGGCGGTTTCCCCGGCCGCCGGTTCGTCGACCGGCTTGTTGCCCGCGCGCAGCTTGCTGCGCAACTCGAGCAGGCGATCGACCAGGCCCTTCTCTTCCTGCCAGCGCGCATTCAGCGCTTCGAGTTGCACCTTCGATTCGGCCAGCAGCGTGGCCACGAGCGCGGCGCGCTTGGTCACGTCGATGCCGATGGCCTCCTCGCGGCCGATGATCTCCTGCTCGACCGTGAGGCCTTCGATGCGGCGCATGCAGTCTTCGACTTCGGGCGGCGTCGCGTGCTGCGACACGGCCACGCGCGCGCAGGCCGTGTCGAGCAGGCTCACGGCCTTGTCGGGCAACTGGCGCGCGGGAATGTAGCGGTGCGACAGCTTCACGGCCGCTTCGATCGCCTCGTCGAGCAGCTGCACGCGGTGGTGCTTCTCGAGCACGCTCGCCACGCCGCGCAGCATGAGGATGGCCTTGGTCTCGTCGGGCTCGGGCACCTGCACGACCTGGAAGCGCCGCGTGAGTGCCGGGTCTTTCTCGATGTACTTCTTGTACTCGGCCCAGGTGGTCGCGCCGATGGTGCGCAGGTTGCCGCGCGCCAGCGCCGGCTTGAGCAGGTTGGCCGCGTCGCCGGTGCCGGCCGCGCCGCCCGCGCCGACCAGCGTGTGGATCTCGTCGATGAACAGGATGATGGGCGTGGGCGAGCTCTGCACCTCGTCGATCACCTGGCGCAGGCGCTGCTCGAACTCGCCCTTCATGCTTGCGCCGGCCTGCAGCAGGCCGATGTCGAGCGTGAGCAGCTTCACGTCCTTCAGCTGCGGCGGCACATCGCCGCGCGCCAGGCGCTGCGCGAAGCCTTCCACCACCGCGGTCTTGCCCACACCCGCCTCACCCGTCAGCAGCGGGTTGTTCTGGCGACGGCGCATGAGGATGTCGACGATCTGGCGGATTTCCTCGTCCCGCCCGGTCACCGGATCCATCTCTCCCTTCTTGGCTTTCTCCGTGAGGTCGACAGCAAATTTCTTGAGGGCATCGCCCTTGCCCATGGCGGCCGGCGCCATGGCGCCCGAGTCTTCGCCGGGTGCGCCGCTGCCCATGCCGGTGCCGTCCTGGGCGCGCATCTGCGCTTCGGGCGAGGCGTCGCAAATCTTGGGGAAGTTGTCGGCCAGGTCTTCGACCTTGATCTTCTCGAACTGCTTGGACAGGCCGAACAGCGGGTTGCGCAGGCTCTGCGTCTTGAGCATGCCCACCAGGATGTAGCCGGTGCGCACCTGCGCCTCGCCGAACTGCAGGGTGGCGTAGGTCCAGGCGCGCTCGATGGCGTTCTCGATGTGCGGCGAGAAATCGCTGATGGCGGTGGCGCCGCGCGGCAGGCGGTCGAGCGCGGCCGTCATGTCTTTCGCGATCACCGACACATCGAGGCCGTAGTGCTGGATCACGCGGTGCAGGTCGGAGTCCTGCGCCTGCAGCAGCTGGGCGAACCAGTGCTCCAGCTCCACGTACGGGTTGCCGCGCATCTTGCAGAAGACGGTGGCGCCCTCGATGGCCTTGTAGGCCAGCGAGTTGAGTTTGCCGAAGAGGGCGGTGCGGCTGATTTCACTCATGGAGGACTCCGTATCTCTTCTGAACGAATGAAGATGGGTTTATTGAAAAGAGGCGGGCTGCTGCGGCAGGCGCGCCCTCGACGGCTGGCTGGCAATGCGCACGTCGGCCGCATCGCGCGTGCGCGGGCGTTCGCCGAGCCACGAGACCCAGCCCAGGCGCGGGCCGTTGCCCCGGGCCTGGCCCAGGCGTGTGGGCGGCACCTGTACTTTCTCGAGCACCAGCTGCGCGTCCCATTCGAGGGTGTCGCCGAGCAGCTGCTGCATCCAACGCTGCAGCACGGGCTGCGCGTCGCCGGTGGGCAGGAACATGCGGTACTGGTCGATCGTGAGCGGCCCCAGGTGCAGCCGCACGCGGTGCTGGCGGTCCCACGCGCGCGTGCCGAGCATCGCGCCCATGCCCATCGCGCGCGAACTCTCGCCCTGCCCCAGGCGCGTGACCTCGTCCGTGGGCACGCGCATCCAGTGGCCGACCCAGCGCTCCAGCTTCACCGGCACGCCGAAATAACTGCACAGCACCGACTCCACGCTTTCCGCGTTGTGCACGCGGCGCGCGAGCCAGCCCGAGAAGTGCAGGCGCGCGTCGTCGTGGATCTCGTCGCGGTCGATGCGCCCCGGCGTGCCGATGCCGACCAGCGCACCCACCTGCAGGCGGAAGCGGTCTTCGCCCGGCCGGTCGAGCGCCACGGCCGGACGCGACTGCGCCCATGCGCGGTAGAAGTGCAGCGAGAAGCGGTGCGAGAAGGTGTCGAGAAAGGCCAGCCAGGTCGGGTCGCCGTGGTTCAGGCTGCGCTCGCGGATGAAGTCGCTCAGGTGCACCGGCAACGGGCCGTTCGGGCCGATGTAGCCGAAGAAGTGCTGGCGCAGGCGCGGCGGCGAATGCGCGGTGGCCGGCTCGAAGCGGCTGAAGCTGGCGGGCGCGAACGACAGCGACGGCTCCTGCCCCACGCGCACCGGCTCGGCGCTGGGCAGCAGGGCACGGCCCCAGCGCGGCGTGGTCTTCGCGACGGACTCGATGCGGCGCATCACGGCGAAGTAGTCGAAGTCCCACGGCTGCGCCGACCACCCGCGCAGCGCCTGGTCCACCCGCGTGCTTACAGAATCTGGCGTGTCCCGCACAGCGGCCTCCAGCGCATGGCTTCGCCCTTGCCCGCCACGCGCAGCACGGTCTCGACGAAGTGGTTCACCTCGACATGGCGCGCGAGAAACTGCGCGAGCACGGCGCCGAACAGGAAGGCACTGTGGCCGTGGAAGGCGTCCTTGTCGACCTCCAGCGTCACCTCGAGCCCGCGCCCGAAGGCGATCGGGCCCGCGAGCGGCAGGCGCCGCGCCACGGGCTTGCTCTTGACCGACAGCAGCCCGCGCACCTGGCCCTGGCGCATCTCGTCGGCATGCACGGCGTAGAGCATGAGCGTCTCGCGCAGCGCGGCGGCGCCCTGCTCCGGCGTGCTGTCGGACAGCGACAGGTAATTGAGCGCCAGGTGGTCGATGACGCGCCAGCCCAGCCCCTGGCTCACGACCGGCGACACCGGCCGCGACGGCCCGCGCACCATGCGCACGCGCTGCACGGGAAAGGAGTCGACGCAGTCGAAGTCGTTGTCGCGGCCCAGCGGCATCAAGAGCGGCAGGTCGCGGTTGGTGCACAGCGCGGTCACGGCGAGCTGGCGCAGCGTGGCCGCATACGGCGCCTGCTGCGGGTCGACGATCTGCATGTAGACCTCGGAGCCGATGTGGCTGCTGCGGTGGCCTTCGGTGCGCTGGCGCACCGAGAGCATGCGCGGCTCGCGCGTGGTCGTGAAGTAGGCCGGGTGGCTGTTGCGGCTGCCGTGGAAGGCCGAGTAGAACGGCCGAAACGGCTGCTCGGCCACCGCGGCGTCGGCCCCGGGCGCGCCGTGGCCGATGACCTCGGTGACGGTGTGCACCTCGAAGTCCTGCGGCCGCGTGCGGTCGGGCACCAGGTGGAACTGGCTCACGCCCTCGGTCACGGGCACGCGGTCGAGCCGCTTGGTGAACAGGTTGACGGCGGGCACGCAGTGCAGCTGCACGTTGTCGGCGCTCACCAGCTTCTCGAGCGCCGCATCGCCGCGCGAGAACAGCAGCACGATCTCCAGCTCGGTCACCGGCATCGTCGCGAGCAGCGCCTGCAGCCCGCCGATGCGCACGAACTGGAAGCGCTGCGGGAACGCGAAGTACTCCTGCAGCAGCCGAAAGCCCGAGAAGCCCGTGGCCGTGACCGGCAGCAGCGCCTCGTCGTCCCCGAAGCCGACCGCACCGATGGCGCTGCCCGGCAGGCTGCGCACGGTGCCCTGCAAGGCGCCGCCGGCCGTGAGCGGTCGCACCCACACGCCCACGGGCTGGCCCAGCGCGCATTCGTGCAGCTGCCAGGCCACGTCTTCCGCGCCGCCGAAGTGCAGCACCAGGTCGTCGAGCGCGATCTGGCTGAAGTCCAGCCCCGCCGTGGCGCGCAATGCAATGCGCAGGCCGCCGCGGATGGCGCGCGACTGCGGATGGGTGTTCAGCGGCAGGTCGGGCGCGTAGGTGAAGTACTGGGCGCGCTGCACCTCGATCGGCCAGATGCGCAACGCGGCGGCGGTGCGGAACTCGCAGTGCGTGTTCTGCCCCACGGCCTGGCGCGCGCGCAGGCCGGCGCCGCGCGGCAACGTGGGGCCGGCCGCGAGGTTGGCGTCTTCCGGGTCGGGCACGAACGACACCACCGTCATCGCCGGCGTGGGCGCCAGGAAGTGCGGGTAGACGATGTCCAGCAGGTGACCCGTGAAGCGCGGGTATTCGGCGTCCAGCTTCAGGCCCACGCGCGCCGAAAGGAAGGCCGTGGCCTCGATCAGCCGCTCCACGTACGGGTCGGCGACTTCCTGGCCCTCGATGCCCAGCCGGTGCGCGATCTTCGGGAACGCACGGGCGAACTCCGAGGCGCTTTCGCGGAAGTAGCGCAGCTCCTGCTCGTACAGGCTCAGCAGCCGAGGGTCCATGTGGACTTACCTTGGGTTTTGCGCCATGTCCACGATCTCTATGCGGCCCTCTTCCAGATCGACGCGGCTTCGCATGAGGAACTCGAGCGGCACGGGCTGCGCCCACAGCATGCCGCGGATCTGCAGGCCGATGCTGTTGTGGGACTCCAGGGCCGGGCCTTCCATGACGAGTTCGACTTCGAGTGTGCGGGACAAAATGCGCGGCTCGAACTGCAGGATTGCGTTCTTCAAAGCCTGTTCCATGCTGACACGCTGCACCGACGAGGTGAACTGGCCAGACAGCATAGGCAATCCGTAGTTGATGACGGAGCGCGCGGCATTCGGGTGCTGCTTGTCGTCCATCGACAGGCCGTGCCCCGTGGCATTGAAGAGCCAGCCGAGGTCGCGCAGCACGGCCTGGCGCAGCGCCTGCTTGGTGAGCGTGCGCTTGTCGTCGCCCTCGCGCTTCTCGTCGGGCGCGTGGTCGACGAGGCGGTCCAGCAGCGAGGGCTGCAGCCGCTCCTGCGCGGTGAGTTCAGCCACCGCCGCTGCTTTCGCCGCCTTCGGCCGCATCAACAGCGGCGGGCGTGAAGAGGATCTCGCGCACGTCCATCAGCGCGTACTCGCCGGCGTCGCTGCCGAGCACGCGCTGGCCGTAGCCGGCCCAGACCTCGGGGCGCAGCTCGCGCCACTCGGTCTTGCGCGCCAGGCGCAGCTCGCCGTCGTCCTGCGCCTCGGTGCCTTCGTAGCGCGTGGGAATGAGCGCCAGCGTTTCGCCGCCGTTCTCGAACTGCAGGTGCGCGGGCATCCAGACACAGTCGCGCAGGTCTTCGGGCGGCTCGATCTTGATGTGCGCCAGGCGCGCGTAGGGAATCCAGTAGTACTTGCCGTTGACGAAGGCCTCGAGCACCGGGCCCAGGCGCATGTCGGCGTCGGCCAGCCATTCGAAGGGTGCGCCGTCGATGGTGCCGGCGATGGCGGGCGCGCCGTCGAAGGCGCGCTGGCGCAGGTCTTCGGCCAGCCCGCTCTCGCCGCGGCCTTGCCGCAGCAGCGATTCGATGAGCAGTGCCAGCCATTCATCGGGCTGGCCGAAGATCATCGGCGTGCGCGTGCCGGCGAACACGTCGGCGCGCAGGCCTTCGCAGCGCACGGCCTCGCCGTACACCTGCTTCATGGGCACGGCGAGCGCGTCGAGCTCGGCCGCGACGGTGAGCTGGTTGAGCGCACGCTCCCACTGCCCGAGCACGCACAAGAGCTGCGCCATGAAGACGCGGTGCTTGGGGTCGGAGGGCTTGGCGCGCACGTCGTCGCTCAGGGCCTTGAGGGCGGCCACCGGGTCGGCGGCCTTGAGGAAGTCTGCGGCGGTCGTCGTCATGGCGGGGTGCTCCTGGGGGCGTTCGGATTCAGGTCCGGGTGAACTGGCATTCGCGCACCGCGCCGCGCGCGCCGCTGGTCTTCTGCGGGGCCGACTTGATCTTCACCGTGCGGTAGCTGATGGAGACCAGCTCCGAGGGCACGCCCCAGTGGCCGCCGGAGTTGAGCACCAGCCGGCAGATGCGCGCGTTCTCCAGCGAGATCTCGAAGGTGGCCTGCGCCTCGGGCGACTGCGGATCGCCGCCGGCCTTGTAGGCGCTGATGACGACCTTCAGGTCTTTTTCCTGCGCGCGCAGCAGGCTGGCGAGCGTGGCCGTGGCCGCGTCGCTGCGGCGCGCGACGACCAGGTTGTGGGGCACGACCTGGTTCTGCGCGGACGACTCGGGCACCTGCACCGACCAGTAGTAGCCGCCGATGTTCAGGCGCGCCTTGCCGTCGTCGAAGACGCGTTCGAGTTCGCCCTCGACGGGCGAGCCCTTGCTCTCGATCATCATGACCAGGTCGGTCTCGGCCGAGCCGGTGCCGATCAGTTCGTAGAACTGCCGTGCGTCTTCGGGGCTCCAGGAGCCGTCTTCGAGAAATGCCATGTCAACCTCCGGATTCGGACAAAGAAAACTGGACCGGGACCACGCGCGCCCGCCTCATGGCCGCGCACCACCGTCTGCCGCGGCGGCGCTCCTGCGCAGCAAGGCCGCGAACACCTGGCGCTCGCCGCCGGCGGCCGGCGGCTGGCCGCCGCGCACGCGCACTTCCGACACGTCGGCCTGCGCCGCGGTGGCCACGCCGAACAGGCGCGGCGCGCTGTGGGGCGCGGCCGGCACCGCCATGACGAGCAGGCGCGCCTCGCCGGCCGCATCGAGCCAGGGCAGGTCGAAACGCTTGACCGCCGGCTGCTCGGACGTGCCGCGCTTGAAGCGGTTGGTTTCGCCGGCCCCGTCGGGGTACACCGCCTGCAGCGCGCCGCGCGCGTCGATGCCGGTGATGACGAGGTCGAGCGAGCGGCCGCTGGTGTTGCGCACGTTCAGGCGCACGCGCTCCCCTGCACGCAATGCAGGCAGCACGCTCGCGGCCTCGGCGACCGGCACGCTGCGCAGCAGCCGGTCGGCGCTCCAGACTTCGAGCGCCGCATCGAAACCGTCGAGCTGGCCGCCCCTGGCATGGGCCTGCAGCTGGGCCAGCCACTTGAGCTGCGCCATCGCCTGCAGGCGGCGGCGCAGCGCGCCCACGTCGGGCACCACGACGGTCGAGGCGGCGGCGCCGAACACGGGCGCGAGCGCTTCGAGGCGATGGCCGGCGGGGCCGAGGTCGGTCCAGCGCACGTCGGCGCTCGCGGGGTCGTCGGCCAGGCGGATCGCGGCCGGGTAATCGAGGCTCAGGCCGGCGGGCAGCGGCTTGTCGGCGCGCACGCGCAGGGCTGTCGCGGCCGGCTCAGTGACCGGTGTGACGCTCCAGAACGCGCTGCCCGGCAGGTCCTTCAGCGCCGCGGGCACGGCGAGCCAGGCGCCGCCGAGCTTGATCTGCGCGATGGCGGCCGGTGCGCGGCGCACGGTGCCGTCGTCGAGCGTGGCGAGCACGCGCACCTCCTGCTGCGGCGCCAGGCCGTCGAGCAGGCCGGCCTTGACGGCCAGGCTGTCGCCGCTGCGCTGCGCGCCCCACACCGGGCGCGTGGACGCGGGCGCGCCGCTGTTGGCGAACAGCGGCGCATCGAGGTTGCCCTCGGCCACGGGCGATGGCAGCTCGCGCGTGGGAAAGCGCTGCGCGAGCTCGTCGATGACCGGCGGGTACAGCGCGAGCACGCCGTCGAACAGGTCGCGCCAGGTGGCGGGCTTGCGCGCCAGCGACTCGACCACGGCCCAGGTCAGGAGGCCCTGCGGCCGGGCGCTGCGCGCCTTGCGCGGCAGGCGCAGCTCGGGCGTGATCTGGTGGCTCTCGGATGCGAACAGCGCCACGTAGCGGGCGCGCGGTACGACATCTCCCGTCGCTGGCGGAGACAAGGACCGCGCCGTCGACGCACCGCCCGCGAGCTGCGTCGCGCGCAGGCCGCGCCAGCGCACCTCGTCGTCGGTCGGCCCCTCGGCGGTCGCGGGCGCATCGCCCGTGCCGCGCGTCATGGAGTTGGCGGAGCAGGTGTCGAACACCGAGGCGACGAACACGTTCTTCGCGAGGAAGGCCTGGATCCAGGCGTCGAAGTCGACGTCGCGCAGGTCGCCGCTGAGCGCGGCATCGGCGCCGAGCGTGCCGCGCACGTCGCGCGCGAGAAAGTTCTCGGACAGGCCGTCGGGCTCCTGGTAGCGCTTGGCGACGTCGCGCAGGCGCGTGCCGTGGCCGGAGAAGTACAGCAGCACGAAGTCGCCACTGGCCGACTGCGCGAGCAGCCGCGCCAGGGCCTCGTGGATGGCCTGCGATTCGGGCAGCGCGGCGCCGGGCACGCCGTCGGCGAGCACGGCGATGTCGGGCGCGGTGAAGCCCTGCTTCAGCAAGGCATCGCGCATGAGCATCACGTCGTTGCGCGGCGCCTGCAGCCACAGGGCCTGCGGCTGGTTGACGAGTTCGGAGACGCCGACGAGCAGCGCGCGCTGCGCGGCCTGCGCGGCGACACCGCCCGCGCCCCACACCACCAGCGCGAGCAGGAACCGCAGGCTGCACGCGCGCCAGTTCATGGCGGCTCCGAGGCCGGTCCGGCCGATGCGACCAACGGCGACGTCGCGAGCACCGACAAAGCACCGACCGGATCGGCCACACGCAGGCGCCAGACACCATTGGGCCCCGGCCCGCCGACCACTTCGGCCGACATCGTGTGCAGCAGGCGATCGGCCTCGTCGATGCGCACGCCGTCCTTCCAGCGCACGACCAGGTTGGCCTGCGCCGCGACCGGCACCGTGGGCACCGAGCGGAAGCGCACCTCGTCCTCTTCCGCAGTGCTGCGCCCGCCGATGAGCCCCACGTTCTGGATCACCGCGAACAACGCCACCGCCGCGAAGGCTGGGCGCGCCCAGCCTTCGGCGCCGAACCAGCGGCGGATGCTGCCCCACCAGCCGTCCTCGGGCCGCGGCAGCGGCCGGGCGGGCGATGGCGGCGGCGCGGCGGGGGCCTCCTCCTGCGGTTGCGCCAGCGCGCGGCCGAGTTGCAGGCCGGCATCGCGGTACAGCGCCTGGTAGTCGGTGCGCGGGTCCTGCGGCCCGAGCGGCGTGCCCGAAAGCACCGAGAACGCGCCGGCCACGCCGCGCAGCGCGATGCGCCCGGGCTCGGGCGCGATGTCGGGCGCCGCATGCGCGGCCCATTCGTCATGCACCGCGCGGATCGCCGCGAGCCGCGTGGCCGACACCTCGCCGAGCACGCGCGCGGCCAACTGCGGGCTGGGTTCGAGCGTGAGCACGTTCCAGGCCTGGACCACGCCGAACATCGGCTCGAAGGGCTCGTCGTCGGGCTCCAGCAGCACGTCGAAGGGACCGGCCCAGTCGGGCTCGCCGGCGGCCATCCAGCCCTGCCAGAGGTCGCCGTGGATGCAGCGGTCGAGCAGCACGCCGAGCAGGCGCCCGTCGTGCACCACGCTCACGAGGCGGCCCGGCGCCCAGCGCGCGGTGAAGGCGCGCCGGGCGACAGCCTCGCGGCGCCGGGCCAATTCGGTCAAAGGGAGCAGCAGGTCCGACACCACCGGCGTGCCCGCGCCCGCGCTGTTGCCGTGCGGCATCGCGACGGGTGCGGCGTCCGGCGCGGCATCGCCGGGCGGCGCGCCGGTTTCGAACGCATGGCGGATCACGCTGAGCGGGGGCCAGAGGTCGGTGGTCATGGCGTCTGTTCCTGAATGGCTATGTCTTCAGACATAAGACGCTTCAGCCCCGAGGATTTTGAAAACCTGCAGGATCGCCGCCATGTTGTCGGCCTCGATGGCGATGCCCAGGGTCTGGCCGATCCAGCTGCCGATGCGGGTCTGCGCATAGCCGGCGCCCAGCCCTTCGCGCTTGTGCACGAGGCCCAGCCGGCCGGCCCGGTAGTGGTACGAGGCGATGGCATGGCGCGAGGCCACGCCCGACAGCCCGCCCTCGGCCTCCTGCCCGAAGCCCTCGCACAGCAGGATGCGCTCGGGCTCGGGCAGCCCGGCGATGAAGGCGCGCGCCGCCAGCTGCACGGCCTGCGCGCTGAGGCCGTGCTCGGCCAGGCAGCCGTCGAGGTCTTCGCCCGGGCCGAGTTCGTCTTCGAGCTGGGCCTCGGTGATCTGGTCGCCGATGGACACCTTGCGGCGAAACGAACTGGCACGCGTGCAGTCGATGAGGTAGCGGCGAAAGTACGCGCACAGCGCGAAGGCGGTGGACGGCGCGCTGTGGCCGGCGCGCTCTTCCGACTCGTCGGGGTCGGCGTCGAGCCGCAGCACCTTCACGTAGATGAACTGCGCCACCAGCTCCTGCCGCCCCTCGCCCAGCACCTGCAGCTCGGGCGGGTTGCAGGCCACGAGCGCCTCGCCCACGATGCGGTACATGGTGCCCATGTCGTCCGAGGACAGCGTCTGCCGGCGCCGCCAGAGGCGGACGAGTTCAGAGCTTTCCGCGGACGAGAGGGTTTCCTGCATGAAGGGCCAAGGGGGTCGAGAAAGGTGAGGTCAGTCGTCGACGCAGACGCCTTCGGTCGGAACGAGGCACTGCGGAAGATTCGCGCCGACCGGGCCACCGCGCGTGCGGATCGCACCCGACACCGCCGCCTGCGCCACGGCGAGGCCGCGCGGCAGAAGAATCCACAGCTGCCCGCGCTCCTTCATGCGGCGCGCGTTGGTGGCGGCCTGCTGGCCGTTGCCGAAGAAGTAGTCGGCCCGCACCGCGCCGCGGATGGCGCCGCCGGTGTCCTGCGCGATGGTCAGGCGCTGCATGGGTGCGCCGCTGCCGGGCGTGCGCGTCGACACGAACACCGGGTAGCCCAGCGGCGTGCTGCGCGGATCGACCGCGATCGAGCGGCCGGCCGACAGCGGCACGCCGAAGGCGCCCACCGGGCCGCCCGCGGGCGAGGTCGATTCCTTGAAGAACACGTAGCTCGGGTCCTTGATGCCGGAGCCGGTCACCGCGCCGGCCGTGCGCCGGCCCGGCACCACCACCGCGCCGCTGGCCGTGGGCCGCGCCAGCGTGAAGCCGCGCGTGCGGATCACGCTGTTGTCGACGGCGCCCGTGTCTTCGTCGTCGCCGTCGTCCAGCGTCAGCTCGAGCGAGCCGCCGCGCACCTTGACCGCGCTGCGCGGCTTGCCGTTGGCGGCCTGCGCGATGGTCGGGCGGAAGGGCTGGCCGTTCTGCTCGGCGTAGGCCACGCGCACGACTTCGCCGCTGGGCAGCTTGATGCGGCCCGAACCCTGGATCTGCATCTCGTACAGCGCCGTGGCGCTGCTCACGAAAGCCAGCACCTTGGCGTTGGGCGCGCCCTTGGTCTCGATCTCTTCGCGCGTGTAGTACGGCAGCAGGCGCTTGCCGTCGATGCGCAGGCGCACCTTGCGGTCGAGCGTGTCGCGGGTGATGGCCGAAAGGTCGAGCGCGTAGAGGCCCGGTGCGCCCATGTCGCGCGTGCTCAGGCCGCTTTGCACGATCACGTTGCGGCCTTCGACCTTCGCGGCCACCGTGCCGCTGCCGGCCGGGAGCTTGCGCGCATCGACGAACAGCATGTCCTCGGGCTGGCCGTAGACCGGGTAGATGAACGGTGCGACGTAGGTGCGGCTGCCGGCGATCTCGGGCTCGAAGTAGCCGGTGACCACGCCGTCGGGCTTGCGGTCGTCGTCGCGGATCTGGTACGCCGAGAACTCGCTCTCGAAGAAGCCGCGGATCGCCTGCGTGCTCTTGCCGTCGACCTTCAGCGCGCGCTCGCACACCTCTTTCCACTCGGCGCCGCGGCCGTTGAGCACCTTGCAGCTGCCCAGGAAGGCCGGCCAGCTTTCCGAGAAGTCGTCGCGCGCCCAGCCCGGCACGGCGTCGAAGCCGACCGAGGTGTAGGTGGCGAGCTGGGTCGAGAAGGTGCGCGCCTGCCCCGCCACGCTGCCGCCGGTGGGGCGGGCCGGTGCGGTCGCGGGGTCGGCCGTGGTGGGCGCAGTGGCGGCCGAGCCCGTGGCGGTCGGCGGCGTGTTGGCGCAGGCGGCCAGCAGCACCAGCGCGACCACGGTGGCCGTTCGGCAAAGGGGAAGCGCGAAGTGCGGCGACGGTGACGTGTGCATGAAAGTCTCCTGGTCGTGGAAAGGGGGCCGAAGGCGGCCGACGCTCTACAGACGATTACTTCTCGACGATTTTGAAATTCGCGACGCCATAGACGTCGTTGCACGGCGGGGCGCCCGGTGCGCAGACCGGTTTGCCCAACAGCGGCGACGGCCCGGTGCCGCGCGTGGCTTCGAGTGCCGCGAGCACCGGCAGCGGGAACTGCGGGAACACGCCTTCGTTCTGCACGCCCGAGGCGCCGAAGTCGCGCTCGTGCTCGCTCACGAGCACCGCGAACTGGTTGGTGCCGGCCGGCCCGCCGGCGTCCATCGGCCAGGAGGCGCGCGGCAGCGCCAGCGCGGCGTTGGCGGTGATCTTGTTGTACTTGTCCAGCAGGTTCGGGAACAGCAGGAACATCTCGCCGCCGCTGGACAGCAGGAACACATAGACGAAACCGTCGCGCTTGCTGCGCACCTCGAAGGCCAGCTTGTCCTTGCCGATGGCGACCTCGGCCTTCTTCGGCGTGGCCGTGACTTCGAAGCCCGGGGCGGCGCCGGCCGCTAGCGATTGCAGGGATTCGGCGGGGGTGCGCGGCTTGGGCGGTGGCGGAGGT
>NZ_JBWKYW010000069.1:0-33724 GCF_059423965.1 Variovorax sp. GW458-11-26-14-LB1
GGCGGCGGGCCGAAGAGCTTTTCGCGCGGCAATGCGTAGTGCCGCACGAGGTCGGTCACCTGCAGCAGCGGGGTCGAAGAGGAAGACGTCGAAGTCATCGGGGTGCTCATGCGGCGGCCAGCGTGGCGTGCGCGGCGACGGCGTCGAGGTGCAGGCAGCTCACCGCGTGGCCGTTGGGTTGGCGGGCCAGCGGCGGTTTCGTGGTGTGGCAGGCGTCGGTCGTGAAGTCGCAGCGGCCCGCGAAGCCGCAGCCGCGCGGAATGTCGACCAGCTCGGGCACGCTGCCGCGGATGGTGGGCAGCCGGCCCGCGCGCACGGCGCCGAGCGCGGGGCGCGCGGCGAACAGGCCGCGCGTGTAAGGGTGAGCGCGATCGGCAAAGACCGTCTCGGTCGGGCCGCTTTCCACAGCGCTGCCGCCGTACATCACGAGCATGCGCTGCACGCTGCTGGCGATCACGCCGAGGTCGTGCGAGATGAGGATCAGCGCCATGCCCATTTCGGCGACCAGGCCCTGGATCAGGTCCAGCACCTGCTTCTGGATCGTCACGTCGAGCGCGGTGGTGGGCTCGTCGGCGATCAGCAGGTCGGGCCCGCAGGCCAGCGCCATCGCGATGCCGATGCGCTGGCGCTGCCCGCCCGAGAACTGGTGCGGGTAGGCATCGAGTCGCGAGGCGGCGTCGGGAATGCCGACGCGGTCGAGCAGCGCGAGCACTTCCTTGCGCGCCTCGGCTTTCGACAGACCGCGGTGCAGCCGCAGCGGCTCACCGACCTGGCGCGCGATGGTGTGCACGGGGTTCAGCGCCGTCATCGGCTCCTGGAAGATCATGCCGATGCGGTTGCCGCGCAGCTGGCACATCTGCTTTTCGGGCAGGCCGACGAGTTCCTGGCCGTCGAGCTTGATGCTGCCCGTGACCTTCGCGGTGGCAGGCAGGAGGCCCATGAGCGACATCACGGTGATCGACTTGCCGCAGCCCGACTCGCCGACGATGCCCAGCGTTTCGCCGCGCTCCAGCGAGAAGGAAATGCCGCGCACGGCTTCGGCCGGCCCGCGTTGCGTCTGCAGGCCGATGTGGAGGTCGTTGACTTCGAGAAGGGGCATGGCGGTCTACCTTGCGCGGGCCAGGCGCGGATCGAGCAGGTCGCGCAGACCGTCGCCCAGCAGGTTCAGGCCGAGCACCGCGAAGGCGATGGCCATGCCGGGGAAGACGGCCAGCAGCGGTTGCTGGAACATGAGGGTCTGGGCTTCGCTGAGCATGCGGCCCCATGAGGGTTGCGGCGGTTGCGTGCCGAGGCCGAGGTAGGAGAGGGCGGCTTCGGCCAGGATCGCGATGGCAAAGCGGATGGTGATCTGCACGATCAGCACGGCCGAGATGTTGGGCAGCACGTGCTGCATCGTGATCGCGAACGATCCCTTGCCGCAGGCGCGTGCGGCGGCGACGTACTCGCGTGACCAGATGGCGTTGGCCGAGGCGCGCGTGATGCGCGCGAAGGTCGGGATGTTGTAGATGCCGATCGCGATGATCGCGTTGACGATGCCGGCACCGAACACGGCGGTCATCATGATCGCCGAGAGGATGGCGGGGAAGGCGAGGGTGAAGTCCGACAGGCGCATCACCGCCTCTTCGACCCAGCCGCGTCTCGCAGCAGCGAGCAGGCCCAACGCGGTGCCGACCACGAGGCCGATGCCCACGGCGATCACGCCCACGAGGATGGAGGCGCGCGCACCCACCAGCAGCAGCGAGGCCACGTCACGACCGAAGGCATCGGTGCCGAGCCAGTGCGTGGCCGAAGGGCCCTGCATCTTGTTCGCCATGTCCATCGCGTAGGGCGACCAGGGCGTCCAGACGAAGGAGATCAGAGCCGCCAGCAACAGCAGCAGCGCGAACACGCCGCCGATGACAAAGCTGCGGTGCTTGACCGCGCGGCGCCAGAAGCCGGGCGCGAGGGGCGCGGCGGAGGCGGGCACGGAAGGGGAGAGGATGGCGCTCATATGTCGCTCGCCTTGATGCGCGGGTCGATGACGGCGTACAGCACGTCGACCACGAAGTTCACGATGACGACCATGGCCGCGAGCAGCATCACGCAGTTGCGCACCACGATCAGGTCGCGGTTGCTGATGGCCTGGAAGATCAGGCGGCCCAGGCCCGGCAGGTAGAACACGTTCTCCACCACGATGGTGCCGGCCAGCAGTTCGGAGAACTGCATGCCCATGACGGTGATGACCGGGATCATCGCGTTGCGCAGCACGTGGGTCCACAGCACCATGCGCTGGGACACGCCCTTGGCGCGCGCCGTGCGAACAAAGTCTTCGCGCATCACCTCGAGCACGGCGGAGCGTGTGATGCGAGCGAGGATCGCGGCCTGCACCACGGCCAGCGACAAGGCCGGCAGCAGCAGCGATTTCAAGCCCGCGAAGATGCCTTCACCCCAGCCCTCGAAGCCGCCGGCGGAGAACCACTGCAGCTGCACCGAGAACACGAGGATCAGCAGGATCGCGAACCAGAAGTTGGGAATGGCGATGCCGACCTGGGCCATGCCCATCAGGCCGACGTCGCCGAGCTTGTTGTGGCGCGCGGCGGCGGTCACGCCCACGAGCAATGCGATGACCACGGTCAGGGCCATCGCCATCACGGCCAGCGGCACGGTGAGGGCCAAACGTTCGAGGATCAGGTCGATGACGGGCGAGCTGTAGGCGTAGCTGTCGCCGAGGTTGCCGGTGAGCAGGCCGCCGATCCAGTGCCAGTAGCGCGTCCACGCGGGTTGGTCCAGGCCGAGCTTGGTGGCCAGGGCCGCGACGGCGTCGGGCGAGGCGTCGGGGCCCATGAGCATCTGCGCGGCATTGCCGGGGAGAATTTCGAGCACCAGGAACACGATGACGGACGCGCCGATCAGCGTGCCGATGAGCGTCAAGGTGCGCTTGAGCAGGAACAGGCCCATGGTTCAGTGGCTCCGTTGTTTGTCGCTGTTCAGGGCGTGTGCCCAGGCCACCGGGTACTTCCCTCCGCGAATGTCCCCCGGCCTTCGGCCTCCTCCTTGATTTCGCTGCGGGAAGCACCCAGTGCCCTGGGCACGGGGGCACGCTGCGGGTGTGCGCAGCGCGTTTCGCTTCCTGCGAAAAAGAGGGTCGGGAGGTGTCATGCCGAAGCGATGCACTCGGCAATCGCGCGGCCCACGTCCACCGTGTTGGCGGTGCCGCCCATGTCGCGCGTGCGCGGGCCTTCGCTGAGCACGGTCTCGATCGCCGAGAGCACGGCCGCCGAGGCCTGTGCGTACACGGGGTCGTTGTCGCCCAGGTGGTCGAGCATGAGCGCGGCCGACCAGATCTGGCCGATGGGGTTGGCGATGCCCTTGCCTGCGATGTCAGGGGCCGAGCCGTGCACGGGTTCGAACAGCGAGGGGAACTTGCGTTCGGGGTTCAGGTTGGCCGAGGGCGCGATGCCGATGGTGCCGGTGCAGGCGGGGCCCAGGTCGGAGAGGATGTCGCCGAACAGGTTGGAGGCCACGACCACGTCGAACCAGTCGGGGTGCTGCACGAAGTGCGCGCACAGGATGTCGATGTGGTACTTGCTCGTGGCCACGTCGGGGTAGCGCGTGGCGATCTCGGCCAGGCGCTCGTCCCAGTAGGGCATGGTGATCGAGATGCCGTTCGACTTGGTGGCGGCCACCAGGTTCTTGCGCTTGCGGCGGTTGGCGAGCTGGAACGCGTAATCGATGATGCGGTCGACACCCACGCGGGTGAACACGGCTTCCTGGATCGCCATTTCGCGCGGCGTGCCTTCGAACAGGCGCCCGCCCACCGAGGTGTATTCGCCTTCGGTGTTCTCGCGCACGACGAGGAAGTCGATGTCGCCGGGCTTGCGGTGCGCCAGCGGGCCCGGCACGCCAGGCATCAGGCGCACGGGGCGCAGGTTCACGTACTGGTCGAAGTCGCGGCGGATCTTGATGAGCAGGCCCCACACGGCGATGTGATCGGGCACCTTGGCCGGATCGCCCACGGCACCGAAGTAGATGGCGTCGTGGCCCTGGATCTTGTCGGCCCAGTCGGCCGGCATCATCAGGCCGGTGCGCACGTAGTGGTCGGAGCCCCAGTCGAAATGGTCGTACGCGAAATCGATGCCGAAGCGCCGACTGACCGCGTCGAGCACGCGAAGGCCCTCGGGCATGACTTCGACGCCGATGCCGTCTCCGGGAATGACGGCAATCCTGTGCTTTTGCTTCTGTTGCATTGACTCAACCTGTTCCTGAACCGTTTCGATAAGAGCGCCGACGCTTGTGACATCAGGCCGTCAAAAAATTCTAGGAGCGGGTGGCGCGCGCGCGATGGGGGTTGGCACCCACCGGGCATTGACAAAAAGCGAAGGCCAAAACGCCAGAACACGGCGGAAGATAAGCAATTGATGGTCATCGAACTGACTTGGACTTCGAAAAATTAGAAGGCGCCGGAGGCGGAAAACCCGCACCCGGGCACCCGCCGAAAGGGCCTGCGTACCATCGTGCCCATGCGAACACTTCCACTCCCCACCGGCGGCGAGATGCCGGTTCTCGGTCTCGGCACCTGGCGCATGGGCGAAGACGCCACCCGCCGCGCGGCCGAGGTGGCCGCGGTGCGCGAGGCCATCGGGCTGGGCTACCGCCTGATCGACACGGCCGAGATGTACGGCGAGGGCGGCGCCGAGACGGTCGTCGGCCAAGCCGTGGCCGAGGCGCTGCGCGCGGGCGATGTGCAGCGCGAAGACCTCTTCATCGTCAGCAAGGTCTACCCGCACAACGCCAGCCGTCGCGGCACGGGCCAGGCCTGCGAGCGCAGCCTGGCGCGGCTCGGGCTGGAGCGCATCGACCTGTACCTGCTGCACTGGCGCGGCAACCACCCGCTGGCGCACACGGTCGAGGCGATGCACGAACTGGTGGCGGCCGGCCGCATCGGTCATTGGGGCGTGAGCAACTTCGACACCGACGACATGCAGGAGCTGGCGCAGGTCATCGGACAAGGTCCCGCTTGCGCGGCCAACCAGGTGTACCTGTCGCTCGGCGAGCGCGGCCCCGAGTTCGACCTGCTGCCCTGGCAGCGCGAACGCGGCATGCCGCTGATGGCCTACAGCCCGATCGACCAGGGCGCGCTGGCGGGCGACGAGGCGTTGGGCACGTTGGCGGCGGAACTCGGCGTGAGCGCCGCGCAACTGGCGCTGGCCGCGGTCATCGCGCGCCCGGGCGTGGCGGCGATTCCGAAGGCAGTGCGCAGCGCGCATCTGAAAGAAAACAGGGCCGCCGCCGAGCTGCGGCTCGATGCGACGACCCTGGCGGCGCTGGACCGGATCTATCCGGTGCCGAAGCGCAAGACGCCGTTGGCGATGATCTAGTTCATCAGTGCGCGTCGGCGTGCTTGGCCGCCGCGATCACCGCTTCTTCGTCGTGCTTCGCACCGTTGAGGAACAGGTTCAGCAGCACGGCGGTGATCGACGCCAGCAGGATGCCCGACTCGATCAGCGAGTGGATCGAATGCGGCATCCACTGCTTGAAGTTGGGGGCGATCAGCGGAATCATGCCGACGCCGATCGACACGGCGACGATCATCGCGTTGTGGCGGTTGGTCTTGAAGTCCACGCCCGACAGGATGCGGATGCCGGTGGCGGCCACCATGCCGAACATCACGAGGCCCGCGCCGCCGAGCACCACGGTGGGCAGCGACTCGACCAGCGCGGCCATCTTCGGCAGCAGGCCCAGCACGATCAGGATCACGCCGCCGGCCACGCAGACATAACGGCTCTTGATGCCGGTGACGGCCACCAGGCCCACGTTCTGCGAGAAGCTGGTGTACGGGAAGGTGTTGAAGATGCCGCCGATGAGCGTGCCCAGGCCGTCGGTGCGCAGGCCCTTGGCCAGGTCTTGCTGGCTGATCTTGCGGTCGGTCATTTCGCCCAGCGCGAGGAACATGCCGGTCGATTCGATCATCACGACGATCATGATCAGCGTCATCGTGAGGATCAGGATGGGGTCGAACAGCGGCATGCCGAAGTGGAAGGGCAGCACGACGTCGACCCAGGCGGCCTTGCCGACTTTTTCGTAGGTCATGAGGCCGGTGAGCGAGGCCACCACCGCGCCGATCACGATGCCCAGCAGCACCGAGATGTTGGCGATGAAGCCCTTGGCGTACTTCACGATGAGCAGGATCGACACCAGCACCAGCGCAGCCACGCCGAAGCCCGACAGGTCGGCGTACTTGGGGTTGGGCACCGTGGGCATGATCGCGAAGCCCTTGGGCACCGCCGGAATCGAGCTGCCCGGCGAGGTGACCTCGGCCAGCCACTTGGCGTACACCGGGTCGACCAGCGCGGGCGCCGTCGGGCCCACGGGGTTGCCGAAGATCCAGTTGATGCCCACGCGCATCAGGCTGATGCCGATGACCGCGATGATCGTGCCCGTCACCACCGGCGGGAAGAACCGCAGCATGCGGCTCACCAGCGGCGCGATCAGTATCGATATGACCCCCGCGCCGATGATGGCGCCGAACAGCAGCTGCGCTCCGTTCTGCCCGGGGTTGGCATTGGCGATGGCGACCATGGGCGCCACCGAGGCGAAGGTCACGCCCATCATCACGGGCAGCTTGATGCCGAACCACTGCGTGGCGCCCAGCGCCTGGATCAGCGTGGCGATGCCGCAGCAGAACAGGTCGGCCGAGATCAGCAGCGCGACCTCGTCGGGCGAGAGCTTGAGCGCGCGGCCCACGATGAGCGGCACCGCGACGGCGCCTGCGTACATCACGAGCACGTGCTGCAGGCCGAGGGCCGCGAGCTTGCCCGAAGGCAGGCGCTGGTCCACGGGATGGACATTGCTGGAAAGGGAATCTGCCGTCATCGTTGTCTCCTGGCGCGGCGAGGGGAACGGAGCAGTGATGCGCGTCGCAGAGCCGTCGCGCACACCAGTTGTGTACGCGAAACTGTATACAATTTATGCGGCAATCCGGATTCAGGTAAACCCGAATCCGGCGAAGAAGCGCTGTGGGAGGCGCGCGCCGGGGCATCCGGCGTTTCGGCCGGCGTTCAGGTATTGGGGGTGGGGCGCGTCAGCGACGCACGGGCTCAGCGGCTCAGGCCAGCAGCGCTTTGACCAGGTCGAGTTGGCGGTCGGGCTTCTCGGTGCCCAGTTCGAGGCTGGCCTCGATGCGTTCGAGGTGCTCGATCATGCAGGTCACGGCCGCTTCCACGTCGCCCTTGCGGCACAGGCGCAGGAAGTCGGAGTGCTCGTCGGACGAGCAGTGCGGGTCGTTCGACGAGTGATAGAGCATCGCGATCAGCGAGCTGCGCGCCACGAGTTCGCGCACCATCTCGGCCAGCGTGTGGTTGCCGGTGGCTTCGGCCAGCGCCACGTGAAAGTCGCCCAGCAATTTCTCGCGCACCGTGCCCATGGTGGTGCTCTGGCGCAGCGCGGTGCGTTCGAACTTGATGTGCTGCTCGAGCGTCTGATAGTCGCGCGGCCGGGCATTGGCGATGAACAGGCGCACCACCTCGCGCTCCAGGATGCGGCGCACCGCGAACACCTCGCGCGCCTCGTCCACCGTGGGCTGGCAGACGAAGGCGCCCTTGTCGGGAATCATCTCGATGAGCTTGTCCTTCGACAGCATCAAGAGCGCCGCGCGCACCTTGGTGCGGCTCACCGAGTAGACGCGGCCCAGCGCCTCTTCGCGCAGCCAGGTGCCGGGCGGCAGGCGCTTCTCGACGATCGCGGTGGCGATGTCGTTGGCGATGCTCTCGATGGAACTGTTCTTGTCGGCCGGCGCCGTGCCGTTCTCGGCCGGTGCGGTAACGGGGGCGGCGGAAGGGACGGAGGTTTTGGAACTGGCGCGGGGCATCCGTCGATTGTGGCTCAGCGCGTGAGGGTGAAGGCCTCGAGCGCGCCGATCATGGGCTTGGGCAGGGGCCTTGCCAGCTCGCCGTGCTTGCTGGTGCGCAGCTTCAGCGCCACCAGCGATTCGATGAGCTTGGTGCCCGCGGCCACGCCGTCGATCACCGGCACGCCGAGCACCTGCTCGATGTGCGCGCACAGGTCGGTCATGCCGGCGCAGCCGAGCACGATGCAGTCGGCACCGTCTTCTTCGAGCGCGCGCCGGCACTCGTCGACGATGCGCTCGCGGGCGTTGGAGCCCGGCTCCTCCAGCTCGAGCACCGGCAGCTCGCAGGCGCGCACGTTGGCGCAGAAGCGCTCCGTGCCGTAGATCTCGGCCAAGTGCCAGGCCTGGCCCATGGTGCGGCCCAGCGTGGTCACCACGCTGAAGCGGCTGCCGATCATGCTGGCCAGGTGCATCGCCGCCTCGGCGATGCCGACCACCGGGCCGCGCGCCAGCTCGCGTGCGGCCTTCAAGCCTGGGTCGCCGAAGCAGGCGATCACGTAGCCGTCGATGCCGTCGCGCTCACCCGCGGCGATCTCCTGCAGCAACCCCGGCACGGCCAGCGCTTCGTCGTAGTGGCTCTCGATGGAGACCGGCCCCATGGCCGGGCTCACGGCCACGATCTCGGTGCCGGCGTGCGCCACCGCGCGGGCGCAGGCACCGATCTTCTCGGTCATGCTCCAGGTGGTGTTGGGGTTGATGATCTTGATGCGCACGGCGCGGTCCCTTCTTCGGTCAGTTTTTCAAGTCTTGTTGTTGCGGTTCAAGAGCACGTAGAGCACGAAGCCCAGGCCCATGCCGATGAACCACGCATAGTTGGCGGCGCCGCGCAGCGTCGGCACCATCACGCACAGGATGGGCACGATGGCCGAGGGCACCAGCGCCTGGATCGCCTTCGGGTTGTAGCCGCCGCTGTACCAGTACTGGCCTTTGGGGCTCATCGTGTAGAGCGCGTCGACGTCGATCTGCTGCTTGCGCACGATGTAGTAGTCGGCAATCAGGATGCCGAACAGCGGGCCGATGAACGAGCCCAGCACGTCCAGCGTGTAGTGGATGACCTCGGGGCTGTTGTAAAGGTTCCAGGGCGTGAGAAACACCGAGCCCACCGCGGCGATCATGCCGCCCGTGCGCCAGCTGATGTGCTGCGGCGCCACGTTCGAGAAGTCGAAGGCCGGCGACACGAAGTTGGCCACGATGTTGATGCCGATGGTGGCGATCATGAAGGTCAGCGCGCCCAGCACCACGGCCGTGGTGCTGTCGATCTTGCCCACGGTGTGCACCGGGTCGGTGATCAGTTCACCAAAAACGGGCAGCGTGGCCGCCGTGGTGATCACCGTGAGCAGCGAGAAGAACACGAAGTTGATCGGCAGGCCCCAGAAGTTGCCCTTCTTCACCGCGTCGAAGCTCTTGCCGTAGCGCGAGAAGTCGCCGAAGTTGAGCATCGGGCCGCTGAAGTAGCTCACCACCAGCGCGATGGCCGAGAGCATCACCGGCAGCGCGTCCCAGCCCTGGAACTTGATGCCGCCCAGGTTCAGGTCGATGTTGCTCCAGCCGGCCTTCCATACCAGCCAGCCGCACAGCACGGCCATCACCACGTACACCGCCGGGCCGGCCCAGTCGATGAACTTGCGAATGGCTTCCATGCCGTGCCAGAACACGAAGGCCTGCAGCACCCACATGACCATGAACGCCACCCAGCCCAGGGCCGAGAGGCCGACGAAGCCGTACTGCGCTACGTCGGCATACGGCGCCAGGCCCGGCGCCATGTGCAGCGCCAGCACCATGAAGGCCGCCGATGCCAGGTAGGTCTGCACGCCGTACCAGGCCACCGCGATCAGCCCGCGGATGATGGCCGGGATGTTGGCGCCCAGCACCCCGAACGAGGCGCGGCACACCACGGGGTAGGGCACGCCCGTCACCTGGCTGGGCTTGGCCACCAGGTTGCAGAAGACCTGCACGATCACGATGCCCACCAGCAGTGCCACCAGCACCTGCCAGCTCGACAGGCCCAGCGCGAACAGGCTGCCGGCCGTGATGTAGCCGCCCACGCTGTGCACGTCGGACATCCAGAACGCAAAGATGTTGTATTGCCCCCAGGTCTGCTTCTTGAGCGGGGCGAGGTCCTCGTTGGTCAGGCGCGGGTCGTAGCCCGGCTTGATGAGGGCATTCGATTCCGCGTGCGGCGCGATGCCGGCTTCGCTGGCCCCCGCGGGGGCATGGCTGGCGACTGTGCTCATGGTCTTTCCTCGTACTTGGTTGGGATGAGGGACTTTTTGACGCAAATTTCGCGCCGTCTTTATGGGTTCGTTATTTGTATACAAAAATTGAACTCAATCAAGACCATGCGGGGAATCATATATCCGTAGATTCCCTGATACGGGGCGGGCCGGGGCAAAGAAAAAGCGCCATGCCCCGCGAGGGACATGGCGCCTTGGAGGGGCCGGGGCGGGGCTTACTGCGCCGCGACCTTCTGCGCGCTCAGGCGAGCAGGTCGGCCAGCGTGCGCGCCACCACCTTGGTCGCGCGGCGCAGGTCTTCGAGCACCACGCGCTCGTCGCTGCGCTTGGCGTGCGACTCGAGCACGGTGCGCGGGCCGGCGCCGTAGATCACGCCGGGAATGCCGGCCTCGACGTACAGGCGCACGTCGGTGTACAGCGGCGTGCCCATGGCCTTGATGGGTTCGCCGAACAGCTCGCCGCCGTGCTTCTGGATCGCGTCGACCAGCGGCTTGTTGCCGGCCAGCGGCTTCATCGAGTTGGCGAGCAGCATGCGCTTGATCTCGACCGTGATGCCCGCGCTTTCGGCGGCGGCATCGGCGATCACCTGGCGGATGTTGGCTTCGACCTCGACCGGGTTCTCTTCGGGGATCATGCGGCGGTCGAGCTTGAACACGACCTTGCCGGGCACGACGTTGGTGTTGGTGCCACCCTCGATGCGGCCCACGTTCAGGTAGGGGTGCGTGATGCCCTCGACCTTCGACGTGACCTTCTGGTAGAGCGTGTTCTGCGCATACAGCGCGTTCAGGATCTTGGTGGCACCCTGCAGCGCGTCGATGCCGGTGGTGGGCACGGCGGCGTGGGCCATCTTGCCGTGCACGGTCACTTCCATCTGCAGGCAGCCGTTGTGCGCGGTGACCACTTCGTAGCTGAAGCCGGCCGCGATCATCAGGTCGGGCTTGGTCAGGCCCTTCTCGAGCAGCCAGCCCGGGCCGAGGATGCCGCCGAACTCTTCGTCGTAGGTGAAGTGCAATTCGATGCTGCCCTGGGTGGGCTTGGCCACGGCCTCGAGCGCGCGCAGCGCGAAGGTGAAGCTGGCGAAGTCACTCTTGCTGACGGCGGCGGCGCGGCCGTACAGGCTGCCGTCGACGATCTCGCCGCCGTAGGGGTCGTGCGTCCAGCCTTCGCCGGGCGGCACCACGTCGCCGTGGGCGTTGAGCGCGACGGTGCGCCCGCCGTTGCCGTACTTGCGGCGCACGATCAGGTTGGTGATCGATTCGAGGCCGTAGTCCTTCACGTCCTGCGCGGGCACGGCGTGCTTCTCGGCATCGAGGCCGAAGTCCTTCAGCAGCTCGGCGGTGCGCTCGGCGTGCGGTGCGTTGTTGCCGGGCGGGGTGTCGGTGGGCACCTGCACCAGTTGCTGCAGGAATTGCACTTCCTCGTCGAAGTGGGCGTCGATCCAGGCGTCGAGTTTGGCGTAGTCGGTCATGGTGGTTGTTCTTGTGGGGTCGGTCAGTGGGCTTGTTCGGCGGCGAGGTTGTCCAGCAGGAGCTGGAAGGCCTGCACGGCGAGCTGGATGTCGTCGTTGGTGCTCGACTCGAGCGGGTTGTGGCTGATGCCCGAGTTGATGCCGCGCACGAAGAGCATGGCCTGCGGCATCACCTCGTGCAGCTTCATCGCGTCGTGGCCGGCGCCGCTGGGCATGCGGAAAAGCGGAATGCCCAGCGCGTCGACGGCCTGTTCCCAGCGCTGCTGCCAGGCGGGTTCGCTCGGTGCGGCGGCGGCGCGCATGGTTTCCTCGAGTTCGTAGCGCACGCCGCGGCGTTCGCAGATGTCCTTCAGTGCGGCGACCACGTCGTTGGCCAGCGCGTCGCGCTGTGCGTTGTTGGGCGCGCGCAGGTCGAGGCTGAACTTGCAGCGGCCGGGCACGACGTTGATCGAGCCACTCGGCACTTCGAGCATGCCCACGGTGCCGACCGAGTCGCCGTCTTTGGCGGCGCGCTGCTCGGTGTAGAGGATGAGTTCGGCCACGGCGGCGGCGGCGTCGCGGCGGCGGTCCATGGGCGTGGTGCCGGCGTGGCTGGCCATGCCGATGACTTCGCCCACGTAGCGCACGCTGCCGTTGATGGAGGTGACGATGCCCAGCGGCAGGTCGAGCTCGGTGAGCACGGGGCCCTGCTCGATGTGCACTTCGACGAAGCCGAGGTAGCGCGCCGGGTCGCGCTGGATCTTCGGAATGTCTTCTTCCTTCAGGCCGGCGTGCTGCATGGCCTCGCGCATGGTGATGCCGTCGGCGTCCTTCTGGTCGAGCCAGCGTGGGTCGAAGTGGCCGATGAGCGCGCCCGAGCCGAGGAAGGTGGCCTTGTAGCGCTGGCCTTCTTCTTCGGCGAAGCCGACGACTTCGAAGGCGAAGGGCAGGCGGCGGTTCTGGCGTTTGAGTTCGCGCACGCAGGCCATGGGCACGAAGATGCCCAGGCGGCCGTCGTACTTGCCGCCGTTGCGCACGGTGTCGTAGTGCGAGCCGGTGAGCAGGGTCTTGGCGTCGGGCGTGGCGCCTTCGTAGCGGCCGACCACGTTGCCCACGGCATCGATGTGTACGGAGTCGAAGCCGCAGTCGCGCATCCAGCCCGAGATGTTCGCGGCGCAGGCGCGGTGCGCGTCGGTCAGGTAGGTGACGGTGAGCTGGCCCTTCTCGGCATAGCCGGGGTCGGTGTGCACCGACAGCTGCTCCTGCCAGTCCCACACGTCGTTGCCGAGCGTGATGTCGGCGCCGAACTTGTCGTTCAGGCGGATCTCGGCGATGCGGTGGATGTTGCGCAGCGCCTCGCCGAGTTCGAAGCTCGGGTGGTTGTGCAGCCGGCGCGCGAAGGTCTCGATGATCTCGCGCTTGGCGAGACCCGTGCCGCGCGGGCCGCGCACCGCCAGGATGAACGGGAAGCCGAACTTCGCGTTGTAGTCGGCGTTGAGCTTCTGGATCTGCGCGAACTCTTCGGGCGTGCAGTCGGTGAGGCCGGCCTTGTTCTGCTCGTTGGTCGACTCGGCGGTGAGCGTCTTGCTGACCATGGCCTTGCCGGCGAGCTCGGGGTGGGCGCGGATCAGGCCGATCTGCTCGTCGGCCGACGACGCGGCCAACGCCTGCACCAGCGCGTGCTTCAGATGCGCGAGCGAGCGGAAGGGGCGCTGCACCAGCGCGCGCTGCGCGATCCAGGGCGAGTGTTCGTACACGCCGTCGAGCATGGCAACGGCAGCGGCCGGCCCTGCGGCGTTGAGTTGGGCAAGGGTGAGGAGGGGGGTGCTCATGATGCGGCTCCGGCTTCGAAGGGGTGTGCCTGCTTCCAGTGGCGTGCGATGTCGACGCGGCGGCAGACCCAGACCTTGTCGTGCGTGGCGATGTGGTCGAGAAAGCGCTGCAGCGCCGTGATGCGGCCGGGGCGGCCGAGCAGGCGGCAGTGCATGCCGATGCTCATCATCTTGGGGCTGTCGTCGCCGTTCGGGTCGCCTTCGGCGTACAGCGCGTCGAAGGTGTCCTTCATGTACTGGAAGAACGGGTCGGCGTGCGAGTAGCCCTGCGGCAGCGCAAAGCGCATGTCGTTGCAGTCGAGCGTGTAGGGCACGATGAGCTGGGGCACGACGCTGCCGTCGGTCTTTTGCACCTTCATCCAGAAGGGCAGGTCGTCGCCGTAGTAGTCGCTGTCGTACTCGAAGCCGCCGTAGTCGGCCACGAGGCGGCGCGTGCGCGGGCTGTCGCGGCCGGTGTACCAGCCGAGCGCGCGCTCGCCGGTGAGCTTTTCGATGGCTTCCATGCCCAGGCGCATGTGCTCGCGCTCGGTGGCTTCATCGAGGTTCTGGTAATGGATCCAGCGCCAGCCGTGGCAGGCGATCTCGTGGCCGAGTTCCTTGAAGGCGGCGGTGAGTTCGGGGTAGCGCTGCAGCGCCATGCCCACGCCGAAGACGGTGAGCGGCAGGCCGCGCTTTTCGAACTCGCGCAGGATGCGCCACACGCCGGCGCGCGAGCCGTACTCGTAGATGCCTTCCATGCTGATGTGCCGGTCGGGGAAGCTCGCCGGGTTGAACATCTCGGACAGGAACTGCTCCGAGCCCGCGTCGCCGTGCAGCGTGGCGTTCTCGCCGCCTTCTTCGTAATTGAGGACGAACTGCACCGCCACGCGCGCACCGCCGGGCCAGCGGGCATGGGGCGGGTTGCGGCCGTAGCCGATCAGGTCGCGCGGGTAGGGCAGGGTGGTGTCGTAGACGGTCATGGTGTGGATCAGGACAGCGCGAGGGAGATGTCGTTGGTCGGGACCTTGCGGTCGAAGGTGAGGTTGGCCTCGACGTGTTCCAGGTGCTCGGTCATGAGGCGCACAGCGAGTTCCTCGTCGCGCGCGGCCAGCGCCTTCACGATGTCGGCGTGCTCGTCGTTGGAGTGCTCGGCGGCGCTGGTGCTCTGGTACATGAGCGTGATGAGGGCGCAGCGCGAGATCAGCTCGCCCAGAATTTGCGCCAGCACCTGGTTGCCCATGAGCTCGGCCATGCGCACGTGGAAGTCGCCCAAGAGCTCGGTGCGGCCCGACACGTCTTCGCCGCCGACGGCCGATTTCTCGAGCGCCACATGCTCCTTGAGCGCCTTGATCTTGGCGGGCGTGACGCTGCGCACGAAGGCGCGGGTCATTTCGGCCTCGAGCATGCGGCGCACGGCGAACACCTGCTTGGCCTCGTCGACGGCGGGCGCGGCCACGAAGGCGCCGCGCGCCGGCTCGAGCCGGATCAGCTTGTTCTGCGAGAGCTGGAACAGCGCCTGGCGCACCAAGGTGCGCGACACGCCGAAGTGATCGGCCAGCTTCTGCTCGGCGAGCTTGGTGCCGGGCTGAAGGCGGTGCTCGACGATGGCCTTCGTGAGGGCATCGACGATCGAACGGGTGGTGGAGGACTCCATGTTTTTCATGATAGACCCAAAGCCGGTAACTGTATACACTTTTGTCCACCGGAATTTCCCGCACCCCGATCTCACCGATCCGACACCCTTTGAAGGAGGCCCCATGGGCTTGAGCACTCACGTACTGGACACGATGCACGGCGGCCCCGCGGCCGGCATGGAGGTGGCGCTGTACACCACCGACGGCGACGCCGCGACGCTGGTGAAGCGCTTCACGCTGAATTCGGACGGCCGCAGCGACGGGCCGCTCTACGACAACAACTCGATCAAGGTCGGCACCTACCGCCTGGTGTTCGACGTGGCGGGTTATTTCAAGGCCCGCGGCGTGACGCTGCCGGAGCCGAACTTCCTGAACAAGGTGGCGCTGGACTTCGGCGTGGCGCACACCGACCAGCACTACCACGTGCCGCTTCTGGTCAGCCCGTGGAGCTACTCCACGTACCGCGGCTCCTGAGGTCAGTCGCCTTGTTGCTGCCCTTCGGTCAGGGTGTCGAGCTGGAAGCGTCCGCTCTTGTCCCACAGCCAGGTGTCGGTCCAGGTGACCGCGCCCAGGCGCTGGGCGGGCGGGAAGGGCGCGGCCTGCAGCACGGCGCGCTCGATCTCGGCGATCACCTCGGGCGCGTGCTTGGGCGCGCGCAGCCAGTGCATCGAGACCACCTTGCCGCCGGCGTCCAGGTTCACCTGCAGGGTGCCGACCGCGTACAGCAGCGGCGGCATCTGGCCCTTGTAGATGCGCGAGGGGTTGGCGTTGTAGATGTGGCGTGCGGCGTCGCGGCGGTACTCGCGCGCGGTGGCTGCGCTGGAGGCACGCGGCGCGGGCCCGCTGCCCTGTGCGTTGCTGGCGCCGCTCAGCTGGCCGGGCACCGAGCCCGTCGAGCCGCAGCCGGCGAGCCACAAGGCGGAAAGAACAGTGGCGGCCCAGGCGAGGCGGCGCGGCGTAAGCTGGCGGTTCGTCATCATCGCCGGGGTTATACCGTGAGTTGTTGCCGCCTCGGCAACCGAAGGTATCGGTCATGAACGGTGCGGTCGATCAATTGCTGGCGCGTCTTCGCACCGAAGACGCGGTTCTGGTGCGCGTCGAATCGACGCAAGGCTCGGCCCCGCGCGAGGCCGGCACCTGGATGGCCGTCTGGGCCGACGGGCTCACGGCCACCATCGGCGGCGGGCAACTCGAGTTCCAGGCCACGCAGGAAGCGCGCGAAATCCTGGCCGGCACCCGCAGCCTCGACGGCGTGCAGCGCTACCCGCTGGGCCCGAGCCTGGGCCAGTGCTGCGGCGGCGTGATGTTCCTGACCTACCGGCGCATCGGCGCGGCCGACGCGCCCGCGTTGCAAAAAGAATTGGTCGCGCAACTCGAGCCCGTCGCGCTGTTCGGCGGCGGCCACGTGGGCGCCGCGCTGGCGCGCCTGCTGGCCGTGCTGCCGTTCTCGGTGCGCTGGATCGACAGCCGCGACGGCGTGTTCCCCGACGCACTGCCCGCGCAGATCGACACCGAGCACTCCGAGCCCGTGCAGGACGCCGTGGCCGCGCTCGCGCCCGGCAGCCGCGTGCTGATCATGAGCTTCAGCCATGCCGAAGACCTGGACATCGTCATCGCCTGCCTGAAGCGCCTGCGCGCGCGCAACGACCTGCCCTACATCGGCCTCATCGGCAGCAAGACCAAATGGGCCACCTTTCGCCACCGGCTGGAGGCGCGTGGCTTCACGGCCGACGAACTGGCGCGCGTCACCTGCCCGATTGGCGTGCCTGGCATCACGGGCAAGGAGCCCGAGGTGATCGCGGTCGCCGTGGCGGCACAGTTGTTGCAATCGCTGGGCTGAACAGGGTTTTCCCTTGGCGGCGACGCCGCAAATAGCATCCCGCCTCGTGCCAAAACTGTATACACTTTCGGTCCACAACAAGCCGCAGCGGAGCGAGGTCCATTTCAACGGACCTGCGTTCGCGGCACTTTCTCTGCTTACAGCGCCCGCGGTGGTGAGCAGGCTGAAACCCCTCCTTGGCGCCCCCACGCGCCAACAGGGTTGAGAGAGAGCACATGGAAAGCTACTACCTCGACTGGGCCAACCTGCTGCTGCGCTGGGTCCACGTCATCACCGCCATCGCCTGGATCGGCGCCTCCTTCTACTTCGTGATGCTGGACAACAGCCTCGAGAAGCCGCAGGACCAGGAATCGCTCGACAAGGGCGTGGGCGGCGAGCAATGGGCCGTGCACGGCGGCGGCTTCTACAACAGCCAGAAGTACGCGCTGGCGCCCAAGAAGCTGCCCGACCACCTGCACTGGTCGTACTGGGAAAGCTATTCGACCTGGCTGACGGGCTTTGCGCTCTTCACGATGTCGTACCTGTGGAACGCGAGCACGTACCTCATCGACAAGAGCAAGATGGACTGGCAACCAGGCGCCGCCATTGCCGTGGCGCTGGCCTTCTTCGTCGTGTTCTGGATGGTCTACGACGGCATCTGCCAGATCTTCGGGCGCCGCAAGAACGGCGACACCATCGTCGGCGTGCTGATCGCGGTCTTCATCGCCTTCGCGACCTGGCTGGCCTGCCAGTGGTTCGCGGGCCGCGCGGCCTTCCTGCTGGTGGGCGCCATGATGGCCACCACCATGAGCGGCAACGTGTTCTTCTGGATCATCCCGGGCCAGCGCAAGAACGTGAAGGCGCTGCGCGAAGGCCGCCCGGTCGACCCCGTGCACGGCCAGCGCGGCAAGCAGCGCAGCGTGCACAACACCTACTTCACGCTGCCGGTGCTGTTCGCGATGCTGAGCAACCACTACAGCTTCACCTACACGCACAAGTACAACTGGATCGTGCTGCTGCTGATCATGCTCGGCGGCGCGGCCATCCGGCAGTTCTTCGTGGTGCGCCACCGCTTCAAGCTGGGCAACGCGGGCAACCCGCTGCCCTACGCCATGGTCGGCATCGCGGTGCTGGGTCTCACGATCGTGTGGATGAAGCCCGAGCCAGTGGCGCCGGTTGCGGCCAGCGCCGCCCAGGCGGTGCCCGCCGTGGCCTACCAGGACGTGCAGAAGGTGCTCGAGCAGCGCTGCTTCATGTGCCACGGCGCGGCCGTGCAGATGAAGAACGTGCGCGTCGACACGCCCGACCAGGTGACGGCGCACGCCCAGGCGATCTACCAGCAGGTCGTGGTGACCAAGATCATGCCGATGAACAACGCGACCAACATCACCGACGAAGAGCGGGCGCTCATCAGCCGCTGGTTCCAGGCCGGCGCCAAGACGAACTAGCAGACCGTGGCCTGCGAGGGCGGGCCACCGGTCGTCGCACAATCGCCGAATGGAGACAACACGCAAGCCATGACCGCATCGACCTCGCCCTCAGCAACAGCTCCCGATCCGCGCGAAGCCCCGCGCGCTTTTCTCGAACACCTGTACCGCGTGGCGGTGGACCGCGCACTGCCGCTGTCCACGCTGGGCGCGCATCTGCCCCAGCCGCCCAAGGGCCGCACCGTGGTGCTGGGCGCCGGCAAGGCCGGCGGTTCGATGGTGCAGGCGCTCGAAGCGCTGTGGCCGGCCGATGCCCCGCTGTCGGGCCTGGTCGTCACGCGCTATGACCACATTCCGCCGCGCCCCGCAGGCGTGCCGCAGCGCATCGAGCTCGTCGAGGCCGCGCACCCCGTGCCCGACGCGGCCGGCCAGCAGGCGGCCGAGCGCATCCTGGCGCTCACGCAGGGACTCACGGCCGACGACCTCGTGCTGTGCCTCATCTCCGGCGGCGGCTCGTCGCTGCTGGTGCTGCCGGCCGAAGGCCTCACGCTGGCCGACAAGCAGCGCATCAACAAGCAACTGCTCGACAGCGGCGCCCATATCGGCGAGATGAACTGCGTGCGCAAGCACCTGTCGCGCATCAAGGGCGGCCGGCTCGCGGCGGCCTGTGCGCCGGCGCGCGTGGTCACGCTCACCATCAGCGACGTGCCCGGCGACGACCCGGCCGTGATCGCCAGCGGCCCCACCGTGCCCGACGCCACCACCTGCGCCGACGCGCTGGCCATCCTCGACCGCTACGGCATCGAAGTGCCGGCGCCCGTGCGTGCGCAGCTCGAAAGCGGCACGCTCGAAACTCCCAAGCCCGACGACGCCGTGTTCGCCGGCCACAGCACGCACCTCATCGCCACGCCGCAGCAGTCGCTCGAAGCCGCCGCCGCGGCCGCGCGCGCCGCCGGCATCGGCGTGCACGTGCTGAGCGACGAAATGGAAGGCGAATCGCGCGAAGTCGGCAAGGTGCACGCGGCACTCGCCCGCGCCGTGGCCTTGCGCGGCGAGCCCTTCGTCCGGCCCTGCGTCATCCTGTCGGGCGGCGAAACCACCGTCACCATCCGTCCGCGCCAGCCCGGCCAGGCCAAGGGCCGCGGCGGGCGGGCCGGCGAGTTCTGCCTGGGCCTGGCCGGCGCGCTCATGGGCCAGCCGCAGGTCTGGGCGCTGGCCGCCGACACCGACGGCATCGACGGCGTGGAAGACAACGCCGGCGCCTTCGTCACGCCCGACACCCTGGCGCGCGCCACGGCGCAGGGCAGGAAGCTGTCCGACCACCTCGACCGCAACGACGCCTACGGCTATTTCGACGCCATCGGCGACCTGTTCGTGACCGGTCCGACGAACACCAACGTCAACGACTTCCGCGCGATCCTCGTGCTGTAGGCGCGCCCCGGCCCCTGGCGGGGGCCGCCGGCAAGCTTTGTGAACTCAGGTTAATCTACGGCCCCGGCGGCGCTTGGCCGCCGTTGTCGCATGCGCACCCCCACGGGGTGCCGCGCCGCGCGCCCGATTTCCCGTTTCGTTTTCACCATCCAGTCCTCGAAGGAAAGAGTTCGCCATGACCGCCACCTACACCGACACCCGCCTGCTGATCGACGGCCAATGGGTCGACGCCGCCGACGGCAAGACGCTCGACGTGCTGAACCCCGCCACCGGCAAGGCCATCGGCAAGGTGGCGCACGCCAGCATCGTCGACCTCGACCGCGCCCTGGCCGCCGCCCAGCGCGGCTTCGAAGCCTGGCGCGACACGCCCGCCAACGAGCGCGCCGCCGTGATGCGCCGCGCCGCCGGCCTGATCCGCGAACGCGCCCTGGACATCGCCAAGCTGCTGACGCAGGAACAAGGCAAGCCGCTGGGCGAAGCCAAGGTCGAAATGATGGCCGCCGCCGACATCATCGAGTGGTTCGCCGACGAAGGCCGCCGCGTGTACGGCCGCATCGTGCCCTCGCGCAACCTGGCCGCGCAGCAGTTGGTCATCAAGGAGCCGGTCGGCCCCGTCGCGGCCTTCACGCCGTGGAACTTCCCCGTCAACCAGATCGTGCGCAAGCTCGGCGCCGCACTGGCCACCGGCTGCTCCTTCCTGGTGAAGGCGCCCGAGGAAACCCCGGCCTCGCCGGCCGCGCTGCTCAAGGCCTTTGTCGACGCCGGCATTCCGGGCGGCGTGGTGGGCCTGGTGTTCGGCAACCCGGGCGAGATCTCGAGCTACCTCATCGCGCACCCGATCATCCGCAAGGTCACCTTCACCGGCTCGACCCCGGTCGGCAAGCAGCTGGCCGCACTGGCCGGTTCGCACATGAAGCGCGTCACGATGGAACTGGGCGGTCACGCCCCGGTGATCGTGGCCGAAGACGCCGACGTGGCGCTGGCCGTCAAGGCCGCCGGTGCGGCCAAGTTCCGCAACGCGGGCCAGGTCTGCATCTCGCCGACCCGCTTCCTGGTGCACAACAGCCTGCGCCATGAGTTCGCGAGCCTGCTGGTCAAGCACGCCGAAGGCCTGAAGATGGGCGACGGCCTGGCCGAAGGCACCAACCTCGGCCCGCTGGCCAACGCCCGCCGCCTCACGGCCATGGCCCATGTGCTGGAAGACGCGCGCAAGAAGGGCGCCACCATCGCCACTGGCGGCGAACGCGTCGGCGACACCGGCAACTTCTTCGCGCCCACCGTCATCACCGACGTGCCGCTGGACGCCGACGTGTTCAACAACGAACCCTTCGGCCCCATCGCCGCCATCCGCGGTTTCGACACGCTCGAAGAAGCCATCACCGAAGCCAACCGCCTGCCCTTCGGCCTGGCCGGCTACGCCTTCACCAAGTCGATCAAGAGCGCGCACCTGCTGAGCCAGAAGCTCGAGCTGGGCATGCTGTGGATCAACCAGCCCGCCACGCCTTCGCCGGAAATGCCGTTCGGCGGCGTGAAGGATTCGGGCTACGGTTCGGAAGGTGGTCCGGAGGCGATCGAGGCCTACCTGAACACCAAGGCTGTTTCGATCCTCGGCGTTTAACTAGTCTTCGGCGGAGGCGTTCCAGAACGCCTGCTGGACGCCTTCCAGCGTTTCCAGTTCCGCGATCACCTGGTCGAGCTCTTCGGGCTCGACCGCGGTGGCGTACAGCGTCGCGGCAATCTCCGTGTCGGCCTGTCCGAAGGCGTGCTGGTCGATGTCGCGCACCGGGTAGTTCGCGGCTTCCAGCTGCACCAGCAGCTGGTCCATCACCTCGGGCCGCGCCGCGCGTGAGCAGATCACGCGCACCGTGTAGGTGGCCTCGCTCGATTCCTCGTGCACCGGGCGGCGGTTGATGCGGTTCACCACCGGCCGCAGCAGCGTGTTGCTCGCCAGCACGAAGAGCGCGGCGATCAATGCTTCGCCCAGCAGATCGGCGCCCGCGCAGGCGCCCACCGCGGCCGATCCCCACAGCGTGGCCGCCGTGTTCAGGCCGGTGATGTTGGCGCCTTCCTTCATGATCGCGCCGGCACCGAGAAAGCCGATGCCCGAGACCACGTAGGCGACCACGCGCACCGCGCCGTCGGGGCCGCCCAGGCGGGCCGCCATGTCGACGAACACGGCCGCGCCCACGGCCACCAGCGTGTTGGTGCGCAGCCCCGCGGTGCGCTGGCGCACCTGGCGCTCGAAGCCGATCAGCGAGCCCAGCAGAAAGGCCGCGCCCACGCTGACCAGCGTGTCCAGCAGCGAAGGCAGGTTGATGTGGCGAATGGCTTCCATGAGTGATCCTCCTGATCCTCTGTGTGCGAAGCAGGGTAGCGGCCTTGTGTGACAGCCGCGACCCTGCGTCCGCCGGGTGGTTCTTGTTGTCTTACTGCCAGCCGTATTTGCGTGCGTACCAGCCCTTCACGGCCTGCGTCAGCGTCGCGTAGCCGACCAGCATCAGCACCAGCCACGGGAAGTACGCGAGCGGCAGCGCCTGCAGCTTGAAGTAGTGCGCCAGCGGCCCCATCGGCAGCCAGATGCCCACGGCCGCAATGGCCGCGCCCATCGCCAGCAGCGGCCAGGCCGCGCGGCTTTGCAGGAACGGAATCTTGCGGGTCCGGATCAGGTGCACGATCAGCGTCTGCGACAGCAGGCCCTCGATGAACCAGCCCGACTGGAACAGCGTCTGGTGCTCCACCGAATTGGCTGCGAACACGAACCACATCACGGTGTAGGTCAGGATGTCGAACACCGAGCTCAGCGGCCCGAAGAACACCATGAAGCGGCCCAGGTCGGCCGGGTTCCAGCGCTGCGGCGTCTTCAGGAACTCCTCGTCCACGTTGTCGAACGGGATCGCGATCTGCGACACGTCGTACAGCAGGTTCTGCACCAGGAGGTGCAGCGGCAGCATCGGCAGGAAGGGCAGGAACGCACTGGCCACCAGCACCGAGAACACGTTGCCGAAGTTCGAGCTGGCCGTGATCTTGATGTACTTGAGCATGTTGGCGAAGGTGCGGCGGCCTTCGACCACGCCTTGCTCCAGCACCATCAGGCTCTTCTCGAGCAGGATGATGTCAGCCGATTCCTTGGCCACGTCCACCGCGCCGTCCACCGAGATGCCGATGTCGGCGGCGCGCAGCGCGGGCGCGTCGTTGATGCCGTCGCCCATGAAGCCGACCACATGGCCGTTGGCATGCAGCGCCTGCACGATGCGCTCCTTGTGCGCGGGCGTGAGCTTGGCGAACACCTGGCGCATTTCGACCACCTGCCGCAGCTCGGCCTCGTTCATGCGCTCGACCTCGTGGCCCAGCACCATGCGTCCGGCGTCGATGCCGACGTCCCCGCAGACCTTGCGCGTGACCAGCTCGTTGTCGCCGGTCAGCACCTTCACCGCCACGCCGTGCGCGGCCAGCGCCTGCAGCGCGGGCGCGGTCGATTCCTTCGGCGGATCGAGAAAGGCCACGTAGCCCAGCAGCGTGAGCCCGGCCTCGTCGGCCACGCCGTAGGCCGGCTTGCGCGCGTCGGCGTGCAGCGTGCGGCTGGCCACGGCCACCACGCGCAGGCCCTGGGCATTGAGCTCCGAGGCCACGCGGTGGATGCGCGCCATCACGTCGGCGTCGAGCGCGAGCACTTCGGCGCCGCGTTCGACCGAGGTGCACACCGACAGGATCTCTTCGAGTGCGCCCTTGCAGATCAGCAGGTGCTCGTCCTCGCCGTGCGCCACCACCACCGACATGCGGCGGCGCGAGAAGTCGAAGGGCACTTCGTCGACCTTGCGCCAGCTTGTCTGCAGCTGCGTGTCGAGCTGCACCTCGGCGTGGCTGAGCACGGCCTTGTCGAGCAGGTTCTTCAGCCCGGTCTGGTGAAAGCTGTTGAGGTAGGCCTGCTGCAGCACGTGGTCGGAGTCTTCGCCCCAGGCGTTGGTGTGGCGTTCGAGCACGATGCGGTCCTGCGTGAGCGTGCCGGTCTTGTCGGTGCACAGCACGTCCATCGCGCCGAAGTTGTGAATGGCTTCGAGCCGCTTCACGATCACCTTGCGGCGCGACATCACGACGGCGCCCTTGGCCAGCGTGGCCGTCACGATCATCGGCAGCATTTCGGGCGTGAGGCCTACCGCGATCGACAGCGCGAACAGCGCCGCCTCCCACCAGTCGCCCTTGGTCACGCCGTTGATCACCAGCACCAGCGGCGCCATCACCAGCATGAAGCGGATCAGCAGCCAGCTCACGCGGTTGATGCCGGCCTGGAAGGCGGTGGTGCCGCGGTCGGTCGCGCTCACGCGCTGGGCCAGCGCGCCGAAGAAGGTGCGCTCGCCCGTGTGCACGATCACCGCGGTGGCGGTGCCGCTGATCACGTTGGTGCCCATGAACAGCAGGTTGTCGCGCTCCAGCACGCCGGCCTGGTGGTCGGCCGCGGTGGCGGCGAACTTCTCCACCGGCATCGATTCGCCGGTGAGTGCCGACTGGCTGATGAACAGGTCCTTGGCCGAGAGCAGGCGCGCGTCGGCCGGGATCATGTCGCCGGCCGACAGCGCGATCACGTCGCCGGGCACGAGGTCGCGCATCGGCACTTCGATGCGTTGCGTGCCGGCGTGCGCGAGGTCGAAGCCGTCGTCACCGGCGCGGCCGGCCTTCTCGCCGGGCGCGGGGCGCAGCACCGTCGAGGTGTTGCTGACCATCGCCTTGAGCCGGTCGGCGGCCTTGTTGGAGCGCGACTCCTGCAGGAAGCGCAGCACGGTCGACAGCAGCACCATGCTGCCGATCACCACCGTGGCCTTCGTGTCCTCGGTGATGTACGAGACCAGCGCGAGCACCGTCAGCAGCAGGTTGAAGGGGTTGCGGTAGCACTGCCACAGGTGGTTCCACCACGGCAGCGGCTGCTCGTGGCGCACCTCGTTGCTGCCCAGCCGCTTGCGCAGCGCCAGTGCGTGCGCTTCGGTGAGGCCTTGCGACGAGCTGTTCATGCGCACCAGCACCTCGCCCGCGTCGGTGTGCGAGGCGGTGGCCAGCGCCTTGGCGATCTCGGGTGGCATCGCGGCCGAGCCGAGGCTGCTGGGCTTGGCGCTCAGCAGCGTCTGCCAGCGCTCGAAGTGGTGCCGCATGTGGCGGCTGCGCAGGAAGCTTTCGAAAAAGGACTTCAGGACGTTTTTCATTGTTCTTCTCCTGTGGGGGGGCGCTCAGCGAGCGAACGCCCAGGTGAGGCCCAGCGTCCAGCCGCGCGGGCCGTCGTGGCCCAGGTCGCGGGCATGGCTG
Organism: Variovorax sp. GW458-11-26-14-LB1; assembly: GCF_059423965.1. Lineage (NCBI taxonomy): Bacteria > Pseudomonadati > Pseudomonadota > Betaproteobacteria > Burkholderiales > Comamonadaceae > Variovorax > Variovorax sp. GW458-11-26-14-LB1. Next base: position 24,981 of record NZ_JBWKYW010000069.1, read on the forward strand.
AGATCGACGTTGACGGACGGCGTGGCCGTCCAGCGCAGGCCGGCGCGCAAGGCGTTGCGTCCGCCTTCGCGGAAGCGCTCGGCCACGAGCGACAGCGCGGGCAGGGCGGCCCATTCGAGCGCCGCGCCCGAGTGGCTGGTGCTCGGCTGCGCGCGATGGAAGTCGCGGCCCAGGTTCAGGTGGGCGCGCCAGGCGTCGTCGAACTGCCAGGTGACGGGGATCACCACGCTGCTGTCGGCCAGGCGCAGCGAGGCGTGGCCGGCATCACTGCGCTGCCACGTGGCCGAGGCGAGCACGCCGGTGCTCAGCGTGTCGGTGAGTGCAAAGGTCCATTTGATCTGCGGGCCGGCGCGCACGGTGCGGCCGTCGGCACCGCGCTCGCGTTCGAGGTTCAGGCCCAGCTCGACAGGGCCGACGCGGCAAGCCGGGCCGAGGTGCACGAGGCGCTGGCCAGCCCAGGTCTCGATCTGGCACTGGCCCGGATCGAGGATGGCGGCGTCGTCCACCGAATGGTGTCCGCCGGCGGCGTGGGTCTGCGTGGCGGCCAGGCCGCAGAGCGTGGCGAGCCAGGCGCGGCTTGGCGCGCGGCGGCGGAAGGTAAGAGGGCGGGCGTTGGAACGGGCGGCCGTGGCCGTCCGCACGACACGCCGCAGGCGTTCGCGGGTCATGGGTGTTTCTCCTTCGGGTGCGGCGCGCCGCGAAGGAAGGAAACGCCCGTGACGACGTGCTTACTCAGCAGTCAGCCGGCGGGGCTCCTCCGCAGCGCGGCAGGCTGCGAGGTGAATGGGGGATCGATCGGGCAGTGAAGGCGGCGCACAGCGGCGCAAGCAAGGGTCCGGGTCCATGAGGGCCTCCTGTTCTGTGGGGGTGGCAGGGGCGGGCTTCAGCGGCGTGTGGTGCCGTGGCCGGGTGGGTCGAGCAGCAGGAAGAAGCTGCGGATGCGGCGCGTGGTCCACAGCGCGGCGGCGCGGTCCAGGGCCTGCTCGTCGTCGACGTGCGGGGCCAGGTTCACACGCACAGGCGCACCGGCGTGCGCCGACGGGCGACCGTGCGACGGTTGCACCTGCGGATGCAACGGACGAATTTGAAACTGGCGCATGACAAGGCTCCTTCACGCTGAAGGGCCTCGCGCACGGACGCACGCAAGCTGACTGAAAAAGTCAGCGACGAAGAACAACGGGAATCGGTAGGGGGAGCCGCTTGCCCGAGGGGCAAGGGGTTCGCGCTGCGGACACGGCGGCCGCAAGCGCGGGAGCTGCCTGCGCTAGAGGGCCGGGGGTGTCACGCCTGCCGAGGCACGCGTCTTGTCACTGATCCAACTGGCACTGTCCACGCACGGGGCTCCGAAATGATGATTTCCGGATTGTTGCACCGCATCATTGGCAGCGTCAACCCTTGGCATGAAGCAACAGGCTGCGTCGGGGCTGCGTGACGTGGAGCTGGACCTCGTTCGCGCTGCGTTCGATAGGGGCCGGAAACCAGCGGAAGATGTTCGAGTCGCTGCGCCAGCCGTTGCTGAAGCGCACGAACAGGAAGCCCGAGATGGCATTGCCCAGGTCGTCCACCGGAATGCCCGCGGCGCGCAGGGCCTCGACCTCTTGCGCGGCGCTCATGTCGAAGGGAAGTTTCAGCGTGATGCTCGCGCTGTGAAGACTGGGTCGGGGCATCGTGACCTCCTTTGCACTGACCAAGGGCCGTAGTGAAGCGCAAGGAGGTGTGTCAGGCGATACCGAAGATATGGGAGCTGTCCATTGGAGAGAGGGGGTGCGATTCGCCCTCGCTCCCTCGTGGCATCCCCCGACCGGGGGATGCGGTGGGTAGGGTGGCCTATGCCGAATGCCTGTCCGCTGTGCCTATAGTCGACGCGCATGAAACCAAGCCCCCCCGCCATCCTGTTCGTGTGCACAGGGAACATCTGCCGCTCGCCGACCGCGCACGCATTGCTGCTTCACAAGGCGCAGCGCGCGGGCTTCGCGGTGGAGGTCGACAGCGCCGCCATCTCCGACGAGGAGCGCGGCAATCCGCCCGACCCGCGCTCGGTGGCCGAGGCCCTGCGGCGCGGCATCGCGATGCCCGCGCACCGCGCACGCCAGGTGCATGCGGCCGACTTCGAACGCTTCGACTGGCTCGTCGGCATGACGCAGCAGCACTGCGCCGCATTGCGCCGACGTGCGCCCGGCGATGCGGGGCGCAAGGTGCGCCTGCTCTCGGAGTTCGCCGATGCCATCGGCGGCGACGTGCCCGACCCGTGGTACGGCGGCCACCAGGCCTTCATCGAGGCCTTCGACCTGATCGACCTCGGCGTGGAAGGCCTGCTCGCGCAGCTGCGTCGCGACGCGGCCTGAACCTGCGTGCCTTGTTCAGCCCGCGCAGAGCGCGCGGATCGTCGGCGGAATCGGCACCGCGCGGATGCCGCCGCCTTCGCGCTTCGCGGCAAAGATCCGCACCTCTTCGCATTCGAGGATCAGGTCGTCGCCACGCGTCACGCGGTAGGTCTGCACGAAGCTCTTGTCGCGCCATTCGGTGATGCGCACCGCGATCTGCAGCGTGTCGCCGTAGCTGGCCGCCTTGACGAAGCGCGTGTGCGTGTCGACCAGCGGCGTGCCGATCACGCCGAGCGTCTGGGCCGTTTCCTCCCAGCGCGGCACGCCGCACTCGGCGAAGAAGTGGCGCGAAGCCGCGTCGATCCAGCGGAAGAAATTGGGAAACCAGACGATGCCGGCCGGGTCGCAGTCGCCGAACTCGACGCGTGCGGTGTAGACGACTTCCTTGCCGGGAGCGTCGGTGGGAGAGGGGGTGCTGCTCATCCGTCGATTGTCCCGGCTGCTCAGTCCGCCTTGATGCCGCGCTCGCGGATCAGCGCGCCGAAGCGTTGCGAATCGGCCGCCGCGCGGCGCTGGAAGTCGGCCGGCGTGCCTGGTGCCGGTTCTCCGCCGATGGCCGCGATGCGCTCCTTCACCGCCGGCAGCGCGAGCGCGCGGTTGATCTGCGTGTTGAGCTGCGCCACCACCTCGGGCGGCGTGCCGGCCGGGGCGTAGAAGCCGAACACCGTGTCGGCGTCGAAGCCGCGCAGGCCGGCCTCGTCGAGCGTGGGCACGTCGGGGAACTGCGACGAGCGGTGCGGGCTGCCCACGGCCAGCAGCTTGAGCTTGCCGGCGCGCACCTGGTTCAGGGCAATGCCGGGGTCGAAGGCGTAGTCGATCTGGCCGGCCAGCAGGTCCTGCAGGGCGGGCGCCGCGCCGCGGTAGGGCACGTGCAGCGCGAACAGGCCGGCCTGGCTCTTGAACATCTCGCCCGCCAGGTGCGGCGAGCTGCCGTTGCCCGGCGAGCCGTACGACAGCTTGCCGGGGTTGGCCTTGAGGTAGGCCATGAACGACTTCACGTCGGTCGGCGGCAGCGAAGGCCGCGTGACCAGGAACACCAGCACACGCGCGGCCGCGGCCACGGGCACCAGGTCCTTGGCGGGGTCGAAGCTCATGCGCGCATACAGGTGCGGGTTCACCGACACCATGCCGCCCGAGCTCATGAGCAGCGTGTAGCCGTCGGCCGCCGCGCGCGCCACGGCCTCGCCGCCGACGTTGCCGTTGGCACCGCCGCGGTTCTCGATCACCACGGGCTGCTTCAGCGCTTCCTGCAGCGGCTGCGAGACGGCGCGCGCGAGCTGGTCGGCCGCGCCGCCGGCCGGGAAGTTGACGATCACCTTGATGGGCTTGGAGGGCCAGGTGTCGGCGTGCACGGCGGGCGCGCACAGGGCGGTGCCGGCCAGGGCGAGCGCCAGCAACAGGCGGCGCGATGAAACGGGGGCGGAACGTGGGGTCATGGTTCTTTGTCTCCTCAGATCGTGGTCGTTGTCTTGGGCCGCTTCATCCAGCGGATGGGTTGCGCCTGCACCGGGCGCGGCGCGGCGCCGTGGCGCGTGAGCGCGGCGTCCAGCGCCTTGCCGCCTTCGTCGGCGAGCGCAGCCTCGCGTGCCGCCGCAATCGCCTCGGCGCGCGCGGCGGGCTGCAGCGTGGCGCGGCCCGCGAGCTCGTCGATCACGTGCAGCAGGTTGTGCTTGCCGCGTTCGTTGGTGCTGCCGTAGCCCTTGATGAGCCGGCCGCACAGCGCCAGCTCGCGGCCCAGCGCCCAGTGCGCGCGCGTGCCGGTCTCGACGGCGGCCAGCCAGCGCTCGATCAGCGCCTGCTCTTCGGCAAAGCGGCTGCCGCGCCGGCGCAGCCAGGTGAGCGAGGCCAGCAGCCGCAGCGAAGCCATGCCCAGCACCGAGTGGCTGCCCACCTGCAGCGGCAGCGCCCAGGGTGCAAGCCCGCGCGACTGGCGGGCGCGGTCCCAGGCGGTCACGCGGCGCGCGAGCGACGGCGGCAGCAGCGCCGCGAACTCGGGCGCGCCGGGCTTGAAGTGGTCGAAGACCTTCACGAGGTCGTCGTCGCCCGCGCGCACTTCCTGCCGCACGCGCTGTGCGCGGCTGGCGCGGCCCTTGAGCGCGGCCACGCGCACGATGTCGTCGAAGGCCATCCACAGCGCCAGCCAGCGCGCCATTTCGCGCGTGACCGCGAAGCCCTGCGCACCGGACGGATCGGCGGCGCGCTCGGCCTCGAGCACCCGCGCGAGGCGCTCGGCGTACAGCGCGGCGTAGGCGCCGTCCTGGTAGTCGCGCACCCGCGCATGGCCCAGCGTGAGCATGTCGTGCACGGCCGGCGGAAAGCGGCGCGCCACGTCGTCGGGCAGGGCCTGCGGCGGCGGGGGCGCGTCGCGCGTGTCGTCGCCGGCCAGCACGCCCTGCACGAAGGCGGCCTGGGCGCGCGGCGCGCGCACGGCCTCGAAGGCGGAGGCAAAGCCGCGCAGGCTGGCGGCGGCCATCTTGCCGAGCTTGTCGGGTGCGGCTTCGTCGCCGCCGCGCACCGCGCGTTCGTAGGCTTCGCGCGGGAACGGGAACAGGCCGCTGCCCGCGATCGCGCCCAGCATCACGGCGCTGACCACCGTGCCGGCCTCGCGTGCCATGGCGCCCATGTCGAGCACGTGGTGCTCGCGGCTGAAGGCCTTGACCACGTCCAGCAGGCGCTGTGCATCGGCGCGGCCGTCGCCGGGCACCATGCGCTCGGCCGTGGTGAGCACGCGCGCCGACGAGCTGATGACCAGCGTGCGCAGTGGCGCGCTCATGCCGTTGCCGATCTGGCGCGTGGTCTCCAGCAGCTCCGACGAGACGATCGCGTCGAGTGCGCCCGGCACCGGGCCCAGGCTGAACACCGGGCGCCGGCCGCCCAGCTGCGCCATCGGCACCGGGAACACTTCGAGGTAGTAGGTGGTGGCACCGGTGCGTTGCGCCACGCCGGGGATCGACGTGCTCTGCGCCGCGTAGCCCGCGTGCCGCGCGGCGTCGACCAGCCATTCGGTGAGCACGCCGCCGCCTTCGCCGCCGAGGGCGCACACGAGCAGGGTGGTGGGACGGTTCTGTTCCATGTCTCTGTTCTTTCTTCTCAGGCCGGGCGCAGGGCGCCGACGATCGCGCTGCGCAGGCCGTGCAGCAGGCGTTCGTGCCATTTCGGGTTCTGCACCACCTCGGCGCGGTAGAAGCTCGGGCACAGCGTGGCCGCGTGCGCGTTGGCGCCGCACAGGCCGCAGCCCACGCAGCCGTCGATGACCACGGCCACCGGGTCGACCTTCAGCGGATCGAGGTTGTCCTTGAGCGTGAGCGTGGGGCAGCCCGACAGGCGGATGCAGGCGTGGTCGCCGTTGCACACGTCCTCGTCGACGCCGTACTTCACGCGCACCACCCGTTTGCCCTTTTTGAGCAGGCCGGCGATCCACGGCTTGATGCGGCGCTGCCGCTCGAGCTGGCACTCGCCCTCGGCGATCACCACCTTCAGGCCGTTGAAGTCGCTCGTGAGCGCCTCGGTGAGCGTCTTGCGCATGCGCTCCACGTCGTAGGTGGTGACGGTGCGCATCCACTGCACGCCCAGGCCCTTCAGCGTGGCCTCGATGGTCTGGTTCTTGTCGACCAGGCTCTGTTGCTTGTCGACCGCGCGTTCCTTGATCTCGTCGTCGGGCGTGGAGATGATGTCCTGCGTGCCGGTGGCCGAGGTGTAGCCGTTCTTGAAGATCAGCAGCACCGCGTCGTCGTCGTTGAACAGCGCGCTCTGCACGCCGGTGAGCAGGCCGTTGTGCCAGAAGCCGCCGTCGCCCATGATCGACAGCGTGCGCCGGTTCATCATCGGCGCTACGCCCGCACGGCTGGCCAGGCTCATGCCGTAGCCGAGGATCGAGTGGCCCATCGAAAACGGCTCGAAGGTGCCGAAGGCATGGCAGCCGATGTCGGCCGCGATGTGCACCGGCCCGGTCTCCTGCTGCGCGAGCTTGAGGGCCGAGAACACCGGGCGCTCCGGGCAGCCCACGCAGAAGCTCGGCGGGCGGTTGGGCAGCGGCGCATCGAGCCGGCGCGCCACCGCCTCGCGGCGTTCGCGGTTGCCGGCCAGCCAGGCCTGCGCTGACGTGGCGGCCTCGCTCGCGCCGAGGTAGCGCTCGGCAAAGGCCGCGAGGCCCCCCGACAGCACCTCCACGCCGTACTCGCCGGCCTGCGGCAGCAGGTCCTTGCCGTGCAGCGGCGTTTGGATGTCGCGCCGGCGCAGCAGGGTGGCGATGTCCTGCTCGATGTACTCGGGCTGGCCTTCTTCCACCACCAGCACCGCGCGCTTGCCCACGCAGAAGTCGGCCACCTGCTCGGGCACCAGCGGGTAGGTCACGTTGAGCACCAGGATCGGGATGTCGGTGTCGCCGAAGGCATCGGCCAGGCCCTGCTGCTGCAGGCTGCGGATCAGCGCGTTGTACAGGCCGCCCTGCACCACGATGCCCAGGTCGGGATGGCGCCGGCCGGGCATCAGTTCGTTGAGGCCGTTGGCGATGATGTGGCGGCGCGCGGCCGGCATGCGTTCGTCGCCCTTGAGCTTCTCGTGGCGGAAGGTGACGGGCGGGTGCGCCAGGCGCATGTAGTCGAAGCCGGCGGGCTCGTCCATCAGCGCGCGTGTGGACACGGCGGGCGCGATGTTGTCCTTGCAGTCGAAGCTGCCGCGCACGTGGCAGGTGCGGATGCGCAGCTCCATCAGGCAGGGCATGTTCGAGGCCTCCGACAGCTGGAAACCCTGCTCGACCATGCGCACCATCACGCCCAGGTCGGGCCGCGGATCGAGCAGGCACATGCTCGACTTGAGCGCGTAGGCGTGCGTGCGCTCCTGGATCACGCTGGCGCCTTCGCCGTAGTCTTCGCCCACCACGATCAGCACGCCGCCGGTCACACCGGGCGACGACAGGTTGGACAGCGCGTCGGCCGCCACGTTGGTGCCGACGATCGACTTCCAGGTCACGGCGCCGCGCAGCGGGTAGTGGATGGACGCGCCGAGCATCGCCGCCGCCGAGGCCTCGTTGGAGCAGGCCTCGACGTGCACGCCCAGCTCGTCCATGTAGGCCTTGCCCTGCACCATCACGTCCAGAAGGTGCGACACCGGCGCGCCCTGGTAGCCGCCGACGTAGGCCACGCCCGATTGCAGCAGGCCCTTGGTGATCGCGAGGATGCCCTCGCCGTGGAAGGTGTCGCCCGCGCCCAGGCGCAGCATTTCCACTTCCTTGCTGAATGAAACTTCCATCGTGTCTCGTGCTTCTTGTCGTGGGGAGAACGCGGGAGTGTGGGCGGGCCTGCGTCATACTTCAATGCAATGAGCCAGCTATCGAATATGAATGGCGTGCATATCGACGCGGTCGATCTCAACCTGCTCCGGTTGTTCGACGCCGTCTACCGCACCCGCAACGTGAGCCGCGCCGCCGAGGCCCTGGGCCTCACGCAGCCGGCGGCCAGCCACGGCCTCACGCGGCTGCGCCTGCTGCTGGGCGACGCGCTGTTCACGCGCAGCCTCGGCGGCGTGGCGCCCACGCCGCGCGCCGAGCGGCTGGCGGTGCCCGTGCAGTCGGCGCTGGCCATGCTGCAGCAGGCGCTGGCCGAGCCCGAGCGCTTCGACCCGGCGGCCTCGCGCAAGCTCTTTCGCATCCACATGAGCGACATCGGCGAGGGCCGCTTTCTGCCCGCGCTGATGGCGCGGCTGCGCGAGCTGGCGCCGGGCGTGCGCGTGGAGACCATGCCGCTCGCGCCGGGCGAGATCGCCACCGCGCTGGACAGCGGCAGGGTCGACTTCGCCTTCGGCTTTTTGCCGCACGTGGAGGACACCCAGCGCACCCAGCTGCTGAAAGACCGCTACATCGTGCTGCTGCGCCACGACCACCCCTTCGTGAAGCGCCGACGCAGCGGCCAGGCGCTGCTCGCCGCGCTGCACGAGCTCGACTACGTGGCCGTGCGCACCCACGCCGACACGCTGCGCATCCTGCAACTGCTGAACCTCGAAGACCGGCTGCGCCTGACGACCGAGCACTTCATGGTGCTGCCGGCCATCGTGCGCGCCACCGACCTGGCGGTGGTGATGCCGCGCAACATCGCGCGCGGCTTCGCGGCCGAGGGCGGCTACGCCATCGTCGAGCCGCCGTTTCCGCTGCGCGACTTCACCGTGTCGCTGCACTGGAGCAAGCGCTTCGAGGCCGACCCGGGCAACCGGTGGCTCCGGCAGGTGATCGTGGCGTTGTTCTCGGAGCGCGGCTGACAGCGATCAGCGAACACCCGCAGCGCCCCTCGTGCCCAGGGCACTGGGTGCTTCCCGCAGCGAAATCAAGGAGGAGGGCGAAGCCCGGGGGACATTCGCGGAGGGAAG
>NZ_JBWKYW010000070.1:0-33657 GCF_059423965.1 Variovorax sp. GW458-11-26-14-LB1
GGGCGGGTGCGGGCGCTGCTGCCTCAGCAGCGCACCACGTTCGCGGCAAAGCGGTAGCCCGCGCCGCGTTCCGTGCAGATGAAGCGCGGATGGTCCGGGTCTTCTTCGATCTTGCGGCGCAGGCGCGACACCAGCACGTCGATCGTGCGGCTCACGGCGTCCGACTGGGCGCTGCGCGTCTTGAGCAGCAGTTGCTCGCGGTCGATGACGCGGTTCGCATGCAGCACGAAGACCTCGAGCAGGGCGAACTCGCCGTGCGTCAGGTCGCAGGGCGTGCCGTCGCCGTGCAGCAGTTCGCGCGCGGTGATGTTGAGGGTCCAGGGGCCGAACAGATAGCGTTCGTGGCTCAGGCGGTCGGTGCGCAGCGAGCGCGGCATGCCGGTCTCGGCCGAGCGGCGCAGCAGCGCGCGGATGCGCGCGACCAGTTCGCGGTTGTCGAAGGGCTTGGCGATGAAATCGTCGACGGCGGTTTCGAGGCCCAGGATGCGGTCGGCGGCCGTGCCCTGGCCGGTGAGGATGATGATCGGGATGCGCGAGCGCGTGCGCAGCTGGCGTGCGAGCTCGATGCCGTCTTCCTTCTTCAGACGCAGGTCGATGATCACGAGCGAGAAGGCGCGCTGGTCGAGCCGGGCTGCCATGGCCAGGCCGTCCGGCACGGCCTGTGCGCGAAAGCCCGACGACTCCAGCAGGTCGACCAGCGTCTCGCAGACTTCGGGATCGTCGTCGACCACCAGGATTTCGGGTTTCACTACGTCAAGCATGAGGTTCCAGAAGGCCGGACTGTGTGTCCGGTCGTCCAAAATTCTTGCAGACAAAAGCGCACCAATTGATACCTAAAGGTTAATCAAGTCCCTCTCAGGCTGGTATTTCGCGACTTTTTTTCGTCCGATGCTTTACACATGCATCGAAGCATCCCTTTCGGGGACTTCAATGTGATCCGTTTGTTACCCAAGTACGGGCGGTTCGACCGGCAGCGCCCGCTTGTGGGCGCTCTTGCGGTGCGTCGACAGGATCACCGCGCGCGCTGCGGCCGACACCGGCTTGCCTTCGAGGAAATCGTCGATCTGCTCGTAGCTCACGCCGAAGGCGTCTTCGTCGGGCTTGCCCGGCACCAGCGACTCGAGGTCGGCCGTGGGCACCTTGTAGACCAGCGCATCGGGCGCGCCGAGCAGCTGCGCCACGGCGCGCACGCGGCGCTTGTTGAGGCCGGTGAGCGGCGTGATGTCGGCCGCGCCGTCGCCGAACTTGGTGAAGAAACCCATCAGCGCTTCGGCCGCGTGGTCGGTGCCGATCACGAGGCCGTCGTGCGCGCCGGCCACCGCGAACTGCGCAATCATGCGCTGGCGCGCCTTGATGTTGCCGAGCACGAAGTCCTCGTGCGCCGCATCGCGAAAGGCCTGCCCGCCGGCGCGCAGCGCGGCCAGCATCGCATCGGCGGCGGGGCGGATGTCCACCGTCAGCAGGCGGTCGGGGCGGATCACCGCCAGCCCGGCCTGCGCCTCGGCCTCGTCGCGCTGCACGCCGTAGGGCAGGCGCATCGCGATGAAGGTGGCGTCGCGGCCTTCGGCGCGCAGCTTCTCGACCGCGCGCTGCGCGAGGCAGCCAGCGGTCAGCGAATCGACGCCGCCGCTGATGCCCAGCACCAGCGTCTTCAGGCCGGTGCTGCGCAGGTAGTCGGCGAGGAAGTCGGTGCGCCGCGCGAGTTCGGCGGCGGCATCGAAGACGGGCGCCACGTGCAGGGCCGCGATGATCTCGCGCTGCGTGGCATCGACGGGAGACAGGTCGTGATTCATTTAGCGATCCTTCCTTGCGATCTTCCGGTGGAACACCGCGGAACCGGCTTTGCCGGGCCGCTGGTGTTGCCCCCGGTGGGGGTTGGCGAAGCGACACGAAGTGCGCGAAGACTGGGGGCGAGTTAAAAGTCCACGAGGCTCAAGCCGATGCTGAGCACGGTGCGCTTGCGGTTGTAGTCCACCAGCGTGTCGCCATAGCCATGGAACAGCTGCGTGTGGAAACGCAGGTTGCTCTTGGTTGGGTCGCCGATGGCCTTCAGCCATTCGAGGCGCACCGAGCCGCGGCCGCTGTCGCGCAGGTTGTTGCGCACCGTGATGCCCAGTTGGTTGTCGCGGTTGAGGTTCCAGCGGCCCGTGACTTCGGCGCGGCCGATGTAGTCGGCGATGTCGGGGTTGTCGTCCTTCGCGGCGCTTTCGGACATGCGCTGCCAGACGCGGCCCGTGACGGTGAAGCGGTCGTCGAGCTCGGCGCCGCCCATCAGGTACACGCGGTTCCAGCTGCGCGACAGCGGCAGGCTCTGGCCGTTCGACTGGTGCACGATGCCCACGCCCGCATAGCGCCAGCGCCAGCCGCCGGGCAGGTGGACGTCGGTCGGGTAGACATACATCAGCTCGGGCTCGTGGTCGGTGGTGCGGAAGGGCCGCGAGATCGAGCCGTTGAACAGCTGCCAGGTCGACTGCTGCGAATAGGCGAACCACAGCGAGTCCTTCTTGATCGGGTCGTTCTGCGTGAGCATGCCCTGCGCGAGCTTGGTGCGCACTGACAGGCCGATGCGCATCTCGTTCGCCTGGTAGGCCACGGGCTCGGCCGTGTGGCCGGCCGACGGCGAGGTCGGCGGCTGGGGCTTGTCGGTGGCGGCCGATGCCGACACCGTGAGCGGGCGGTAGCCGCGGAAGCCGAAGGTGCCGCAGTCGGTGGCGTTCTCGAGTTCCCAGAAGCGCGACAGCGTCGAGTACTGGCGGTCGCGGCAGCCTTCGGTGGTGGCGACCGAGACCACGCGCGTGGCCGGAATCGTGCCGTCCACCGGCGGTTGCGTGCTCGCGAGCACCGGCGGCGCCACGGGCACCGACACCGAGGGCAGCGTCTGTTGTTGCGACCAGCGGTCGTAGCAGGCCAGGCGCGCTTCGTTGTTCGCGCCGAGCGCGGCGCACTGCTGCCAGGTGAGCTGCGCGTCGGCCAGCGGACTGGCGGGCTTGTCGACGGCTTGTGCTTGTGCGACAGATGCGGCGCCCAGGCATGCGGCCACGGCGGCCACGGTGCGCAGCGTGAACAAAGAAGCAGGGTGTCGTCGTGTCGTCTTCATGGCTTTCCTTCCTGTGCGACGGTCTTGCGCAGCACGAACGGGTGCGTGCGCTCGGTCGCGGCATCGCGCCACGTGCCGCGGAACTCGCGGCCGCAGGCGCCGGGCTGCAGCGTGCCCGACCAGACGCCGCTGATGGCGCGGCCGTCCAGCGATTCGTCTATGGACAGCGCGCCCTCGTCGTCGACATCGCCCGCGAGCTGCGCGACGGTCGTCTTCGTTGAGGCATCGGCGCGGCGCGTGATGGTGCCGCGCACGCCGGCGTACTCGGGGTGCTTGCCCAGCTGCACGACGGCCGTGCCGGGCAGGTCGTCGAAGCGGGCGTCCCACTGGCCGTACAGCGCCTGCAGTGGCAGCTCGCGTGCGTCGGCGGGGCAGTTGGGGTCGCGGGGCGTTGCGCAACCGGCCGCGAGGGCGGCGGCAAGCAGCGCGACTGCGACCGTCGCCGTCGTCCTCATGGCGTGGCGGCGGCCTTGGCCGCGCTGTCCAGCGCCTTGCGTGCGAACTCGGCGCGCAGCGCCTTCAGTTTCTCGCGCGGGTCTTCCTTGGTCGTGGCCTTGTCCAGGCCCATCTCGGCGATGAAGCGGCTGGGCATGCAGGGCACCATGTCGCGGCCCTGCTTGCGCTTCTTGGTCCAGCTCACGGCCAGGCTGCGCTGCGCGCGCGTGATGCCCACGTACATGAGGCGGCGCTCTTCCTGCAGGCGCTGCGTGGTCTCGTCGCTCACCACCTTCTGGCGGCCGTTGTCGTCGTCGAGCTTGAAGGGCAGCAGGCCCTCGGTCACGCCGATGAGCATCACGTGCGGCCACTCCAGGCCCTTGGACGCATGCAGCGTCGAGAGCGTGACCACGTTCTGGTCCTGCTCGCGCTCGCTGATGGTCGACAGCAGCGAGATGGTCTGCGCCACCTCGAGCAGGCTCTTGTGCTCGTTCGGGTTGGTGTCGTCGGCGCCCGAGGCGTCGTCGAGCGAACCGCCGGCGCGCTGCGACATCCAGTCGACGAACTCCAGCACGTTGGTCCAGCGCGTGGCGGCCGCGGCCTCGCTGTCTTCGCCTTCGTACAGATGGCGCTCGTAGTCGATCTCCTTGAGCCACTCGAGCATGAAGGCGCGCGAGGCTTCGGCGCCCATGGTGCGGCGCGCGCGGTACTCCAGGTCGTTGATGTAGCGGCCGAACTCGTGCACGCCGTCGAGCGTGCGCTTGGGGATCACGCTCGGCAGCGAGGGGCTGAACAGCGCCGCGAACAGGCTCAGCTTGTACTGGCTCGCGAAGCTGCCCAGGCTGGCCAGCGTGGTGTGGCCGATGCCGCGCTTGGGCGTGGTGATGGCGCGCAGGAACGCCGGGTCGTCGTCGTTGTTGACCCACAGGCGGAACCAGCCGCACAGGTCCTTGATCTCGGCGCGGTCGAAGAAGCTCTGGCCGCCCGACACCTTGTAGGGAATCTGCGCCTTGCGCAGCGCCTGTTCGAAGATGCGGGCCTGGTGGTTGGCGCGGTACAGGATCGCGAAGTCGCGGAACTCCTTGTACTGCTTGCCCTGCGACACCGTGTCGCCCGCGCGCAGGCTGATGATGCGCGCCACCGTGCGCTCGGCCTCGTGCAGCTCGGTGTCGGCATCGACGATGCGCACCGGCTCGCCTTCGCCGAGTTCGGAGAACAGCGTCTTCGGAAACAGCTTGGGGTTGGGGCCGATCACGTTGTTGGCCGCGCGAAGAATGGCACTGGTGGAGCGGTAGTTCTGCTCCAGCTTGATGACCTTGAGCGTCGGGTAGTCGACCGGCAGCTTCTTCAGGTTGTCCAGCGTGGCGCCGCGCCAGCCGTAGATCGACTGGTCGTCATCACCCACCGCCGTGAACTGGCCGCGCTCGCCGGCCAGTGCCTTGAGCACTTCGTACTGCGTGGCGTTGGTGTCCTGGTACTCGTCGACGAGGATGTGGCCCAGCATGGCCTGCCACTTCGCGCGCACCTCGGGGAACTCGTACAGCAGCTTCAGCGGCATGCCGATGAGGTCGTCGAAGTCCACGCTCTGGTAGGCCTGCAGCCGCTCTTCGTACTGGACCATGATCTCGGCCGTGATGCGCTCGTTGTCGTCCACCGCGGCGGCCGCGGCCTGCGCAGCGTTCAGGCCCATGTTCTTCCACTTGCTGATCGTCCACTGCCAGATGCGGGCGGTGGCGATGTCGACGGTGCCGCCGCAGTCTTTCAGGATCTTGGTGACGTCGTCGGCGTCCAGGATGCTGAAGGCCTTCTTCAGGCCCAGCACGTGGCCGTCCTCGCGCATCATGCGCACGCCCAGCGCGTGGAAGGTGCACACCACCACCTTGCGCGCGTCGCGCCCGATCAGGTCCTTGGCGCGCTCGCGCATTTCGGCGGCCGCCTTGTTCGTGAAGGTGATGGCCGCGATGCGCTCGGGCTTCAGGCCCGACTGGATCAGCCGGCCGATCTTGTGCGTGATCACGCGCGTCTTGCCCGAGCCCGCACCCGCGAGCACCAGACAGGGACCGTGCATGTAGTTGACCGCTTCTTGCTGGGCGAGATTGAGACCGTGGGACATGGGGGAGGGGGGAACCGGGAAAGCGGGAACGCGAAAAAGGCAGGAGGGGCCGCAGGGCGCGGCCGTCGCAAAGCGGGCAATGATACGGGCCCGGCTCCGACCGCCCGTGTCAGCGGGCATCGCGCGACGAAGGAGGACGACAATGCCGGCGTGCTGCCTGTTTTCCTTGTTACTTTTCCTTTCTTCGCCCTGATCGCGGCCGGCTATGCCGCCGCCCGCACCCGCATCCTGCCGCTGGAGGCGATCCCGGGGCTCAACACCTTCGTGCTGTATTTCGCGCTGCCCTGCATGCTGCTGCGCTTCGGCGCCGGCACGCCCATCGCGCAGCTGCTGGACGGCAGCGTTGCACTGATTTGGGGCATCTGCGCGCTGGCCGTGGTGGCGGGCGTGGTGCTGTTCACGCGCAATGCGCGCATCGGCTGGAACGACGCGGCCTTCGGCGCGCTGGTGGCGGCCTTTCCGAACACCGGTTTCATGGGCGTTCCGCTGCTGGTGGCGCTGCTGGGCGCGCAGGCCGCCGGGCCGATCATCATCACCATCGCGTTCGACCTGGTCGTGACCTCGTCGCTGTGCATCGCGCTGTCGCGGCTCGACGGTGCCGGCAGCGCGGGCCGGCACGGCGCCACGCTGGCCGCGCGCAAGGCGCTGCGCGGCATCCTCGTGAACCCGATGCCGTGGTCGATCCTGCTGGGCGTGCTGTTGTCGGCGGTGCGCTGGCCGCTGCCCGGGCCGGTCGAACGCACCATCGCCATGCTGGCCGACGCGGCCTCGCCCGTGGCGCTCTTCACCATCGGCGCGGTGCTGGCGCGCTCGGCGCTGCTGGCGCGCGAGCACGGCGCCAGCGCCATGGTGGCGGCGGCGATGGGCACCGGTGCCGGGCCCACGCCGAAAGCGCCGCTGGCCGACGTGCTGCCCGTGGTGCTCGTGAAGCTGGTGCTGCACCCGCTGGCGGTCTGGGCGTTGGGGCGCGGCGCCATCGCGCTGGGGCTGCCGCTGGCACCGTCGGCGCTGGCTGTGATCGTGCTGGTCGCGGCGCTGCCGAGCGCGAGCAACGTGTCGATGCTGGCCGAGCGCTTCGGCGCCGACAACGGCCGCATCGCACGCATCATCCTGTGGACGACGGTGGCGGCGTTCTTCACCTTCCCGGTGGCGGTCGGCGCGCTGCGCTGACCGGGGGCGTCACTCGGTCAGCACGCCGAGCTTGTACGGATCGGCGTCGGAGAGCCGCTCGCACTTCGAGAAGTCGCGGCCCTGCGTGCCGTCGCAGTAGTAGGTGTTGTAGATGCGGCCGAACAGCGTCGGGCTGGCCGTGAAGAGCACGCCGTGGTCCGGCTGCCAGTTGTCCTTGGGGGCGGGCGCGGTGGCTTCCATCGGGCGCGCCGCGTCGGTGGCGCCGGGGGCGGGCGTGAAATCGGCCAGCGTCTTGCGGGCTTCCTCGCCGCGCCAGCGCACCGCCAGCTCGGCCGCCGTGGGGCGGGTCGCCACCGGCACCAGGATGCCGTTGACCTGCAGGCCGTGCCCGAAGCGGTGCGTCTTGCCGGCCAGGAAGGCGTAGGCGCAGGCCGCCATGCAATGGCCGCGCACCTCGGTCTGCACGCCGCTCTCGCGGATCGCGTCGGCGTACGCGCCGGCCGCTTCGGCGGTGCCGCCGAACGAGTCTTCGAAGACCACGGTACGCACCGTGCCGCTGCTCAGGAGTTCGGTGAAGGCCTTGACCTTGCTGCCGTCGAGCGTGCCCGACACCACCAGCCGCCGACCCTGCAGTTCGAGCTCCGCCGCGCCCGCGGACCCCGCAGCGGCAAGGTACGAAAGCGACACGGCGACAGCCACAGCAACCCCAGCCAGAAGAGACGACGATTTCACGGCGACCTTTGCATCAAGCGAGCGGGCACGAAACACCGCGGACCCAGCGATGGAACCGCACAGGCACAGCTTGTGCAAGGGCGGGGGTACCGTCAACTCTTTTTGCAGATTATTTCGGGGTAATCCCAGGGCATGTCTAAAGGCATACCGTGCGTTATCTCTTCAGATGAATGCTTGCGTATGCAGTTGCACTGCTACAGTGGTTCCGAGTCCAAGGTGTGAAGGGTCCAAGTGGGGCGCGCGATGGCAATACTGGTTCGCATCCTGATGTGGTTGGCCTGGCTCGCTGCGGTGGGCTGGTTCTGGCATGCCGGCACGATCGGCACGGGCGCCGCGCTCGCGCTGGCCGCGCTGAGCCTCGTCGTGTTCGCCTGGCCGAACAGCATTGCGCGGCGACGGCACAACGAACTGCGCTACGTCGACATGGGCAAGGAGCCCACCGGCTATCACTGAAGACCGACGCGGCGCGTTCGTGCAGCGCCTAGGACTTTGGTCCAATGCGCAACGACGCAGAGCTTCCTAGGATGGCGGCGCCTTACCGCCCTCCAGGAACCTCGCCGTGTCTCTTTTTCCTCTGCGTTTTCGTTTCGCCCGCCTTCTGCTGCTGTCCGTTCCGATGGCCGTGCTCGTCGCGTGCGGTGGCGGGGGAGACGGGGGCTCGGGTGTCAGCTTCTGGCCGAACAGCGGCACGGCCACCCCGCCGCCTGCCACCACCCCACCCACGGCACCACCCGACGTGCCCGACGACGGCGATGCCTTGCGCAACGCGCCGTGGGTCGAGGGCGTGTTCCGGACCGCGAGCCTCTACAAGGACCGCTGCGCGGCGCCGCGCACCGGCACCGACCCCGACGGCAAGCCCTTCGCCGACAAGACCGGCCGCACGCTCGACGAGAACAACTGGCTGCGGTCGTGGACCAACGACACCTACCTCTGGTACGACGAGGTGCCGGACCTGGACCCGGCGCTGTACGCCACGGCCGACTATTTCGACCTGCTCAAGACCCACGCCGTGACGCCTTCGGGCAGGGACAAGGACCAGTTCCATTTCACGTACACCACCGAGGAGTGGGATGCGCTCGTGCGCGCCGGCGCGTCCGTCGGCTATGGGGCGCAGTGGGCGATGTTTGCCAACCGCCCGCCACGCGATCTGCTCGTGGCCTATGTGGAGCCCGGCTCCCCCGCATCCGTGCCGGGTGTCGGCCTGCGGCGCGGCGACCAGGTACTCAAGGTCAATGACACCGATTTCGTGAACGACAACACGGACAAAGGCATCGACCTCATCAACGCGGGGCTTTTTCCCGCCGCGCCGGGGACGCTCACGCGTTTCACCGTCCGCGACGTCGTCAGCGGCATCGAGCGCGAGGTCACGCTGAAGGCCACCGCCGTGACCTCGGTGCCTGTCCAGAACGTCAAGACCTTCCCGCACGGGGGCCGCACGGTCGGCTACCTGCAGTTCAACGACCACATCGGGACGGCGGAGCTGCAACTGAAGGCGGCCATCGAGCATCTGCGCGCGCAGCGGGCCACCGAGCTGGTCGTCGACCTGCGCTACAACGGCGGCGGCTACGTGGACCTGGCCAGCCAACTCGCCTTCATGGTCGCCGGCGAGGCGCAGACGCGCGGCAAGACCTTCGAGACCATGCGGTTCAACAACAAGCACGCCGAGCGCGATCCGGTGACCGGCGACGCGCTCGCGCCCACGCCGTTCTGGGCCACCACCCTGGGCTTTCTTTCTCCCATCGACCCGCCCCTTCCCCTGCCCAGCCTCGACCTGCGACGCGTCTACGTGCTCACGGGCCCCGACACCTGCTCGGCCAGCGAGGCGTTCATCAACGGCCTGCGCGGCATCGACATCGACGTGATCCAGATCGGTGGCACCACCTGCGGCAAGCCTTACGGCTTCTATCCGCAGGACAACTGCGGCACCACCTATTTCAGTGTGCAGTTCCAGGGCGTGAACGCCAAGGGGTTCGGCGACTACCCGGACGGTATCGCTCCCACCTGCGCCATGCCCGACGATTTCGGCCATGCGCTCGGCGATCCGGCGGAGGCGCGCCTGGCCGCCGCGCTCTCGCATCAGGTCACGGGTGTCTGCCCTGCCGTGCCCGGCGGTCGCCTCGCCAGGAGTGCCGCCGCCGGCCCCGCCGCACCCTTGCTGCACAAGCCCGAAGGCCTGCGCAACCGCATCCTGCGTCCGCGCTGAAGCAGGCGCAGGCGCGCGCGCCGCGCTCAGATGCTGTGCGGGTCCACGTCCACCAGCCAGCGGATCACGCCCTTGCCCTCGGGCGTGCGCCGCAGTTCGTGAAGCAGCGGCTGCCAGGCGGCCAGCAGGCGCTGCAGCGCAGCGCGTGAGGGGCTTTCGATGAGCATCTGCGCGCGCTCCACGTTCGCCACGCGCTGGATCGCCAGCGGCACCGCCGGGTAGCGTGTGACCAGGTCGGCGCCGGGCAGCGCCTCGGCCTGGTCGGCCGCGAGGTTCAGGAAGCCCTGCGCCACCGCCTGCTCGCGCGCATCGGCGCGCACCAGCGCCTGGAACGCGAAGGGCGGCATGGCAGCGGCCTGGCGTTCTTCGAGCTGCTGCTTGGCGAAGGCCTCGTAGTCATGCCGGCGCAGCGCCGCGAACAGCGGGTGCGGCGCATGGTGCGTCTGGATCCACATCTCGGCCTTGGCGCCTTGCGCCGCGAGGTAGGCGGCGTCGCGGCCCGCGCGGCCGGCCGACTGCATCAGCAGGCTGAACAGCCGCTCGGGCGCGCGGAAGTCGCTGGAGAACAGCGCGCCGTCGGGGTTCACGGCGGCCACCAGCGTGATGCGGCGGAAGTCGTGGCCCTTGGCGATCATCTGCGTGCCGACGAGCACGTCGACCTCACCCGCATGCACGGCGGCCAGTTGCGATTCGAGCGCGCCCTGCTTCTTGGTGCTGTCGGCGTCGATGCGCGCGATGCGCACCGCGCTGCCGTCCGCATGCTTCACGCCCGCGAACAGCTCGGCCAGGTGCTCTTCGAGCCGCTCGGTGCCGCGGCCCACGGGCGCGATGTCGGGGTTGCCGCAGGCCGGGCAGGCGCGCGGCACGCGCTCGGTGAAGCCGCAGTGGTGGCAGCGCAGCGTGCGGTCGATCTTGTGGAACACGCGGTAGGCGCTGCAGTGCGGGCATTCGCTCTTCCAGCCGCAGTCGCCGCAGGCCAGCACCGGCGCATAGCCGCGCCGGTTCAGGAAGATCATGCTCTGCTCGCCGCGCGCGATGCGCTGGCCGATGGCGTCGAGCAGCGCGCCCGAGATCACCGTCTTTGGCGGCTGCAGGTTCATGTCCACCAGCCGCACGGCCGGCAGCGCGCCCGCGCCGATGCGCGAAGGCATGGCCAGCCGCACGTAGCGTCCGCCCGGGTCGTCGCCCTCGGGCGGCCGGCTCTGGTGCCAGCTCTCGAGCGAGGGCGTGGCCGAGCCCAGGATCACCTTGGCCTTTTCGCGCTGGCCGCGCCACACGGCGAGGTCGCGCGCCGAGTAGCGCGCGCCTTCCTGTTGCTTGTAGCTGGGGTCGTGCTCTTCGTCGACCACGATGAGCTTCAGCCCCGGGATCGACGCGAACACCGCCATGCGCGTGCCCAGCACGATGCGCGCGGCGCCGCTGTGCGCCGCCAGCCAGCTCGCCAGCCGCTGCGGGTTCGTCATGCCGCTGTGCAGCGACACCACGGCCTCGTCGCCGAAGCGCGCCTTGAAGCGGGCCTCGAGCTGCGGCGTGAGGTTGATCTCGGGCACCATCACCAGCGCCTGCGCCTCGGGGTCGCGCGCCAGCAGGTCGGCCACGCAGCGCAGGTAGACCTCGGTCTTGCCGCTGCCGGTGCTGCCGACCAGCAGGAAGGTGCCGGTCTCGGCCTCGATGCGGGCCAGCGCGGCCGACTGTTCTTCGGAGAGGGCGATCAGGTTCGCGGATTCGGCGGTTTCGGCCACCGGCCCGGCCGTGGTCTTGCGCTTGAGCCGGCGCGCCAGTTGGGTCGTGCTCAGGTCGCGCAGCTGCGGCGGCAGGGCGGCCAGCGCGATCTCGCCGATCGAGCGCTGGTAGTAGCGCCCGGCAAACGCCACCAGGTCGCGCCAGGCCTCGCCCAGCGGCGCCAACGCGTCGAGCGCCGCGCCCACGGGCTTCAGCGCCATGTCGGGCTCGGCGCCCTCCAGCGAGGTCGGCTCGTTCCAGACCACGCCCAGCACCTCGCGCTTGCCCAGCGGCACCCGCACCAGCGTGCCCGGCACCAGCGGCTCGGCGCCGGCGTAGCTCAGCAGGTCACCGAGCGCCGCATGCGCGGGCGTCTGCACCGCGATGTCGAGTCGCCAGGGGCAGGAGACGTTTGTGGCGGATGTGACCGTCGGCGCGCCGGCTTCGGGCGGCGATTCGATGGAGGGGCTGGGCGTCCTTTTTGGCAAGGTTTGTTAATGCGTTTTGGAGCAAGACCGCTTAAGTTGTTGATTTCACAGCGCTTTGGCGGTCATCCAGAGTTTCTGTGGATAACTTTGTTGACAAGACGGCTGGATAGTCGCCGAAGCCTTGATTTTCAAGGCTTCCGCTGGAATGCCTGTAAAAAAAGCAAAAATCAAAACCTATATAAATCAACCACTTAGCGTCGCTATTGGTTTAGGAGCAGAACCAATGCCCCCTCAGATAATCTTGCGCAGTGCAACACGCGTTTTGTGCATAAGTCGGGCGTCCGGGGCCGTTTTAGGGCTTGACAAACGCCGGGCGACTGGCTTTCAGGGGGCGCTGAGTCTGCCAACCGGGCGGTCGGCAGTTCACATTTGTTAGCTCAAGTGCGCAGCGCGCGCGACTGATCGTGCACCGCCTGGACCAGCGCCGCGACGTGGTCGGGCGGCGTGAACTGGCTGATGCCGTGGCCCAGGTTGAAGATGTGCGTCGGGCCCGCCGTGGTGCGGTCGGTGTGGGGCTTGCCGAAGGCCTGCAGCACCTTGCCGACCTCGGCCTCGATGGCCGCGGGCGGGGCGAACAGCACGTTCGGGTCGATGTTGCCCTGGATCGCCTTGGCCTTGTCCTCGGTGCCTTCGGCCACGAGGCGGCGCGCGGCGGCCAGGTTCACGGTCCAGTCGACGCCGAGCACTTCGCAGTCGAGCGCGCGCATGGCGCCCAGCCACAGGCCGCCGCCCTTGGTGAAGACGATGCGCGGCACCGGCTGGCCGTCGGGGCCGTTTCGCTTCAGGCCGGCGAGCACGCGCGCGGTGTAGGCCAGGCTGAATTCGTGGAAGGCGCCGTCGGCGAGCACGCCGCCCCAGCTGTCGAAGATCATCACGGCCTGCGCGCCGGCGTCGATCTGGGCGTTGAGGTAGGCGGCCACGGAATCGGCATTGACCGCGAGCACGCGGTGCATCAGGTCGGGGCGGCCGTACAGCATGCTCTTCACGAGGCGGTAGTCGCTCGAGCCCGCGCCTTCGACCATGTAGCAGGCCAGCGTCCACGGGCTGCCCGAGAAGCCGATCAGCGGCACGCGGCCGTTGAGTGCCTTGCGGATCGAGCCCACGGCGTCGAACACGTAGCGCAGCTTGTCCATGTCGGGCACTTCGAGCGCGGCCACGGCCGCTTCGTCGCGCACCGGGCGCGCAAAACGCGGGCCTTCGCCGGCCTCGAACGACAGGCCCAGGCCCATCGCGTCGGGCACCGTGAGGATGTCCGAAAAGAGGATGGCCGCGTCGAGCGGGTAGCGCGCCAGCGGCTGCAGCGTGACCTCGGTGGCGTAGTCGGTGTTGGTGGCCAGCCCCATGAAGCTGCCGGCCTTGGCGCGCGTGGCAACGTATTCAGGCAGGTAGCGGCCGGCCTGGCGCATGAGCCAGACGGGCGTGTGATCGGTGGCCTGGCGCCAGCAGGCCCGCAGGAAGGTGTCGTTTTGCAAAGGGGCGAAAGGCATGGCCCGATTGTCGCAGGGCCCCCCGCGTTCGCCGTGAGTTGACCGACAGCGCACTTTGCGTTGCATCAACCCGCCCCGATGCGCCAGGGCGCGCGCCAGCCGCGAGCATCCGTTCCCGACAACAACTTCGGTCTGGAACAGACATGGCGCAGCAGGTTTTCGATGTGGTGGTGGTGGGCGCCGGCTCGGCCGGCTGCGTGCTGGCGCACCGGCTGGTGCGCGCCGGGCGCCGCGTGCTGCTGCTGGAGGCGGGCCCGCCCGACGACGACCGCTTCATCCACATGCCCGCCACCTTCGTGCGCGTGATCGGCACCGAGCGCACCTGGGCCTACGAGAGCGAGCCGCAACCCGCCGCCGCCGGCCGCAAGATGTTCGTGCCGCAGGGCCGCACGCTGGGCGGCGGCAGCTCGGTCAACGCCATGGTCTACGTGCGCGGCACGCCCGCCGACTACGACGGTTGGGAGGCGCAGGGCTGTGAAGGCTGGGGCTGGCGCGACGTGCTGCCGTGGTTCCGCAAGGCCGAGGGCAATGCGCGCTTCGCCTGCGAGCTGCACGGCACGAACGGGCCGCTGAAGGTGAGCGACACGCGCTTTCGCCATCCGCTGAGCCTGGCCTTCCTGCGCGCCGCGCAGCAAAGCGGCCTGGCCTACAACGACGACTTCAACGGCGCCGCCCAGGCCGGCGTGGGCTTCTACCAGACCACCACCTTCGAAGGCCGGCGCGCGAGCACCGCCGCCACCTACCTCGCGGCCGTGCGCGACGACCCGAAGCTCACCGTGGTGACGGGCGCGCACGTGCTGCGCGTGCTCACGCAGGACGGTGCGGCGACCGGCGTGGTCTACCGCACGGGCCGCAACGGCAGCGGCGAAGAGGTGGTCGCCACCGCGCGCGACGAAGTGATCCTCTCGGCCGGCGCGCTCGCCTCGCCCAAGCTGCTGCTGCTGTCGGGCATCGGCCCCGGCGCGCAGCTGCAGGCGCTGGGCCTGCCGGTGGTGAAAGACCTGCCCGGCGTGGGCGAGAACTTCCAGGACCACCTGGAGGTGTCGGTCTACGGCCGCACGCGCGAGCCCGTGAGCCTGCTGGGCAACGACCGCGGCCTAGCGGCGCTGAAGCACGGCCTGCAATGGATGATGTTCGGCTCCGGCCTGCTCACGTCGAACGTGGTCGAGAGCGGCGGCTTCGTCGACACCACCGGCGAAGGCCGGCCAGACCTGCAGTTCCACGTGCTGCCCGTGCTCGTGGGCGATGTCGACCGCGCACCGCTGGCCGGCCACGGCCTGTCGATCAACCCCTGCTTCCTGCGTCCGCAGTCGCGCGGGCGCGTGGCGCTGCGCAGCGCCGACCCGATGGCGCCGATCCTGTTCGACGGCGGCTACCTGCAGGCGCAGGCCGATGTCGACACGCTGGTTCGCGGCGTGAAGCTGGCACGCCGCATCCTGCGCGCGCCGGCGCTGCGCGAGGTGGTGTCCGAAGAGCTGGCGCCGTCGGCCGCCGACGACATGTCCGACGAGGCCCTCGAGGCCTACGTGCGCGAGCGCGCCAAGACCGTCTACCACCCGAGCGGCACCTGCCGCATGGGCCGCGACGCCATGGCCGTGGTCGATGCGCGCATGCGCGTGCACGGCGTGGCGAAGCTGCGCGTGTGCGATGCCTCGGTGATGCCTTCGCTCGTCAGCGGCAACACCAACGCACCGACCGTGATGCTGGCCGAGCGCTGCGCCGACTTCGCGCTGTCGGGCAACTGAAGTTGCGCGCTCGGTCAATCGCCGAAGCGCACTGAAACCTAGAGTCCTTCCCAACCAGGAGACACAGCGAATGAGTTCCCCGAATTCCATGGCCGGCAAGGTCGCCTTCATCACCGGCGGCGGCACCGGCATCGGTGCGGCGGTGGCCGCACAGTTCGTCGCCGCGGGCGGCCGCGTGGTGCTGATGGGGCGCCGCCTCGCGCAGCTCGAAGCGGTGGCGTCGACGCTCGGCGGGCTCGCGGTGGCGGGCGATGCAGCGAACACTGCCGACGTGCAACGCGCCCTGGCCGCCGCACGCGAACGCTTCGGCGGTGTCGATGTGCTGGTCGCCAACGCGGGCGGCCACGGCGTGGGCGACGCGCTTTCGACCGACGACGCCTCGTGGGCGCTGTCCACGCGCCTGAACCTCGACACCGCCTTCGTCTGCGCACGCGAGCTGCTGCCCGAGCTCATCGCGCGGCGCGGCAACATCGTCGTGCTCTCGTCGCTCGCGGGCCACTTCGCGGGGCCGGGCGTGGTCGGCTACGTGACGATGAAGCACGCACTCATCGGCCTCGTGCGTTCGCTGGCGCGCGACTACGGACAGCAGGGCGTGCGCGTGAACGCCGTGTGCCCCGGCTGGGTGCGCACCGAGATGGCTGACGAGCAGATGCAGGTGCTCGTCGACAAATACCGCCTGACCGATGCCGACGCGGCCTACGCCCTCGTCACGCGCGACGTGCCGATGGGCCGCGCCGCGAGTCCCGACGACGTGGCGAACGCCGTGCTGTTCCTCGCCTCGCCGCTGGCCGCGATGGTCAGCGGCAGTTCGCTGATGGTCGATGGCGGCGCGTCCGCGGTCGACCTGCCCACCATCGCCTTCGCGCACGACGCCTGAAGAAGGAAAGACGCCATGAGCACCGACACCACGAAACCCGCCGACTGGAAGACCTACGACCAGTTCGCCCTCGGCATCGCAACCAACCGCCTGCCCGCCACCGACGCACTCGCCGGCCAGACGCTGCGGCTCGCGCTGCCCGGCTTCCAGCTCACGCTGCAGCCGCGCGCGCAGCACACGCTCGACTGGCACGAAGACGGCGCACGCGGCGGGCAAGGCCAGGGCGACTGGTACGAGGCCATCGAGGTCGCGCCCGACACCTTCTTCCTCGATATCACGCAGGCCAGCCGCCCGAGCGAGGCACTGACCGTCGTCCTCAACACGCGCACGCGCCGCGTGCTCGCCATCCGCTGCCGCATCGTCGGCGCCGACGAGGCCGCGGGCCAGCCGCGCGTGCCGCAGGACTTCTGGCCCGGCACGCTCGAAGGCGGCGCCGCCACCGGCCTCGCGCCGCACGCCACGCGCGACCTCATCGGCCTGCGCACCTGGCAGACCTACAGCCCCAACCACACCTACGAGCACACCTACCTGAGCGCCGAGCGCTACGCCTGGCAGTGCCTCGTGGGCGTGCAGCGCGGCCACGGCGACGTCGACCTCGCGAGCTACTGGAAGTTCGACGACGACCAGTACGTCTTCACCTTCCGCGAGTTCCTGATTCCGGTCGCGTCGGTGTTCTTCTTCGACTTCGCGAACGGCCGCTCGACCGGCAAGTTCCTCGGGCTCACCGGCACCGGCGCGATCGCCAACAACCCCGCCGGCGCCTTCATGCGCAAGGCCTCGCAGACCTTCTACCCGCCCGAGTTCGGGCCCGTCTGACTTCACCGTTGTCCAGGAGCTTTTTGTCATGCGCACCCCTTACCAGATCGTGGCCGACCACTACGCCGCCTCCGACCGCCACGACCTCGCCGCGATGTTCGCCGACGTGGCCAACGACGTGCAGTGGACCGAGATGGCCGGCTTTCCCTGCGCCGGCACGCACGTCGGCCCCGCGCAGGTGGTCGAGAAGGTCTTCCAGGTGCTCGGCGCCGAGTGGGAGGGCTACCGCTTCGTGCTCGAGCGGCTGGTCGACGGCGGCGACACCGTGGTCGGCATCGGCGACTACCACGCGCGCCACCGCACCACGGGCAAGCCGATGCAGGCCCGCGTCACGCATGTGTGGCAGGTGCAGGGCGGAAAGGTGCGGCGCTTCGAGCAGTTCACCGACACGCTGCTCGTCGCGCGCGCCATGCAGCCGTGACGCCGCTTTCCTTCGCATCCTTCGCATCCCTTCCCGGAGCCCGCCCATGAATCTGCGCGACCTGTCGATCGAACACCTCGGCCAGGTGGGCCTGCTGGCGCAGCGCCGCCGCGGCAACCACATCGACGGCCACGAGGTCGTGCCCCGCAACGGGCAGTACCTGCCGGTGGTCGACCCGGCCACCGAGATGACCGTGGCCGAGGCCCCCGACAGCGACGCGGACGACGTGCACGCCGCCGTCGCCGGCGCGCGCCGCACCTTCGAGAGCGTCGCGTGGAAGTCGCTGCGCCCGGCCGACCGCGAGCGCATGCTGTACACGCTCTCGACGCTCATCGAATCGCACGCCGACGAACTCAGCGCGCTCGAAACCCTGCAAAGCGGCAAGCTGCGCGGCATCGCGCGCATGGTCGACGTGGGCGCGGGCGCGGAGTTCGTGCGCTACATGGCGGGCTGGGCCACCAAGCTCGAAGGCCAGACGCTCGACAACTCCATCGGCATCCCCGGCGCGCAGTGGGTCACGTACACGCGGCGCGAGCCGGTGGGCGTGGTCGCGGCCATCGTGCCGTGGAACTTTCCGCTCGCCATCGCGCTGTGGAAGGTGGCGCCCGCGCTGGCGGCCGGCTGCACCGTGGTGCTCAAGCCCTCGGAAGAAACGCCGCTCACCGCGCTGCGGCTGGCCGAGCTGGCGCTGGAGGCGGGCTTTCCGCCGGGCGCGCTCAACGTGGTGTGCGGGCGCGGCGCCACGGCCGGCGCGGCGCTCGCCGCGCACCCGGACGTCCGCAAGATCAGCTTCACCGGCTCGACGGCGGTGGGCCGGCACATCGGCCACGCGGCCGTGGACAGCATGGCGCGCTTCACGCTCGAGCTGGGCGGCAAGTCGCCGCTCATCGTGCTCGGCGACGCCGACCCGGTGGCGGCGGCGCAGGGCGCGGCCAACGGCATCTTCTTTCACCAGGGCCAGGTGTGCACGGCAGGCTCGCGCGTGTACGTGCAGCGCAACCTGTTCGACGAGGTGGTGCGCCGGCTCGCGCAGGCGGCCGAGGGCCTGCACATCGGCTCGGGCTTCGACCCGAAGGCGCAGTTCGGGCCGCTCGTGTCCAAGCGCCATCTGGCGCGCGTGATGGCGCACATCGACGGCGCCGTGGCCGAAGGCGCCACGCTGGTCACGGGCGGGCGCCAGGCCTTCGACGGCGGCTGCTTCGTGCAGCCCACCGTGTTCGTCGACGCGCAGCCGTCGATGCGCATCGCGCGCGAAGAAGTGTTCGGCCCGGTCGCAACCGTGGTGCCTTTCGACGACGTCGATGAGGCCGTGCGCCTGGCCAACGACAGCGCCTACGGCCTGGCCGCCAGCGTCTGGTCGAACGATCTCTCGGCTGTGCACCGCATCGTGCCGCGCCTGCAGGCGGGTGTGGTCTGGGTCAACGCGCACAACGTGCTCGACAACGCGCTGCCGCTGGGCGGCGTGAAGCAGTCGGGCAGCGGGCGCGACCTGGGGCGCGCGGCGGTGGAGAGCTTCACCGAGCTCAAGAGCGTGTGCATGGCGGTGTAGCCCCGCCCCCGGTTTCGATCACCAAGAAAGAAGGAGACACCTCATGCAAAGCAAAAGACGAATCGCGCTGTCGGCCGTTGCCGGCGCGCTGGGCCTGGCCGGCTTCAGCGGCGCCTGGGCGCAGGCGGGCCCCGACTGCGGCCTCAACACCGGCAAGCCCGCCACGGGTGAGCCCATTCCCATCGGCGCCGTGGTCGGCAAGACCGGCCCCGACGACTTCAGCGCCTCGGGTCAGGCGGCGGCCGCGTACTTCAAGTGCGTCAACGCCAACGGCGGCATCCATGGCCGGCCCGTCGACTACCTCGTGCTCGACGACCAGTGGAACCCCGAGACGGCCGCGCAGGTGGCCTCCAAGCTCGTGAAGGACCGCAAGGTGGTCGCGCTCGTGGGCAGCACCAGCTTCGTGGAGTGCGGCGCCAACGCCAAGATGTACGCCGACGAGGGCGTGATGGTCATCGCCGGCACCGGCGTGCCGCGCGAGTGCTTCAACGCGCGCAACTACGTGCCGGTGAATGCGGGGCCGCGCGTGTCGGCCACCATCGCCGCGATGTACGCCGCGCAGAAGTACAAGGCGAAGAAGATGGTCTGCATCATTCCGAACATCCCGAGCCTGGGCAACTGGGCCTGCGAAGGGCCGAAGGAATGGGGAAGGAAGAACGGCGTGACGGTCGAGACCCTCACCATCGACCCCGGCTCGGCCGACGCCACCTCGACCATGCTGCAGGCCGCCGCGAAGAAGCCCGACACGATCATCATGAACGTGCCCAAGGGCATCCTCGTGCCGATGCTGGCCGCGGCCGAGCAGCAGAACCTGGGCAAGAAGATCCACTTCGTGTCGGCCGCGCCGGCCTACAACGTCGACGTGCCCAAGGCCATCGGGCCGTACTGGAAGGGCAACTTCGACGTCAACCTCGAATTCAACCCGCTCGAGTCGGCCGGGCCCGACAACAAGAACTGGCTGGCCGTGATGGACAAGCACGGCGCGAAGAGCGACCCGCGCGACACCTTCTCGCAGGCCGGCTACCTGGCCGCGCGCCTGGCCACGCAGGCGATGCTGAAGATGGACCCGAAGCAGATAACCCGCGCCAGCGTGACCGACGCGCTGCGCAAGGTGAGCGACTTCCGCAGCGACATCCTGTGCAAGCCCTTCTACGTGGGCAGCGGCAACCGCCACAACGCCAACAACAGCGGCCCCATGGCCAGCCCCGACGGCAACGGCTGGCGCTTTGCGCCCGGCGGCTGCCTCACGGCGGACGACCCGGAGCTGGTCGACATCCGTGCCGACGAGCAGAAGATGGGCCTGAAGTAAGCGCGCCGGGCCATGGAGGACTACCTGCCTTTCGTCATCTCGGGCCTGGGCCTGGGCGCGGTGTATGCGCTCTCGGGCGTGGGGCTGGTGGTGCTCTATCGCTCGTCGGGCGTGCTGAACTTCGCGTTCGGCGCCGTCGGCGCGCTCGGTGCGTATGTGGCCTGGACGCTGCTCGAAGCCGACTGGCCGCAGGGCCTGGCGTGGTGCGCGGCGGTGCTCGCGGCCATGGCGCTGTCGCTGGCCTACGGGCGGCTGCTGGCGCCGCGCCTGTCGCACCGCGACCCGACCATCCGCAGCATCGCCACGCTGGGCTTCGCGCTCGTGGTGGTGGGTTTTACCGAATGGACCTGGGGCGAGCAGCCGCGCCGCCTCGTGCTGCCGACCGACGGCGGCGCGCTCGAATTCGTGCTGGGCGAGGTCGAGGTGCGGCTCACGCACACGCGCGCACTCGGCCTGGCGCTGGCAGTGCTGATGATGGGCGGCGTCGGCCTGCTGCTGTCGAAGACGCGCGTGGGTTTGAAGATGCGCGCGCTGGCCAACGACCGCGACCTGAGCGCGCTGCTGGGCATCCGCGTGCTCGGCGTCGACACCGTGGCGTGGATATTGAGCGGTGCCTTCGCGGGTGTGTGCGGGTTGCTGCTGGCCAACATCGTGCGGCTGCAGGCCACGCTGCTGACCTTTCTCGTGATTCCGGCCTTTGCTGCCGCGATCATCGGCCGGCTGCATTCGCTGCCGGCCACGGTGGCGGGCGGCATCGCCATCGGTGTGCTGGAGGCGCTGGCGATCACGGTGCCGGGCTTCGCGGCCTTTCGCACGGCCACGCCGTTCCTCATTGCGCTGGCGATGATCGTGTTCTACCGCGCGGGGACGCGGTCGGCATGAACGCGTCGATCCTCGAAGGCGCCATGCCCGCGTCCGACGCAGCAGCACCCGCCGCGCTGGCGCAGGCCACGCGCCGCGCCCGCCGCTCGCTCGTGCTCATGGTGGCCTGCGTGCTGCTGATCGGCTGGGCCGTGCCGTGGTTCGCGAACGCGTACTGGATCAAGACGCTCACGTCGTCGCTCGCGCTGTCGGTCGCGGCGGCCGGCGTGGCGCTGCTCTATGGCCAGCTCGGGCTGGTGTCGCTGTGCCAGTACGCGCTGCTCGGCGCGGGCGGCTGGGTCGCGCTGCGCGCGGGGCACGGGCTGGGCTGGCCCTTCGAGCTGTCGGTGCTCGCGGGCGGGCTGCTGTCGTGCGTCGTGGGCATGCTCGCGGGGCTGCCGGCGCTGCGGCTCAAGGGGCTGTACCTGGCGCTCGTCACGATGATGATGGCGGGCGGCTTCCAGGTGGTCGTCAACGTGACGGGCTTTCCCGATGGCGGCGCGGGCTGGCTGGGCCGCGTGTTCGGCAGCGAGCGGCTGATGATGCCGCGGCCCGCGCTGGCGCTGTCCGACGCGGCGTACTTCCGCTATGTCGCCGTGTGGCTGGCCGCGGTGCTGGCGCTGATCGAGCTGCACCGGCGCACGCGCGCGGGCCGCTCGTGGGCGCTGATCCGGCGCGGCGAGGCGGCGGCCGTGGCCGCCGGCGTGAACATCCTGCGCTACCAGACCTGGGCCTTCGGGCTCGCGGGCTTCTGCGCGGGCGTGGCCGGTGCGCTGCTCGCGGGCGGCGTGGGGCAGCTCGACGGGCGCGCCTTCACGGCCGGCGAGTCGGTGATGCTGTTCGCGCTGACGGTGGTGGGCGGCGTGTACCACTGGGCCGGCGCGCTCATCGCGGGGCTGCTGCTGCGCGCGGTGCCGGCGCTGTTGACCGACTTCGGCGTCAACGGCTACCTCGCGATGATCTTCTTCGGCGTGGCGCTGCTGCATGCGCTCATCACCGCGCCGAGCGGCATCGCGGGGCAACTGGCGGGCGTGTTCGATGCGGTGCGCCAGCGCTTCGCCGCACCGAAGGACAAGGACGCCGCGCCATGATCCGCATCGACGATCTCACCGTCGCTTTCGGCGGCGTCAAGGCCATCGACGCGCTCACGGCGCAGCTCGATGCGCCCGTGTGCGGCCTCATCGGGCCGAACGGTGCGGGAAAGACCACGCTGGTCAACGTGCTCAGCGGCCTCGTGTCGCCGAGTGCCGGCCGCGTGGCGGTGGACGGCACCGACCTGCTGGGCCTGAAGCCCATCGCGCGCGTGCGCTTCGGCCTGCGCCGCTCGTTCCAGACCGAGCAGGTGGTGGAAGACCTGAGCGTGTGGGACAACGTGCGCGCGCTGCTCGACCATGTGCCGCATGCGCGCGGCGAAGCAACATCGCAGGTGGCGCGCGCGCTGTCGCACACGGGCCTGCTCGACGTGGCGACCGTCATGGGCCACCGCCTCAACCTGTTCCAGCGCCGCATGCTCGAGCTCGCGAAGTCCCTGGTCGGTGCGCCCAAGCTGCTGCTGCTCGACGAGCCCGGCGCGGGCCTCACCGAGCAGGAAGCCGGCGTGCTGCGCCGCACGATCGGCGCGGTGCATGCGTTCTGCGGCGCGCAGGTGCTGCTGATCGACCACGACGTCGACCTGATCGCCGCGACCTGCACGCAGACCCTGGTGCTCGACTTCGGTCGCCGCCTCGCGCTCGGCCCCACGCGCGAGGTGCTCGACGATCCGGCCGTGCGCAAGGCCTACCTGGGAACGGAGTGACCACCCCATGCTGAACGTGACCGATCTGCGCCTGCAGCGCGGCGGCAAGGCCGTGCTGCACGGCATCGACCTGCAGGTGCCGCCGGGTGAGGTGACGGCGCTGCTGGGCGCCAACGGCGCGGGCAAGTCGAGCACCGTGATGGCGATCGGCGGCGTGCTGCCGCTCACGGGCGGGCGCATCGAGGTCGAGGGCCACGCGCTGCACGGCCAGCGGCCCGAGCGCGTGCGCGCGCTGGGCGTGGCGGTGGTGCCCGAGGGGCATCGCGTGCTCGGCGAGCTGTCGGTGCTCGACAACCTGCGCGCCGCCGCCACTGCGTTGCCCGCGGCCACGGTGGCCGATGCGGTCGAGCGCGTGCTCGGTGTGTTCCCCGAGCTGCGCGTGAAGCTCGCGCTGCCCGCGCGCTCGCTGTCGGGCGGACAGAAGCAGATGGTCTGCATCGCACAGGCACTCATCGGCAAGCCGCGCTACCTCGCGATCGACGAACTCTCGCTGGGGCTCGCGCCCGCGGTGGTCAAGCGGCTGGTCGAGGTGGTGCAGCAGGTCGCGCGCGAGGGCGTGGGCGTGCTGCTGATCGAGCAGTTCACGACCGTGGCGCTGGCCGTGTCGAGCCGCGCCTATGTGCTGGAGCGCGGGCGCATGGCCTTTGCGGGCTCATCGGAAGAACTGCGCAGCCGGCCGGAGATCCTGCACAGCAGCTACCTCGCGGCGGCCTAGGCGCGCTCCTTCTGCGTCCTCCGTGCAGTGGGCATCACGAAGGCCTGGAAGTGGTCGCGCAGCCGCGCGGTGAACTCCTCGGCGATAGCCGAAGGTGCCGACTGCGGTGAGAACGCCATCGACACCTCCACCGGGCAGCGCGGCGACAGCGGCAGGATCTTCAGGTCGCGCGCGAACACGGAGGCCACGTAGGGGTTGACGATGCCGACGCCGGTGCCCTGCGCCGCCATCATGCAGATGGTGACCGAATAGGTCGTCTCGACCGTGGCGGCGCATTCGATGCGGTGCTGCTGCAGCGTGCGCTGGAACTGCTGGTGGATCTCGTCGTCGGCATTCAGCGTGAGCAGCACCTGCTGCTTCAGGTCGCGCACGTGGACGGCGTCGCGGTGCGCCAGCGCATGCCCGGGATGCACGACGCACACCGCGCTCGCCTTGTGCAGGCTGACCGCGTCGAGCTGCGGGTCGTGGAAGGCGGCGGTGCTGAGCGCGACGTCGTACAGGCCGTAGAGCAGGCCTTCGCGCAAGGCGTGCGTGCCGACGGTCTGCAGGTTGACGTGCACCTCGGGGTGCAATCGCGAGAACGCATGGATCACCTGCGGCATCACACTGAGCCCGAGCGCCGGCGTGCAGCCCACGCGCAGCGAGCCCGCGCCCGACTTGCGCAGCACCGCCACGCTCTGCTCGATGCGGTCCAGGCCCAGGAAGTGGCGCTGCACCGTGTCGAACAGCTGGCGTGCCTCGTGCGTGGGGCGAAGCCGGCCCTTGTGGATGTCGAACAGCTTGAGCCCGGTGGCATGCTGGATCTGCGAGAGCAGGCGGCTCACGGAGGGCTGCGTGGTGTGCAGCAGCGCCGCGGCGGCGGTGGTGGTGCCGGTCTGCATCACGGCGCGAAAGGCCTCGATCTGGCGGAAGTTCAACGGGCGCGACATGCGGGGACTCCTGGGGCTGCACGGTGCAAGGCGGAAAGCATGGCATATCTTTTCTGCATAGCCTGTGAATGAAAATGAATTTTTCAGAATGATGCTGCGTTCCTAGACTGCGCCCTATCCACCCCCTCCATCGCGCCGTCGCGGCGCACAGCAAGGAAGACGCATGACACAGCAATGGCCCCGCAGGGCCGCCGGCCTCGGCCTTCTCGCACTGGCGCTGGGCGTCGCTTCGACGTCGCAGGCATCGCCGCCGCAGGCCTATCCCGACCGGATGATCCGGCTCGTGGTGCCTTTCACCGCCGGCGGCAGCTCCGACGTGCAGGCCCGCATGCTGGCCGACCGGCTGGGCAAGCTGTACAAGCAGTCGGTGGTGGTCGACAACAAGCCCGGCGCCGGCGGGCACATCGGCGGCAAGTTCGTGGCCGATGCACCGGCCGACGGCTACACGCTGCTGCTCGGCTCGATCGGGCTGCACGCGACCTACGGCGTGTTCAAGAAGCTGAGCTACGACCCCGCGACCGACTTGAAGGTGGTCACGGTGCTGGCCGAGATGCCGCACGTCGTGGTCGCCCACCCCGCGCTGCCCGCCAACGACCTGAAGCAGCTGGTGGCGCTGGCGCGCAAGCAGCCGGACACCATCAACTTCGGCTCGGCCGGCGTGGGCTCGTCGGTGCACATGATCGGCGAGCTGTTCAAGCTCACGGCCAACGCGCCGATCGTGCACGTGCCCTACAAGGGCAGCACCGCCGCACTGAACGACCTGCTGGCCGGGCAGATCCAGCTGATGTTCGAGAACCCTCCGACCACGCTGGCCCACATCCGCGGCGGCAAGCTCAAGGCGCTGGCCGTGACCGGCAAGACCCGCCTGCCGGCGCTGCCCGAGGTGCCGACCGCGATCGAGTCGGGCTTCCCGGCCTTCGAGGCCACCTCGTGGACCACGGTGGCGGTGAGCGCCAAGGTGCCCGACGCCATCGCCGACAAGCTCAATGCCGACATCCGCAAGATCGTCGCCGCGCCGGAGTTCCGCCAGGGCCTGTCGGAGCAGGGCATGACGCCGGTGGCGAACACACGGGACGCCGCGACGCGCTTCATCGCCGCCGAGAAGCTGCGCTGGGACCAGGTGATCCAGCAAGGCCGCATTGCCGCGGAGTGAGTCCATGTCGTCGAACCCACTTCTTGAACAACCCCGCCTCGCGCCCGTGCCCTGCCGCCGCGTGGGCGATGGCGCGCAGCACCATTTCTTCGGCTACTACAACAAGAGCGCGTGGGACCGCAGCGGGCGCTACCTGCTGGCGCAGCAGGTGCCCTGGATGGACGCCGAACTCACGCCGGCCGCCGCCGCCCGCATCGGCTACTTCGACCTGCAGGACAACGACCGCTTCCATGCCGTGGGCGACACCACCGCATGGAACTGGCAGATGGGCAGCCAGCTGCAATGGCTCGACGGCGCGCCGGGGCGCCAGCTGGTCTACAACAGCCGCACCGGCGATGCCGATGCGTTCTACCCCGGCTTCGGCGCCACGGTGCTCGACGTCGACACCGGCGCGAAGCGCCTGCTGCCGTTGCCGATCTACGTCGTGGCGCCCGACAGCCGCTGGGCCTTGAGCGTGGACTACCGGCGCCTGTACATCACGCATCGCACCATCGGCTACAGCGAGGCCGGCGGGCCGTTCGAGCTGCCGCTCGCACCGGCCGACGACGGCATCCACGCGACCGACCTGGCCACCGGCACGGCGCGGCTGCTGGTGAGCTACCAGGACCTGCGCCAATTCCACCCGCGCGCGTCGATGGACAAGGCGATCCACTGGGTGAGCCACATCGAGGTCAACCCCTCGTCGTCGCGCGTGCTCTTCCTGCACCGCTGGACCGAGCGCGTCGAGGACGAGACCTGCTTTCTGCACCGCCTGCTCACGATGAACCCCGACGGCTCCGACCTGCGCCTGCTGGAGTGCTCCGACCACCCGCTGCCGCAGCTGGCGGACGACTTCGATCCGACGGCCGTGGGCACCTTCGACTACGAGAAGTCCGAGTACCAGATCTCGCACCCGCTGTGGCAGGACGACGAACACATCATCGTGTGGGGTCCGCACGCCGGAAAGATCCACTACCACCTGTACCACGACCGCGTGGGCGGCGAGGTCCGCGTGATCGGCGACGGCGTGCTGGTGGAGAACGGCCACATGACCTTCTCGCCGGTGAACACGCGCTGGCTGCTGAGCGACACCTACCCCGACGCCCGCACGCACGAGCGCGTGCTGTTCCTGTTCGACATGGCCACCGGCCGGCGCCACGACCTGGGCAGCTTCTACGCCTCGCCGGACCTGAGCAAGGAGAACCGGTGCGACCTGCACCCGCGCTGGCGCCGCGACGGGCTGCAGGTGTGCATCGACTCCGTGCACGAATCGCAGCGGCAGATGTACATCGTCGACGTGTCGGGGATCGTGGGCAGCCCCTGAAGGGGGGCGCCTAGTGCGTCAACGCCGGCGACGCCGCCCGCTGCGCCTCGCGCCGCTGGAACTCGCGCGGCGACACGCCGTACTGCGCCTTGAACACGCGGCAGAAATGCGCGCTGCTGTTGAAGCCCCAGGCGAAGGCGATCTCCGACACCGAGGCGCGGCCGCCCGCGGCCTGGCGCAGCGCCTCGCTGCAGCGCTCCAGGCGCATCTGCCAGATGAAGCGGTCGAGCGTCTGGTCTTCGTCCTCGAACACGCGGTGCAGGTAGCGCTTGGAGCAGCGCAGCTGCTGCGCGATGAGGTCGAGCGACAAAGCCGGGTCGGCCAGGTGCGCGTGCACGAACTGCTTCACGCGCGCCTTCAGCACGCCCGGCAGCGGCTGCGCGCCGAACTGTTCGTCGGCGTGCGTGGCGAGCGTGGAGGCCAGCAGGCCCAGCACGGTGTCGCTGACCGAGCGGCCGACGGCGTTGGGCAGCGACGGCAGCTGGTCGGCCAGCGAGGTGAGGAACGAGCCGAGCACCGCGTACAGCCCCTGCATGGCCGGCGTGTGGGCCTCGCAGGTGTGCAGGTCGGGCATCTTCATGCCCTTGAACTGCTGGCGCGGAATGGTGATGGCCAGCAGGCGCGAGCGCTCGGGGTTGGTGATGGCGTAGGGCACGCGCGGGTCGTACAGGCTCCAGTCGCCCGGGTGCAGGTGGAACTCGCGGTCGCGCTGCGAGATGTGGCCGTGGCCTTCCAGCTGCAGCACCAGCTTGTAGTGCTCGTCGAGCGCGATCTCGCGGTGCGTGTCGGGCCGCGCCACGCGGTGCGAGGGCGCCTCGATCATGAACATGCCTAGCGGGCCGAGCTCGTAGGCGTCCATGCGGGCGTCGAACGGGCCGGGGTCGAGGCACTGCACGCGCAGCGCGCCGAAGTACGACTCGTTGATGCGGCCCCAGCAGGCCTGCCGGTCGGCCGGGTGTTCGAGCCGGGTGCTGAAGTGGTGTGCGTTCATGCCGTGGTTCCCTGGGGGCGCCGGAAGCGCTGGTGCAGGATAGGCAGGTCGGCGCGCGCCATCATCAGTACTTCCACCCGGGGCGGCAGGGGCGGTGCGCTCCCGGTCAACGGCCGGTGCGCGCTGGGTCAATGCCCCCGGTTCACACCTTCTCAGACGACGGGCACGCGGCCCGCGTCGGCCGGGTCGACATTGCGGCGGTACAGCACGAGCGTCGCGATCAGCCCGCAGGCCGCGGCGGCCGTCATCCACAGGCCGGGCGCGCCCTTGTCGCCGGTCATCTCGATCAGCCCCGTGGCAATCGCCGGCGTGAAGCCGCCGAACAGCGCCGTCGCAAGGCTGTAGGCCAGCGAGAAGCCGGCGGTGCGCACGCTGACCGGCATCACCTCGGTGAGCGCCACCACCATCGCGCCGTTGTAGCTGGCGTACAGGAACGACAGCCACAGCTCCACCTCGAGCATGCGCGCGAAGCTCGGCGCACCGACCAGCCACTTGAGCGACGGGTAGGCCGTGAGGATGGTCAGCACGGTGAACAGCACGAGCAGCGGCTTGCGCCCCACGCGGTCCGACAGCGAACCCATGACCGGCAGCCAGAAGAAGTTGGAAATGGCCACGCACAGCGTGACGATCAGCGCGTCGGTCGTGCTCAGGTGCAGCACGGCCTTGCCGAAGGTGGGCGTGTAGACGGTGATCAGGTAGAACGACACGGTGGTCATCGACACCAGCATCATCCCGGCGACCACGAGGCCCCAGTTGGCGACCATCGAGCGGAAGATCTCGCGCGCGTCGGGGCGGTGCTTGCGCGCCATGAACTCCTCGGTCTCCTGCAGCGAGCGGCGGATGATGAACAGCACCGGCACGATCAGGCAGCCGACGAAGAAGGGAATGCGCCAGTAGAAGTCGCCGATCTCCTGGGGCGTGAAGGTCACGTTGAGCCAGTAGCCGAGCGCAGCGGCGACGACGATGGCCACCTGCTGGCTGGCCGACTGCCAGCTCACGTAGAAGCCCTTGCGCCCCGGCGTGGCCATCTCCGACAGGTACACCGACACGCCGCCCAGTTCCACGCCGGCCGAGAAACCCTGCAGCAGCCGTCCGACCAGCACCAGCAGCGGCGCGATCACGCCGATGGTCGCGTAGCTCGGCACGCAGGCGATGAGCAGCGTGCCGACGGCCATCAGCGCGAGCGTGACGATCAGCCCTTGGCGGCGGCCCACGCGGTCGACATACGCACCGAGAAAGATGGCGCCCAGCGGCCGCATCAGGAAGCCCGCGCCGAAGGTCATGAAGGTCAGCATCAGCGACGCGAACTCGTTGCCCGCGGGGAAGAAGGCCTTCGAGATCTGCGTGGCGTAGAAGCCGAACAGGAAGAAGTCGAACATCTCCATGAAGTTGCCGCCGGTCACGCGCAGGACGGTGGCGAATTTCGAGGAGGAATGCGCGTTGGCAGGCGCGGAAGTCATGGTGTGTCCCCTGGGGCGGTGTTGTGGGCCCAAGGGTAGGTCGGGGTTCCCGACCGGGACCTGACGGGGGGAGTCAGGTAGCTGTCAATGCAGCGCCGCGCGTGCTTGGGCGCTTGTGCAGGTGCCTTGTGCGGCGCAATCCAAAGGAAGGGTCTTCAGTCCTCATATCGATTGAAATCGGCCAGGAGTTGCCATGGATCACCGTCGGGGAT
This sequence comes from Variovorax sp. GW458-11-26-14-LB1, assembly GCF_059423965.1. Classification (NCBI taxonomy): domain Bacteria; kingdom Pseudomonadati; phylum Pseudomonadota; class Betaproteobacteria; order Burkholderiales; family Comamonadaceae; genus Variovorax; species Variovorax sp. GW458-11-26-14-LB1. The sequence continues at coordinate 29,545 of NZ_JBWKYW010000070.1, forward strand.
GGAAGTCGAACTGCTGGTCAGCGCAGCTTGACGGGCTCTGAGACCAGATATTGGCGACGGATTTGAATATCACTGAGTCTCGTGGCGGTCCAGGGATCTTTGTCGGGGCCGTTCAGATAGGTGAACCTGACCTCAACATCAAAATCCCCCTGTGGCTGCTTCAGCGGTGAGTACAAGAATGAGCCGCCATTGAAATAGGGCAAGCCATGAAGCGGGGCCATTTCAAATTGCAGGTTACCCCCGTCCGGGCTCCACCCATGCACGACCTTGAGCTGCAGCAGCTTCTCTAGGCGCTCGCGTGGGATGTTCATTGGGGGACGGAAATCGATCTGGAACCACGCTGGCTCGAAGCCCGCGCCGCCATCCCGTTTCGGGATCGTGCTCACGTCGATGCCGGTCCACTTGTTCAAAAAATCCGAATCGAAATCGAATCTGGAGCTGGTGTTCGGCCTCAACCCCATACCCGTGCCGGTGACAGGAAGCAACTGCTTCAGACTGTCGAACTCAGCCTCGCCGCGAATCACCTGCATGGCCGCACCGATGAACTCGATGGTCTGCTCGCGCTGCGCGTCGGTGTAGCGGAAGTTGTCATAGGCAGCCTGAGCCCTCTGCGCCTCTACCTTGTACGCCGCACGTTGAGCTTTCTTCTCGGCTTCAGTTTGCATGGCTGATTCCTCCCGGGGTACCGCTCTCCCGGGCCTGGACGGCGTAGCGGAGAGCAGTTGTGCAAAAGCCGGGTTCAGGCAGCAGATTGTCAGGATCACCGCTCCAAGTGCGCTTGACCAACTCGTCGCACGCGAAGCTGTCTTCTTCCCAGGGTTGCATGTGGTCGCCAGAGCCGCCTCCCTTGGCTTTAGCCATCGCATCCAGGTCGATGGACAGGCCGCCAAGGCCGACGTCTTAAAGGTCATTTGAGGCCTCTCGTGCACTGCGGCTCTGTTCAAAGCCTCTGTTGTCCGCTCGATGGAAAAAGCCTATTCAGTTCGGTCGCCAGTCGATCGGACCCCAGCAACTGCCACCACGCGTACACAGGTTGCCGCTGCCTGGTCGTGGGGTTTGGGGCATCCATCACTCCTAGCCACTGGCCTTCGCTATAGGTGCATGTGCGCTGCTCAAGGGGGCGAAGCGGTCAAAGCGTCGTCTGCAAACACCGCCGCGTAGTGCCCGTCCTTCGGGGCGCGCTCACCGGTCTGAGGCAGATGACGGAGCTTCTGGTCGTTGCGCTTCTTGATCTGCTCGGGCGTCAAGTAGTCGCGGATGATTTGAAGACGCACAAGCCTCTGCGCTGTCCAGGGATCCTTGTCCGGGCCGTTCAGGTAGGTGAATCTGACTTCAACATCAAAATCCTCCTGTGGCTGCTTCAGGGGTGAATACAAGAATGAGCCGCCATTGAAATATGGCAAGCCATGGAGCGGAGCCATCTCCCACCGAAGATTGCCCCCGTCCATGGTCCACCCATGTACGACCTTGAGCTGCAGCAGCGTCTCCAGGCGCTCGCGCGGGATGTTCATTTCGGGGCCGAAGTCGATCTGGAACCACACAGGTTCGAAGCCCGCGCTGCCATCCCGCTTCGGAATCGTGCTCATGTCGATGCCGGTCCACTTATTCAAGAAACTCGAATCGAAATCAAATCTGGCGCTGGTGTTTGGCTTCAGCCCGATGCCCGTGCGCAGGACAGGCAGCAAGCGTTTCAAGCTGTCGAACTCGACCTCGCCACGAATCACCCTCATCGCCGCCGCGATGAACTCGATCGTCTGCTCGCGCTGCGCGTCGGTGTAGCGGAAGTTGTCATAGGCATCCTGGGCTCTTTGAGCCTCCTCCTTGTAGGCCTCGCGCTGGGATTTCTTCTCGACTTCAGTTCGCATGGCTGGCTGCTTCTGAGGTGCCGCTACCCCGACCTCTAAGGGCGTAGCGGAGCGCAGTTGTGCAAAAGCCGGGTTCAGGTAGATGATTGTCAGAATCACCGACCCAAAGGCGCTTGACCAGTTCGTCGCACGCGAAGCCGTCTTCTTCCCAAGGCTGCATGCGGTAGCCGGTGCCACCTCCCTCGGCTTTGGCCATCGCATCCACGTCGATGGACAGGCCGCCGAGGCCCACGTTTTCAAGGAGGTCATAGGCAGCCTTTCGTGCCAGGGGAAGTTCGATTGGAAGAATGTCGGAGAACGCGATGGGCTTGTTCACGGTGGGAGGGTCGCGTTTGACATGCGCCGCGATGCGGGTCAGTTGCCAGTAGTACATGCCGATGACCATGCGGTGTAGTCCCGCGCGAGCGCTGGGCTCATTGGGCACGGGGGTTGTGCCGGCCAATTCGAATATTCTGGAAGGCATCACGCTCTTCCAGAATCCCCGCATGCTGGGCAGATTCTTGTAGTCATCGGGGAACTGCTGCGCCATGGCTGCCACCCAGAAGAACTGCTGCGCATGGCGTGCCTCGTGGTACATGGTGCTAGCGAATTCTCGAACGCACTCCGTCAACTCTGTGGAGTCACCGCTCTTTGCAGCATCGATCATGAACGTGACTCCGCGCTTGCAGGCCACGAGCAACCAGTCGTTGGTGCGCATCTGCCCCTTGAGATCCTTGTCGTCGGGCTTCATGCCAAGCGCAATGGCCTCGGAGTCTCTCGGTATCAAAAATGTCGGCATCGCCCCCTCTGGCAGGCCGAACGACGTTGTGGCGAGTGCGCCCCCGATATTCGCCCTGAGTGTTCCAAGCAGGCTCTTGAAATCCTCTTCACCCAACGGCCAAGTCGCTTCCTTCCAATTGAGCGCCATCAACGCCGGTTTGATGGCCTTCACATAGGCGCCAATCACTGGGTACTCCCAGCGCGTCGCATCCTTGGCCTTCGGCTCGCTCTTTCGCAACCCCCAGTTGTTCGGATCGCAACTGGTGTGAACCGGTGCTTTGCCTTCGCTGGTGGCCTTGTCTTCATTGGCCTCGTGGTCCTTGCCCCCAATTTTCTTCTTTGGCGTGCGCTGCTCGGCCACCACACCACCATCGTGCTCGTAGGTCTGTGTCGCGGGCGTTTGCACAAAGGGCGTGTAGCTGGCCAGCACGCCATCTTCTGAATTTCGCAGCACCTCCACGGTTGTGATTTGACGCACCATGCTCTGTACGACCTCGGTCTCGCCCTGGTCGTTGGACTTGCCCTCGATGGTTCTGCCGCCTTGGAAGGTGATGCGGTATTTTTGCTCTGGCAAGCGCAGTCCACCCGCGTGCTCGATCAACACGAAGTGCTCTTCGATCAGATTCTGTTTCTCGGCAAAGCCTGCCTGGGGAAATACCGGATACAGCGCGTCGAGGCTCATAGGCCCGACCTGCGCATGCAGCGCCGCATGCTCCTGCCAGGTGCCGGCAGTGCCGTGCTTGATGCCGCTCTCGCTCCACTCCGAGTAGCTGCCCCCGCCGATGATCACGACCTTCTTCTTGGCGGCGATGTGTAGCTCGCCCTCCACGCTCTTGATGACGACGTCCTTGTGCGCAACAAGAACCACCTCGTCGCTGTGCGCCTGGATCTCGATCGGGTCTTCGCTCGCGATGAGCTTGACGCCCTTCTTGTGCGTGAACGCGCGGATGCCCTCGGCTGCGCTGGCCAGCCAGCGCTTGGCGGTGCTGATGGAGGTGTGTCCCTGGCTTGTGAAGGCCGCGTGCTCTCCGGTGTGCAGGTGGATGCTGCCCGGCGTGCTGGCCTCGATGCCCGCAGGACTGGCGAGCACGAGGTGTGGTTTGTTCAGTTCAGGGAAGCGGCCATCCTCGTCCTGTCCTTCCTTGCCTTGAATCGCGTCGTTCTGCGCCTTCAAGGCCTTCTGCACGATGTCTTGATCGGTGCCTTGCTCTTGCGCCTTGTGCACTTGAGCTGCTTCGGCCAGTGCGTCGTGCTGGTCCTGCGCTGCTTTTAGTCGCTGAACCGTCTCCCCCATCTCCTTGGCATGGTTCGCAGCATTGCCTCTTGCCTCAGTGGTGATGAGCATGCCGTCCTGGGCTCTCAATACGCCATGGGCGTCAGTGCGCAGCTCGAAGCCCTCACCCCTGGGGTCTTTTCTGCCCGCGTTGTCCTCGATGCGCGTGATCGCCCCCAGGCTCAGGCTGCTGGATTGGTGATCGCTCTTGAGCTG
>NZ_JBWKYW010000071.1:0-28620 GCF_059423965.1 Variovorax sp. GW458-11-26-14-LB1
TCTTCGCTGAGCTTGGTGCGGAACAGGATCTCGCCCATCCAGATGAACAGGGGCAGCGCCGCCAGCTCCCAGCTCGCATTGCTTTCCCAGAAGGCCGAGAACAGGTTCTTGCCGGGCAGGGTGTTGGTGAAGAAGGCCTGGCCGACCCAGCCGACGATGGCCAGGGTCATGGCGATCCAGACGCCGCCGGCGAGCAGCAACAGCATGATGCCGAGCAGCAGCGCGCCCATCAGAAGGGTTTCGAGCATCGGGTGTCTTGGTTGTTGTTGTCGTTGTCGGTCAGACGTCGGAAGAGAAGTCGCCTGCCGCGTGGCGCTCTTCGACGGCGCGCTGGTAGCTGGGTTTTTCGCCGCGCACCACGCCGACGAGTTCGTCGACCATGGCGATCAACAGCAGCCAGCAGCCGATCACGAAGCTCGATTGCGGAATCCAGATCGGGATCACGAGCAGGCCCGTGGCCATCTCCTTGAACTCGTAGCTCTCGTACGTGAAGCTGGTGGCCCAGTAAGTCAGGTAGGCGACCGAGACGGCGGCGACCAGCAGGCAGGCCACGTCGAGCACGCGGCGCACCTTCGGCGGCACGGCATCGAGCAGCAGCGTGACGCGCACGAAGTCGCCGTGGCGAAAGGCGTGGGCCATCGCGAAGAAGGCCGCGGCCGCGCACAGCCAGGCCACCGCGTCGTTGAGTCCGCTCACGTGCCAGTTCATCTGCCGGCCCACGCCGGCCACGATCATCAGCACGAAGATCAGGAAGACGCAGAACGCACCGAGCGCGCCGGCACCGTTGTACAGGCGGTCTAGGAAGCGCCTCACGGTTTACTTCTTCTTGTAGGCGTCGACGATGGCGGCGCCGTCGGCACCCGCGGCCTTGAGCCAGTCGGCCTGCATGATGCCGCCGACCTGGCGCATGTCGGTGTCCAGCTTGGGCGAGGGCTTGTGGATCTTCATGCCGCGCTCGGCCAAGAGGCGCTTGTACTCGTCGTTCTTCTCCTGCGCGACCTTCCAGCCGCGTGCTTCGGCATCGGCTGCGGCCTTGGTGACGGCGGCCTTGCCGGCGGCGTCGAGTGCATCGAAGGCCTTGGCGTTCACGAGGATCGCGTTCTTCGGAATCCAGGCCTGCGTGTCGTAGAAATTCTTGATGTGCTCGAAGGTCTTGGTGTCGTAGCCGGTGGAGCCCGAACTCATGTAGCTCTCGATCACGCCGGTGGCCATCGCCGCACTCAGTTCGGCCTGCTGGATCTGCACGGGCTGCGCGCCGATGAGCTCGGCGATCTTGGCCGTGGCCGGGCTGTAGGCGCGCCACTTGATGCCGCGCAGGTCGGCCACCGAGCCGATCTCCTTCTTGGTGTAGATGCCCTGCGGCGCCCATGGCACCACGAACAGCACCTTGATGCCTTGGGCGGCCAGCAGCTTGTCCATCGCGGGCTTGGAGGCGTCGTAGAGCTTGCGGGCTTCGGGATAGGTGGTGGCCAGGAAGGGCACACCGTCCAGTGCGTAGATCGGGTTCTCGTTGGCGTAGTTGGCCAGCAGGATCTCGCCGGCCTGGGCCTGGCCGCTTTGCACGGCGCGCTTGATTTCGGGCGCCTTGAACAGCGACGCGTTGGCATGCACCGTGATCTTCAGCTTGCCGCCGGTGGCCGCGTCCACGTCCTTGGCGAACTGCGTGATGTTCTCGGTGTGGTAGTTGGTCGCGGGGTAGGCGGTGGGCAGGTCCCACTTGGTTTGCGCGAAGGCGGCGGCGCCAAGGGTGAGGCCCGCCAGGGCAATGCCGAACTTGTGATTCATGGACGCGCTCCGGAATGTAGTCAAAGCTGAATGAAAGAAAAGCATACGTGCAAATTCCGGGCCATTCGCTGAGGCATTTCCCTGCCATGTGGTGTCGATGCGGCACCAGGCGCGGGCATGAAAAAACCGCCTCGGGGGCGGTTTCTTCGGTTCAGGGTGGCGTCACTGCTTGGCGGGTTTCGCCTCGGCCACCTTGGCGGCCTTGCCTGCCTTGGCCGGGGCCGCCGCGCCGTTGAAGCTCTGGCCGTTGACCGTCAGGCCCTCGGCCGACAGCTTGGCCGCGCTCTTTTCCTTCACGCCCTTCACGCGCTGCATGAGGTCGGGCCAGTCCTTGAACTCGCCTTCCTTGCGCGCGTCGAGGATGCGCTTGGACAGCGACGGGCCGACGCCCTTGAGGCCGTCGAGGTCGGCGGCGCTGCCCTTGTTGGCGTCGACGGCGGCGAACGAGACGGTCGCGAAGCACATGGCGAGCGTGGCGATGACTTTCTTGAGCATGGTGAAACTCCCTCTTCAATCGTTGGTATGGCTAAGCCGACAGGAATATCGGTTTCGGCTCAACGAGAGGGCGAACGCACCAGTTGACGTCAAAACGGGGCCAGTGGCCCCGTGTGACGATTGTTCTGAACCGTGGTCAGAGTTCTTCCACGCGCCGCGGCGGGTAGCTGTCCCAGGCCTGGCAGCCGGGGCAGTGCCAGAAGTACTGGTGCGCCTCGAAGCCGCAGGCCGCGCAGCGGTAGCGCATGAGCGGACGGGTCGCCTGGTCGAGCGCGCGTTGCACCTGCGGGTGGAACTGCTCGTGCTCGAAACGTTCGCCGGCCAGCCAGCGCGAGGCGGCGACCAGCGAGGGCTGGTGCGCGAGGTGGGCGATGTAGCTGTCGCGCGGCGTGGGGGCTTCGGTGGGCGTGTCCGATGGCGTGGCGTCGGGTGTGCCGCCGAGCGCGATCATCGCTTCGAGCACGTCGATCGATGGCGACTCGGCATAGCGCCGCTGCAGCAGCGCCAGCGCCTCGCCTTCGCGCTGCGCGGCCACGGCAGCCTTCTGCAGCGACGCGGCGTACAGCGGCAGCGCCAGCGGCGCCGTGTCGCTGAGCCCTTCGAGCGTGTCGAAGGCCGCGGCGGCTTCGCCGTTGCGCAGCTGCAAGGTGGCGGTGTCGATGGCCGGGCGCGGTGCTTGCGGCGCCAGGGAACGGGCCTGTGTGAGCAGGTCGCTGGCGCCCTGCAGGTCGCCGGCCGCCACGCGTTCGTTGGCCTGCTCGCACAGGTGGTGGGCGCGGCGCGTGCTGTAGCTGGCCTGGTCGGACTCGTCGAGTTTTTGCGCCACGTCGGCGGCCTGCGCCCATTCGCGCGAGCGTTCGTAGATGGCCAGCAGCGCGAGGCGGGCCTCGTTCTCGTAGCGCGTGCCTTCGAGCTTCTGCAGCGCCGCCTCGGCGCGGTCGAGCAGGCCGGCGCGCAGGAAGTCTTGCGCCAGCGCGTGCTGCGCGCGCTCGCGGTCGGCTCGGCTCAGGTCGCCGCGCCCCAGCAGGTGCTCGTGCACGCGCACGGCGCGCTGGTACTCGCCGCGGCGGCGGAACAGGTTGCCGAGCGCGAAGTGCAGCTCCTGCGTGTCGGGGTCGTTCTGCACGGCCTCGATGAAGGCGTCGATGGCCTGGTCCTGCTGCTCGTTGAGCAGGAAGTTCAGGCCGCGAAAGTAGGCCTTGGGCGCCTGCCGGTTCTCGAGCTTGAGCTGGCGGATGTCGAAGCGCGATGCGAGCCAGCCCAGCACGAAGGCGACGGGCAGGCCGATCAGCAGCCAGCTGGGATCAAAGTCCATGTTGACGTACGGCGGGAAGGTCGGTGGCGGAGATGGACGGCGTTGCCGCGGAGGCGGTCGCGGTGGCCAGCGGTGCGGGCGAGGGGGCGTCGGTGGTCGCAGGCACTTGCGCCGCGGCGGCGCGGTGTTTCCACCAGCCGGGCAGCATGCCCAGCGCGCCGACCACGAGCCCGCCGGCAAAGGCCGCGAGCACGACGAGCACCAGCGGCGCGCGCCAGTGGGTTCCGAAGAAGAAGTAGACGGTCGCGTCGTGCTGGTTGTTCAGCGCGAAGGCGAAGAGCGTAAAAAAAATGGCTGCCTTGAGCAGCCACAGGAGGTACTTCATAGCTGTTCCCGTTGCCGGGAGCATTCTACGTTTGCATTCATTTGCATCAGGCCTTGCGGCCGGCGGCTTCCTTGCCTGCATCGAGCTCGGCGGTCTTCGCGTCGACGGCTTCGCGCAGCGCCTTGCCCGGCTTGAAGTGCGGCACGCGCTTCTCGGGAATCTGCACGCTCTCGCCCGAACGCGGGTTGCGGCCGATGCGCGGCGGACGGCGGTTGACCGAGAAGCTGCCGAAGCCACGGATCTCGATGCGATGGCCGCGCACCAGCGCGTCGCTCATGGCGTCCAGGATGGTCTTGACGGCGTATTCGGCATCGCGGTGCGTGAGCTGCGCGAAACGGGCTGCGAGTTCTTCGACGAGGTCTGAGCGGGTCATAGGCCAAACATAAACGAAAAACGTGGACGAAAAAAAAGACAGAGCGGCCCCGGGGGCCTGCCTCTGTCTTCGGACTCAGCTTACTTGTTGTCGCTGTTGTCGAGCTTGGCGCGCAGCAGGGCGCCCAGGCTGGTCGTGCCCGCGTTTTCGCGTGCCGACTGCTGGCTCAGGCTGGCCATGGCGCCTTGTTCGTCGACCATGTCCTTCTGCTTGATCGACAGCTGGATGTTGCGGGTCTTGCGATCCACATTCACCACGATGGCCGTGACTTCGTCGCCTTCCTTGAGCACGTTGCGGGCATCTTCGACGCGGTCGCGCGAGATTTCCGAAGCACGCAGGTAGCCGATGATGTCTTCGCCGAGGTCGATTTCAGCGCCGCGGGCGTCCACGGTCTTGACCTTGCCGGTCACGATCTGGCCCTTGTCGTTCACGGTGGTGAACGTGGTGAACGGATCGCTGTCGAGCTGCTTGATGCCCAGCGAGATGCGTTCGCGGTCGACGTCGACAGCCAGCACGATCGCTTCGACTTCCTGGCCCTTCTTGTAGTTGCGAACGGCGGTTTCGCCGGTTTCGTTCCACGAGAGGTCCGAGAGGTGAACCAGGCCGTCGATGCCGGCAGCCAGACCCACGAACACGCCGAAGTCGGTGATCGACTTGATCGGGCCCTTGACGCGGTCGCCACGCTTCGTGTTCTGAGCGAACTCTTGCCACGGGTTGGCCTTGCACTGCTTCATGCCCAGGCTGATGCGGCGCTTGTCTTCGTCGATTTCCAGGACCATGACTTCGACTTCGTCGCCCAGCGAGACGATCTTGTTCGGAGCGATGTTCTTGTTGGTCCAGTCCATTTCGGAGACGTGCACCAGGCCTTCGATGCCGGGTTCGAGTTCGACGAACGCGCCGTAGTCGGCAATGTTCGTGACCTTGCCGAACAGGCGGGTCGATTGCGGGTAGCGGCGCGAAACGCCCATCCACGGGTCGTCACCCATTTGCTTGAGACCCAGCGAGACACGGTTCTTTTCGGTGTCGAACTTGAGGATCTTGGCGGTGATTTCCTGGCCGGCCTGAACGACTTCGCTCGGGTGGCGGACACGGCGCCATGCCATGTCGGTGATGTGCAGCAGGCCGTCGATGCCGCCGAGGTCCACGAACGCACCGTATTCGGTGATGTTCTTGACCACGCCGCGGACAACAGCGCCTTCCTTCAGGGTTTCCATCAGCTTGGCGCGTTCTTCGCCCATGCTGGCTTCGACCACGGCACGGCGCGACAGCACGACGTTGTTGCGCTTGCGATCGAGCTTGATGACCTTGAATTCGAGGGTCTTGTTCTCGTACGGGGTCAGGTCCTTGATCGGACGCGTGTCGATCAGCGAACCCGGCAGGAACGCGCGGATGCCGTTGACCAGGACGGTCAGGCCGCCCTTGACCTTGCCGCTGGTGGTGCCGGTGACGAAGTCGCCCGATTCCAGGGCCTTCTCGAGGGCGAGCCACGAAGCCAGACGCTTGGCGGTGTCGCGCGAGAGGATGGTGTCGCCGTAGCCGTTTTCAACGCTGCCGATGGCAACGGAAACGAAATCGCCGGCCTGGACTTCGAGTTCGCCCTTGTCGTTCTTGAACTCTTCGATCGGCACATACGCTTCGGACTTCAGACCGGCGTTGACGACGACGTGGTTGTGTTCGACACGCACGACTTCGGCGGTGATGACCTCGCCGCTGCGCATTTCGGAACGCTTCAGGGACTCTTCGAATAGGTCGGCAAAAGATTCAGACATTTATGGTTCCTTCCGTCAGGCAGGGTTGGCAGGCGCTCTTGCGAAATTGCGTGCGGCTGCTGTGGGTCTGTAGACGGCGGTTAGGTTGTGGGCGTGAGCCCGGTTGGTTGAACAACCAGCAGGCCGGTGCGCTGTCGCGCGGAAGGAGCCTGCTGGAGCGGTAGGCGCCACCCGGAACACCCGGGAGACGCAAGCCTTTCAAGCGGACTTGAAAGGCTGCACTTCAAACCGCTCAAGCGGACTTGAACGGTTGAACCTGCTGCCACCAGTTCAACACCGTGTCGATCGAGCGTTCGATGGACAGCTGGGAGTTGTCGAGGTGGCGAGCGTCCTGCGCCGGCTTCAGAGGCGCAACGCTGCGGGAAGAGTCCCGGGCGTCACGTGCTTCCAAGTCGGAGCGAAGACTGTCGAGTGTAGTCGAAATACCCTTTGAAATCAACTGCTTATGCCGCCGTTCGGCGCGCTGGGCGGCACCCGCCGTGAGGAACACCTTGAGCGCCGCGTCGGGGAAGATCACGGTGCCCATGTCGCGCCCGTCGGCCACCAGGCCGGGCAGGCGGCGAAAGCGGTGCTGCAGGTCTTGCAGCGCCTCGCGCACGGCGGGCAGCGCGGAGACGCGCGAGGCGTCCATGCCGGCGGCTTCGGTGCGGATGTCGTCGCTCACGTCTTCGCCGGCCAGCAGCACCTTGCCCTCGGTGAACTGCAGGGGCAGGGCGGCGGCGAGGGCGGCGATCCGCGCTTCGTTCGCAGCGTTGGCCTCCAGGCCGGCACGGCGCGCGGCAAGCCCGGTCACGCGGTAGAGCGACCCCGAATCGAGGTAGTGGTAGCCCAGCAGGCGCGCCACCTCGGCGGCCAGCGTGCCCTTGCCCGAGGCGGTCGGGCCGTCGATGCAGATCACGGGCACTTCGGCGGCCTCGGCCACCGAGAACAGGGTCTCGAAGTAGTCGGGGAAGGTCTTGGCGACGCAGTGCGGCTCGAGGATACGCACCGGCACGCCGGCCGGGTTGAAGGCCGCGAGCGAGAAGCACATGGCGACCCGGTGGTCGTCGTACGTGCGGATGCTGGCGGGCCGCCAGCCGGCGGCGGGCAGCGGGTGGACGCGGATGAAATCGGGGCCGGCCTCGACCGTGGCGCCGAGCTTTTGCAGCTCGTTCGCCATGGCGTCGATGCGGTCGGTTTCCTTCACGCGCCAGCTCGCGATGTTGCGCAGCGTGGTGGGGCCGTCGGCGTACAGCGCCATGACGGCCAGCGTCATGGCGGCGTCGGGGATGTGGTTCGCGTCGAGATCGATGGCCTTGAGCGGCCAGGCGCCGCGGCGGATTTCGAGCCAGTTCGGGCCGCTGTCGACCCGCGCGCCCATCTGTTGGGCGGCGTCGATGAAGCGGATGTCGCCCTGGATCGAGGCCGCGCCGACGCCTTCGATGCGGATGCCGTTCTGCCCCGAAACGCCCGTTGCAATGGCGCCAAGTGCTATGAAATAACTAGCAGAGGAGGCGTCCGCCTCGACGTGGATCTCGCCCGGCGAGCTGTAGCGGCTGCCGGCGGGAATGGTGAAGCGCTCCCAGCCGTCGCGTTGCACCGTAATGCCGAAGCGCGCCAGCAGGTTCAGCGTGATCTCGATGTAGGGCTTGGAGATCAGCTCGCCGACGACCTCGATCACGATGTCGTCGGCCGCCGCCAGCGGCAGCGCCAGCAGCAGGGCGGTGAGGAACTGGCTCGACACGTCGCCGCGCACGCGGATCGGTGCGCCCAGCGCCAGCTCGTCGTGCGACACCGGGTGGATGCGCAGCGGCGGGTAGCCGGGGTTGCCGAGGTAGTCGATGCGGCAGCCCAGCTGCGTGAGGGCGTCGACCAGGTCGCCGATCGGGCGCTCGTGCATGCGTGGCACGCCGCTGAGTTCGAACTCGCCGCCGAGCAGCGACAGCGCCGCCGTCAGCGGACGCATGGCGGTGCCGGCATTGCCCAGGAACAGCGGCAGCAACGTCGCGCCCAGCGACGGCGGCAACTGGCCGCCCAGGCCCGTGATGCGCAGCGAGGCGCCGGCCGGCTCGATGCCGCAGCCCAGCGCGCGCAGGGCGTCGAGCATCACGCGCGTGTCGTCGGAATCGAGCAGGTCGTGGATCGTGGTGGTGCCGCTGGCGAGCGCCGCCAGCAGCAGCACGCGGTTGGAGATGCTCTTGGAGCCCGGCAGCCGGACCGTGCCGGCGGCGCCCGCGAGGGGTGGGAGGTCGAGGAAGGCGGTCGAGAACATGTCAGCTGTCCTGCTGGGCCAAGGCGTCGGTGCTCGAATTCGGCTTCCAGGCGGCGCGCGCCTTGCTGGCGGCGGCGATGGATTGCTCCAGCCCTTGCAGGTCGCCGGCGGTCATCAGCGTTTCGAGGTCTTCCAGCGCCTTGCGGAAGGCCTGCGACTGCTGCAGCACCTGCTCGCGGTTGGCGAGCAGCACGTCGCGCCACATGACGGGGTCGCTGGCGGCGATGCGCGAGAAGTCGCGAAAGCCCGGTCCCGCGAGGCTCAGGAAGCGGTCGCCCTGTGGCTGACCGATGAGCGCGTTGGTGTACGCAAAGGCCAGCAGGTGCGGCAGGTGGCTCACGGCGGCGAAGGCGGCGTCGTGCTCTTCGTGCGTCATGGTGACGACGTTGGCGCCGATGCCGCTCCACACCTGCGAGGCGCGCTGCACGTTGGAGCGCAGCGTGGTCTTGACGGGGGTCAGCACGACCTGGCGGCCGGTGAACAGCGAGGCTTCGGCGTGCTCGATGCCGGAGACTTCCTTGCCGGCGATCGGATGCGCCGGCACGAAGTTCGCGAATTGCTTTTGCAGGCCGTTGCGCGCGGCCTCGATCACGTCGCCCTTGGTCGAGCCCACGTCCATCACCAGCGTGTCGGCCGAGATGCCGTGGCGAATGGCCTTGAAGGTGGCTTCCGAGGCGGCCACCGGCACGGCCAGCAGCACGATGTCGGCACCCGACACCGCCAGCAGCGCCGAGGGCGCCGCCACGTCGATCACGCCGAGCTGGCGCGCCCGTTCGGTGGTGGAGGGAGACTTGCTGTAGCCCACCACGCGTTTCACCAGCTTCGCGCGCTTGAGCGCGAGCGCAAAGGAGCCGCCCATGAGGCCGCAGCCGATCAATCCCAGTTGCTCGAACATCGCGTCGGTCCGTTCGGCTCAGGCTTTGATCGGGTAGGCGCCAAGCACCTTGTAGAAGGCGCAGAGGCCGCGCAGTTCGGCCAGCGCCGCGGCCACGTTGGGCTGCGAGGGGTGGCCGTCGAGGTCGATGTAGAAGTAGTACTCCCACTGGCCGGTGCGCGCGGGGCGCGACTCGAAGCGCGTCATCGACACGTTGTTGGCCTTCAGCGGCACCAGCAGGTCGTGCACCGCGCCGGGGCGGTTGGGCACCGAGACGATCAGGCTCGTGCAGTCCTTGCCCGAGGCCGGCGGCATGGCCAGCGTCTGCGGCAGGCAGATCACCGAGAAGCGGGTGCGGTTGTACGAATCGTCCTGGATGGCATGCGCCACGATGTGCAGGCCGAAGCGGGTGGCGGCGCGTTCGCCGGCCAGCGCGGCCCAGGCCGGGTTGGTGGCCGCGAGGCGTGCGCCTTCGGCGTTGCTCGACACGGCGCGTCGCTCGGCGTTGGGCAGGTGCTTGGACAGCCAGGTCTGGCACTGCGCCAACGCTTGCGGGTGGGCCAGCACGGCTTCGACGCCTTCGAGCGAATTGCTGCTGCGCATCAGGTGGTGGCGCACCAGCAGGCTGACTTCGCCGACGACATGGGTGGGCGAGTGCAGGAACAGGTCGAGCGAGCGCGTGACCACGCCTTCGGTGGAGTTCTCGACGCCGACCACGCCGTACTGGGCGCTGCCTGCGGCGGTGGCGTGGAACACCTCGTCGAAGCTGGCGCAGTAGATCAGGTCGGCGGCGCCGCCGAAGTACTCGATGGCGGCCTGTTCGCAGAAGGTGCCCTCGGGGCCAAGCACCGCCACGCGCTGGGGCGATTCGAGTGCCAGGCAGGCCGACATGATCTCGCGCCAGATGGCCGCGACATGGAGGTCCTTGAGCGGACCGCCATTGCTTTTCTGCATCTTGTCGATGACCGCGGCGACGCGGTCGGGGCGGAAGAAGGGCGTGCCTTCGCGCTTCTTGACCTCGCCGACCAACTCGGCCACATGGGCGCGCTCATTGAGCAGGCTCAGCAGCCGTTGGTCGAGGGAGTCGATCTGCACGCGCAGACCGGCCAGGCTTTCGGAATTGTCGGGGGAGGTAGGTGGTGTGGGGGCAGAGGCGGTCATCGGTGCGAGCAACAGGGCATGCGCCTACGCATGCGATCGCTCGAATTCTCTCATGTAGGCCACCAAGGCCTGCACCCCTGCCAGCGGCATGGCGTTGTAGATGCTCGCGCGCATGCCGCCGACCGACTTGTGGCCCTTGAGCTGCAGCAGTCCGGCTTCGCGCGCGCCGGCCAGGAAGGCCTCGTTGCGCCCCTCGTCGGCCAGGAAGAACGGCACGTTCATGCGCGAACGACAGTTGGCGTCGATGCGGTTGGCGTAGAAGTCGGAGCCGTCGATGAAGTCGTACAGCAGCTTCGCCTTCTCGACATTGCGCTGCTCCATGGCGGCGATGCCGGTGAGTTCGCCTTCGGTCTGCTGCTGCAGCCACTGGAACGTGAGCCCTGCCATGTAGATGCCCCAGGTCGGCGGGGTGTTGTACATGGAGTGGTTGTCGGCCACGGTCTTGTAGTTGAACGCGCTCGGGCAGATCTCGAGCGCATGGCCCAGCAGGTCGTCGCGTACGACCACGATGGTCAGGCCGGCGGGGCCGAGGTTCTTCTGGGCACCGCCGAAGGCGAGGCCGACGCGGCTCCAGTCGACGCTGCGCGAGGCGACGTGGGAAGAAAAATCGATGACCAGCGGCGCCTTGCTGCCGAGCGCGGCCAGGTCGGGCAGTTGCTGGAACTCGATGCCGTTGATGGTCTCGTTGCTGCACACGTGCACGTACGAGGCATCGGCGGACAGCTGCCAGCTGGCGGGATCGGGCAGCTGCGTGTGCTGGTTGTCGGCGTTGCTGGCCGCCACGCGGGCGGTGCAGTAGCGCTGCGCTTCCTTGTGGGACTTGGCGCTCCAGCTGCCGGTGACGACGAAGTCGGCAACGCCGCCACGCGACAGGTTCAGCGGCACGATGGCGTTCTCGCCGAGGCCGCCGCCCTGCATGAACAGGATGTGAAAGTGCGAGGGGATGGCCAGCAGCGTGCGGATGTCGGCTTCGGCCTGGGTGCAGATGGCACCGAATTCCTTGCCGCGATGGCTCATCTCCATCACGCTCATGCCGCTGCCCTGCCAATCGAGCATCTCGGAAGCGGCGCGTTGCAGCACTGCCTCCGGCATGGCAGCCGGACCGGCCGAAAAGTTGTAGGGGCGCTTGCCGGCCGGCGTCTGCTGCTGGGTCACGTTGCTTTACTTCTTGGCGGGAGCCTTGGCGGCGGGCGCCTTGGCGGGAGCTGCTGCGCCGTCGGTCGGAGCACCGAGGGCCTTGGCGACGTTGGTGTCGAGTGCGCGCATCTTGGGTTCGATGGTGGCGCGGGTTTCGGTCACCAGCTTTTCCGTCAGAGCGGTCTGCATCTTCGGGTTCAGTTCCTGGTACTTCTTGCTCAGGGGCGAGTTGATCCAGGCCAGCAGCTGCTTGAGTTCGTCTTCGCTGAAGTTCTGCTCGAGGATGGGCGTGAGGGCGCCAGGGGCAATCTGCACGGCCTTGTCGCGCACCAGCGGGTAGGCGTCGTCGAAGTACTTCTTCAGCTCGGCGTCGGCGGCCTTGGCGGCGGATTCGCGCTTGGCTTCGGGCACCTGGGTCTGCAGGTACTGCGAACCGGCTTGCGCGATGGGGGCGCTCGACTGCTCGATCAGGCCGCGTGCCAGCGACTCGATGCCGGGGCGCTGGATCTCGATGAACTGCTTGATCAGCGTGGCCTTGTCCTGGGCCATGGCGGCCATGGACGAGCCAGCGAGGGCAGCGGTCAGGAGTGCGAGCTTGAGTTGTTTTTTCACTGAGGATTCTCCGTTGAAGATGTGGAAGTGTCGTCTGCGTCCGGCTCGCTTTCGCCGACCGCGTCGTTTTCGACGATGCGTTGAAGCCCGCTGAGTTTGGCGCCTTCGTCGAGCCCGATCAGCGTGACGCCTTGCGTCGCCCGACCCAGTTCGCGAATCTCGGCCACACGGGTGCGCACGAGCACACCCTTGTCGGTGATGAGCATGATCTCATCGTCCGCATGAACGAGCGTGGCGGCAACGACCTTGCCGTTGCGCTCACTCTGTTGAATCGCGATCATGCCTTTGGTTCCGCGGCCATGACGCGTGTATTCGGTAATGCTTGTGCGTTTTCCGTAACCATTTTCGGTGGCGGTGAGCACGCTCTGCTGCTCGTCCTCGGCCACCAGCATGGCGATCACGCCCTGGCCCGGCTCCAGCGACATGCCGCGCACGCCGCGGGCGTTGCGGCCCAGCGGGCGGACGTCTTCCTCGTCGAAGCGCACGGCCTTGCCGTTGTCGCTGAAGAGCATCACGTCGTGCTTGCCGTCGGTGAGCGCCGCGCCGATGAGGTAGTCGCCTTCATCGAGGTTCACGGCAATGATGCCGCCCTTACGCGGGTTGCTGAATTCGTCGAGCGCCGTCTTCTTGACCGTGCCCATCGAGGTCGCCATGAACACGTACTGGTCGGCCGGGAAGTTGCGCTTCTCGCCGGTGAGGGCGAGGGCGACGTTGATCTTCTCGCCTTCCTGCAGCGGGAACATGTTGACGATGGGGCGTCCGCGCGAGCCGCGCGAACCTGCCGGCACTTCCCACACCTTGAGCCAGTACAGCCGGCCGCGGTTGGAGAAGCACAGGATGTAGTCGTGCGTGTTGGCGATGAAGAGCTGGTCGATCCAGTCGTCGTCCTTGGTGGACGTGGCCTGCTTGCCGCGCCCGCCGCGCTTTTGCGCGCGGTACTCGCCCAGCGGCTGGCTCTTGATGTAGCCGCTGTGCGAGAGCGTGACGACCATGTCGGTCGGCGTGATCAGGTCTTCGGTCGAGAGGTCGTAGGCACTGTGCTCGACCAGGCTGCGGCGGGCGCCGATCTTCGACTGGCCGAACTCCTGCTTGATCTCGCCGAGTTCGTCGCCAATGATGATCGAGACGCGCTCGGGCTTGGCCAGGATGTCGAGCAGGTCGTCGATCTCGGCCATGACGTCCTTGTACTCGGCAACGATCTTGTCCTGCTCCAGGCCGGTCAGGCGCTGCAGGCGCATCTGCAGGATTTCCTGCGCTTGCGTTTCCGACAGGCGGTACAGGCCGTCGCCACCCATGCCGTATTCACGCTCGAGGCCTTCGGGGCGGTAGTCGTCGGCGTTGATCACGCCGCCGTCGGCGCGCGAACGCGTGAGCATTTCGCGCACCAGCTTGCTGTCCCAGCTGCGGGTCATGAGCTCGGCCTTGGCGACCGGCGGGGTAGGCGACTCGCGGATGATGCGGATGAACTCGTCGATGTTGGCCAGCGCCACCGCCAGGCCTTCGAGCACGTGGCCGCGTTCGCGGGCCTTGCGCAGCGTGAAGACGGTGCGGCGCGTGACCACTTCGCGGCGGTGCTGCAGGAAGACCTCGATCAGGTCCTTCAGGTTGCACAGCTTGGGCTGGCCGTCGACCAGCGCCACCATGTTGATGCCGAAGGTGTCCTGCAGCTGCGTCTGCTTGTAGAGGTTGTTGAGCACCACCTCGGGCACTTCGCCGCGCTTGAGCTCGATGACCAGGCGCATGCCCGACTTGTCGGATTCGTCCTGGATGTGGCTGATGCCTTCGATCTTCTTTTCGTGCACCAGCTCGGCCATGCGCTCCTGCAGCGTCTTCTTGTTGACCTGGTAGGGGAGCTCGTCGACGATGATCGCCTGGCGCTGGCCACGGTCGATGTCCTCGAAGTGGCACTTGGCGCGCATCACGACCTTGCCGCGGCCGGTGCGGTAGCCGTCCTTCACGCCGTTGATGCCGTAGATGATGCCGGCGGTGGGGAAGTCGGGCGCCGGCACGATTTCCATCAGTTCGTCGATGCTCGCCTGCGGATTGCGCAGCAGATACAGGCAGGCATCCACCACTTCATTCAGGTTGTGTGGCGGGATATTGGTGGCCATGCCGACCGCAATACCGCCGGAGCCATTGACCAGCAAATTCGGAAGCTGGCTGGGCAAAACTTTCGGTTCTTTTTCGGAGCCGTCGTAATTGTCCTGAAAGTCGACAGTTTCCTTGTCGATATCGGCCAGCATTTCATGCGCAATTTTGGCCAGCCGGATTTCCGTATAACGCATTGCGGCGGCGTTGTCGCCGTCGACCGACCCGAAGTTGCCCTGGCCGTCGACCAGCATGTGGCGCATCGAGAAGTCCTGGGCCAGCCGGACGATGGTGTCGTAGACCGACTGGTCGCCGTGCGGGTGGTACTTACCGATCACGTCGCCGACGATACGGGCCGACTTCTTGTAGGGCCGGTTCCAGTCGTTGTTGAGCTCGTGCATCGCGTACAGCACGCGCCGGTGCACCGGCTTGAGGCCGTCGCGGGCGTCGGGAAGCGCCCGGCCGACGATCACGCTCATGGCGTAATCGAGGTAGCTGCTGCGCATTTCCTCTTCGAGACTGATGGGCAGGGTTTCTTTGGCGAAGGAGGTCATGAGCAAGAGGCTGGCGGCAGGAAGGCGAAATTTTACGCTGTGAGGGGTGTCGCACCGCCGCAACACAAGGGCTCTATTCCGCCTCCGTCCTACGCTTCAGGGGCGTCCAGCGGCCTGTTTGCCAAAGACCCTATGGCACAATCGTCTCAACGTTTTGGGTGGTGGTCACTTAAAGCGTCCTTGATTCGCAGCGCGGCTGCGGCTTTTTCCCCAAGAGGAGAACCATGAAGAAACTGAATAAAGTGGCGATGATGTTTGCAGTCGCTGCGCTCGCCACTGCCGCCGGCGCGCAGACCCGTGTCACCGCTGCGAACGGCGGTCCTACGATCGACAACTGGCAAAACGGCACCGGCGAACTGGTCTGGAAGAACGGCACGAACGAACTGTGCTGGCGCGATGCCAACTGGACGCCCGCAACGGCTGCCGCCGGTTGCGACGGCGCCCTGGTTCCGGCTGCTCCGGCTGCTGTGCCCACCGCTCCTGGCGTGGCTCCCGTGGCTCCCCCGGCTCAAGTCGCTGCTTCGAAGGTCACCTTCGCTGCTGACGCCTTCTTCGACTTCGACAAGTCGGTGCTGAAGCCCGAAGGTCGCGCCAAGCTGACCGACTTGGTCGAGAAGATCCGTGGCGTGAACCTCGAAGTCATCATCGCTGTGGGTCACACCGACTCCATCGGTACCGACGCTTACAACCAGCGTCTGTCGGTGCGTCGCGCCGAAGCCGTCAAGGCCTTCCTGGTCTCGAAGGGCATCGAACGCAACCGCGTCTACACCGAAGGCAAGGGCGAGAAGCAGCCTGTGGCTGACAACCGCACCAAGGAAGGCCGCGCCAAGAACCGTCGCGTGGAAATCGAAGTGGTTGGCACCCGCGCCAACTGATCGATCGATTCCATCGACGAATGAAAACCCCGCCTCGGCGGGGTTTTTTTATGCCTGCCGTATTTGCGGCCGTGCCTGAGGCAAGCCCATTGCGCTCGAGCCGGGCTTTGCTCGCTTCATAATTGCCCCATGACAGAAAACGTGAATGCAGACCCGGCCGAACTGGCCAAGTTTTCGGAGCTTGCGCACCGGTGGTGGGATTTGGAGAGCGAATTCCGCCCGCTGCACGAAATCAATCCATTGCGACTGGAATGGATTGACGGTATTGCGCCTATTTCGGGCCAGCGCGTGGTCGATATCGGCTGCGGCGGCGGCATCCTGGCCGATTCGATGGCGCGCAAGGGCGCCGACGTGCTGGGCGTCGACCTCGCGACCAAGGCGCTCAAGGTCGCTCAACTGCACGCCCTCGAAGCCGGGACGCGCGGCGTCAAGTACCGCGAAGTCAGTGCCGAGGCGCTGGCAGCCGAGCAGCCCGGCAGCTTCGATGTGGTCACCTGCATGGAAATGCTGGAGCACGTGCCCGATCCGGCATCGGTGATCCAGGCCTGCGCCACCCTGGTGAAGCCGGGCGGCTGGGTGTTCTTCTCGACCATCAACCGCAACCTGAAGTCCTTCATGCTGGCGATCGTGGGCGCCGAGTACGTCCTGGGCATGCTGCCGCGCGGCACGCACGAGTACCCCAAGCTGATCCGTCCCAGCGAACTGGCCGGCTACTGCCGCGCTGCCAGCCTGGACCTGCGCCACACCCGCGGCATGGAGCACAACCCGCTGACCCGCCGCTACTGGCTCAGCGCCGACACCAGCGTCAACTACCTCTTCGCGACCCAGAAGCCGGCGCTGCCGGAGGCGCAGGGATGATGAAGATCGGGAGCACGACCACACAGGCCATCCTGTTCGACCTCGACGGCACGCTGATCGACAGCGCGCCCGACCTGGGCGCGGCGGCCGACAAGATGCGCACCGACCGCGGCCTGGCGCCTTACCCGCTGGAGCGCTACCGCCCGATGGCCGGCGCCGGCGCACGCGGCATGCTCGGCATTGCCTTCGGCATCACGCCCGATGCGCCGGAGTTCGATGCGCTGCGCGAGGAGTTCTACGTCGGCTACGAACGCCGCATGCTGCTCAACACCCTGGTGTTCGACGGCGTGGCGCCGCTGATCGAGGCGATCCGCGAGCGCGGCCTGCGCTGGGGCGTGGTCACCAACAAGTCGGCCCGCTTCACCGAACCGCTGACGGCTGCGATGCCGCTCTTCGCGAGCGCGGGCGCGATCGTGAGCGGCGACACCACGCCGTTCGCCAAGCCGCACCCCGAACCGCTGCACGAGGCGGCGCGCCGTCTCGGCGTGGCGCCCGAGGCCTGCATCTACGTGGGAGACGACGAGCGCGACATCATCGCGGGCCGCGCCGCGGGCATGGGAACCGTGGCGGCCACCTACGGCTACATGGGTTCGCAGGCCGATGCGGCGCTGTGGAAAGCCGATGCCTCAATCTCTTCGCCCCTGGAGCTCTTGAAGTTACTCAATAGCGCCTAAAATGAGTCGCTTGGGGCTGCACTGGTTTCGACGTGGGTTCGGAGTCGCAGCGGGGCATGTCGAGCTGAATGCGCTCGTAAAACAGATTCAAACAAACTAACTGCAAACGACGAACGTTTCGCACTCGCTGCTTAATTGCCAGTGAGCCTTGCAACAGTTGGCCGATGGGCTGGGCAAGGGGGTCTGGAGCAATCCTGACCTCCCGGCTGCAAGGATAATTACATGGGCTGGCTCCGATCCGGGTACCTTGGGTCGGGGCGAGAAAATAGGGTGCTGGCGTCCGGTTTAGCGTGTGACTGCGCGACTCCGGAAGCGAGACTTAAATCAGATCACTACACATGTAGAACTGCGCGATGAAGGCTTGCGGACGGGGGTTCAAATCCCCCCAGCTCCACCAATACAACGTCCAAGGGCGTTCACTGAAGTCCAGTGAACGCCCTTTTTCATTGGCCAGGCGGCTGTTGACTGTGCTTCGCCGTCTCACTCGGGATGTCTGCGTCTGGATGACGACCCCCGCGATCCCGTCGATGGGGTTCACTCCACACGCTAGCTAGTCGATCGCGATCTTGTTCTTCTTCACGAGGTCTGCCCAGCGTCGCATGTCGGTGTGGATGTAGTCGGCGGTTTGCTTCGCGCTGTTGGCTTCGGGAAACATGCCAACGTTCTCGAAGCCCTTCATGACCTCCGGGTCCTTCAAGGCTTGTGCCACCGCTTCGTTGAGGCGATCGCTTCGGTCTTCCACATCGCCCAGGTGCCATTTGCCGTAGTGCGCAGTCGCATAGCCCTGTGCCGAGAGCAACTGCGCCAGCGTGATCTCGCGGCGTGCCAAGCCCTGAGGCAGGCCGGGCGGCACCGACTGCAGGCAGCCCGTGCGGATCGGATGCCGCCCGCTCATCAGCGCGGAGCGCGTCGGCACGCAATCGCTCTCGACATTGAAGTTCTGCAGCAGAAGGCCTTGGCTGGCGAGCGCGTCGATGCGTGGCGTGGGCGCGCCCCGCAGCGCCCCGCCGCCGTAGCAGCCGAGCTCGCCCCAGCCGAGGTTGTCGGCAAGGATGAGAACGATGTTGGGTGGGTTCATGGAAGGACTCATTGCGACTGCAGTCTAGGAACGGCTAGGATTCGGGTGTTTCCATTTAGGAAGTTTTCGTTAACTTTTATTCATGTCCTTCTCGGCACGTGACCTCGACTATTTCCTGGAAGTGGCGCGCCATGGGCAGCTGGCCCGTGCAGCAACCAGCCTGACGGTGACGGCCGCGGCGCTTTCCAAGGCGATCCGTCGGCTGGAGGACGAGATGGGGCTCGGTCTCTTCGAGCGCTCGGGCCACGGCATGACGCTCACGCCGTTCGGCGTCGCGTTCCGCGAACGTGCGCAGCGCATGAAGTCAGAGCACGACGAGGCGCTTCGTCATGCGGGCGACGTCCGCGCAGGACGCGCCGGGCTCATCCGTGTGGGCGCGACGCTGGCGGTTCTGGATGCCGTGCTCTCACCGGCGCTTGCGGCGCTGCAGCCCCGTCGCCCGGGCATGCATGTGCGCCTGGAAGTGGCGTCTTCGGACGAGTTGATCGACTGGACGCGCCAGGGCCTGCTCGATGTCGCCGTGATTCCGACCTATGAATCCATGCCGCACGGCCTGGTGCATGAGGACCTCCTGACCGATGCGCTCGTCGCCGTGGCGCGCGTGGGGCATCCGGTCTTTGCGCGTCGCCGTCTCACGATGGGCGATCTGTCGAAATTTTCCTGGGTGCTGCCGTCCGTTCATTCGGCCGCACGTGCGAAGCTGGACGAGGTATTTCGCTGCGCGGGCGCGACGCCGCCGCAAGGCGCGATCGAGGTGCACTTCAATGCGTCCTGGTCGCTGCCGGTGCTTGCCGCGACCGATCTGATGGGCATCGTCCCGGTCTCCGTGCTCGCACTGCCCCATGCCCGTGGCGTCAAGGTGATTCCCGTCGACGCGCTGTCGATTCCGAGGCGCATTTCGCTTTTCTCACGTCCGAATACCTACCGCTCCCCACTCCTCGAGGAGTTCGTGCAGGCGCTCAAGGCACTGGCGCCGGCGCAGCGAAGCAGCGCGGCGCGCAAGGGATGACGGACGCTCGCTGAGGCCGTTTTCAGGCCGCGGTCGCCGCCTTCACCGGCCAGTCGCGCAACTTGCCCGGGTTCAGCAAGCCCATCGGATCGAAGCGCTGCTTCACCTCGATGACTTCC
Source organism: Variovorax sp. GW458-11-26-14-LB1 (assembly GCF_059423965.1). Lineage (NCBI taxonomy): Bacteria > Pseudomonadati > Pseudomonadota > Betaproteobacteria > Burkholderiales > Comamonadaceae > Variovorax > Variovorax sp. GW458-11-26-14-LB1. The sequence goes on from NZ_JBWKYW010000071.1 coordinate 19,353, forward strand.
GGCGGCAGCGGCCCGCCGGCCTTGCCGTCTTCCACGATGTTCACGTGCGGGTTGTTGATGTGCACCTGGTGCGTGCGGTGGATGTCGATGATCTCGTTCAGCCGCTGCTCGGTGCTGAAGCGCACCAGCTGCAGCCCGCTGCAGGTCAGCAGCCCCGCCGCGTTGCGCAGGAACTCGACGTGCATCATGACCTCGCCGCCCAGCAGTTTCTCCATCTCGATGACCTGCTCGACATGCCGGCCGGGGATGAACCCGCTTTGCAGGTAGGTCAGCGTCGGGTCGATCTTCAGCGCGTGCAGCGTCGTGTGGTTCCAGGTGAACTCCATCAGCGTGCGGTTGCTCTTCTGCACTTCGGCGGCCGTCTTGCGGTAGCTCACGGTGCCGCCATGCGCCTGCACCAGCAGCATCATGGCCGGCTCGCTCTGCTCGGCCACCAGCGACAGCACAGTGTGGCAGCCCTTGGGCAGGTGCGTCGCCAGCTGCGCGAGGTGGTCGGCGATGGGCGCCGCGAAGAAGGTGACGCCGCGCTTCACGATGCCCGGCGCATGCGCGAGCTTGTCCGCGAAGTTCAGCGCGTTCTCGAAGTCGTCGAAGGTCACCAGCGTCTCGAGCCACGGATGCGCGGGCGCCAGTGCGATCTCCAGCTCCAGCACGAGGCCGTTGGTGCCCCACAGGTGGTGCATGCGCATCGCTTCGGCGCCGCGCAGCTCGATCACCTGCGGCTCGGCCTCGATGGTCATCGCGCGAATGCCCAGCACATTGCCGGGCGCGCCCAGCGGTCCGTAGTTGATCGAGCCCACGCCACCGAAGCCACCACCGAACAGGCCGCCCAGCGTGGCGCTGCGGTAGGTCGAGGGCACGCAGCGCATCTCCTGGCCGGTGGGCTTCGTCTGCTTCTCGAGTTCGCCCAGGCGGATGCCGGCCTGCGCGCGCGCCACGCCGGGCTGCACCCACAGGCAGGCGTTGTAGGCCGTCATGTCGAGCACCACGCCGCCGGCGAGCGGCGTGGTCTGGCCGTAGTTGCCGGTGCCGCTGCCACGGATGGTGATGGGCACGCCGCGGCGCGCGCAGGCGCCGACCACCGCGCGGATGTCTTCTTCGGTGCGCGGGCGCACCACCACGTCGGCGCGCTTGTCCTTCAGCTGGCGCGTGAGCACCGGGCTGAACCAGGAGAAGTCCTGCGAGAGGCGCGTGACGCGGCCTTCGTCGGTGATCCAGTCGAGGTCGGGGAGTTCGAGCAGCAGTTGTTCGATGGCGGAAGCGGGAGCGTTCATGGTCGATTTCAATCCTGGGAAAGTTCGCTCGCGTGCCACGAGCCCAGCGCCACCTTGGTGAGCCAGGCCATCAGCACGAAGAGCGCGACACCGGTGAGGGAGATGAGCAGCAGGGCCGCGAACATGCGCGGAATGTTCAGCTGGAAGCCCGCCTGCAGGATCTGGTAGGCCAGCCCCGCGCCCGAGCCGCCCGTGCCGGCCACGAACTCCGCCACCACCGCGCCGATCAGCGCCAGGCCGCTGGAGATGCGCAGCCCGCCGAAGAAGTAGGGCAGCGCGCTCGGAATGCGCAGTCGCACCAGCTGCTGCCAGCGCGTGGCGCGGTTCAGCTTGAAGTAGCTCTGCAGGTCGGGGTCGATGCTGCGCAGGCCCAGCGTGGTGTTGCTGATGATGGGAAACAGCGCCACCAGCGCTGCGCACACCGTCATGGCCGCGACCGGGTTCTTCACCCAGATGATGATCAGCGGCGCCACGGCCACGATGGGCGTGACCTGCAGCAGCACCGCGTACGGAAAGAGCGCGGTCTCGATGCGCTTGCTCTGCACGAACAGGAACGAGATCAGCACGCCCGCCACCGTGGCCAGCGCGAAGGACAGCACCGTGATCTTCAGCGTGACCAGGAGCGCGCTGCCCAGCGGCGCCCAGTCGGTCACCAGCGTCTGCACCATCAGCCAGGGCGAGGGCACGAGGTAGGGCGGCAGCTCCATGGCCACCACCATCCACTGCCACAGCGCGACCAGCACCACGCCGATGAGAACCGGGTAGAGCACGCGCTGCACGCGCGGCTGACTCAACAGGGGCGTCGCGGGCTTTGTCGCTGTCTTCATGGCGCGGCCTCCTCTTCGGCGGTGCTGGCGCGCAGCAGGCTGTCCTGCAATTGCTTCGCGTGGCGCGCGAACCCGGGCGTGACCATGAAGTCGGCCTGGCGCGGGTAGGGCTCGTCGATCTGGAACTGCTCGACCACGCGACCCGGCCGCGCGGCCATCATCACCACGCGGCTGGACAGGAACACCGCCTCGTGGATCGAGTGCGTCACGAAGATCACCGTGAGCTTCTTCTTGCGCCACAGTTCGAGCAGGTCGGCGTCGAGCTTGTGGCGCGTGATCTCGTCGAGTGCGCCGAAGGGCTCGTCCATCAGCAGCAGGTCGGGCTGCGTGACGAGCCCGCGCGCGATCGACACGCGCATCTGCATGCCGCCCGACAGCGCGCGCGGCAGCGCACTGGCGAACTTCTCCAGCCCCACGAGCGCGAGCGATTCCGTCACCCGCGCATCGGCCTCCTTGCGAGGCACACCCGCCAGGTCCAGCGGCAGCCGCACATTGGTCTGCACGCTGGCCCACGGCATCAGCGTGGGCGACTGGAACACGAACGACATCTTGTGCGGGCAGTCGTGCAACTGCGCCACGGGCTTGCGCCACACCAGCAGGCGCCCGTCGCTGGGCTCCAGCATGCCCGCCACCATCTTCAGCAGCGTGCTCTTGCCGCAGCCCGAGGGGCCGAGCAACGTGACGAACTCGCCTTCGGCGATCGACAGGTCCACCGGCAGCAGCGCCTGCGTGCCGTTGGGGTAGGTCTTCTCGGCCGAGAGCACTTCCACCGCGGGCACGGCAGGGGTGGTCGGCGGTGCGAGGGTGTGGGGTTCGATGCGGTTCATGAAGAAGAGGCGACGAAGTTCAGGGCAGCACCTTGGCGTCCTTCACGAACTCGGTCGTGTAGGTTTTGGCCAAGTCGACCTTGGCCGGATCGAGCAGCTTGGAGGCCACGAGAAAGTCGTAGCTCGCTTTGGCGCGCGCATCGGTCATCACGCCGATGCCGAGCTTGGCCGCGTCGCCGCCGGTGACCATGCCCATCTCTTTCAGCTTGGCCACGCTGTAGGCCAGCTGGTCGTCGGTCATGTTGGGGTTGTCCTTCTTGATCAGCGCGTTGGCCGGTGCCGGGTCGGCCAGGTAGCTCTTCCAGCCCTCGGCCGAGGCCTTCACGAAGGCGGCGACCTGCTTGCTGCGCTCCTTCACCGTCTTGTCCATGCACGACACCGTGACCGCGTAGGAGGGGTAGCCGTGGTCGCTGAACATCAGCACCGTGCTCTTCACGCCGGCCTTCTGGATGGCGTAGGGCTCGGAGGTCAGGTAGCCCTGCTGCGCGGTGTTCGGGTCGGCCACGAAGGGCTGGATGTTGAAGGTGTAGGGACGCGTCTGTTCGTCCTTCAGGCCGAAGCGGGCCTTGAGCCACGGCCAGTAGCCGCGGTTGGCCTGCGCGCCGATCAGGAGCGTCTTGCCCTTGAGGTCCTCGAACTTCTTGACGTCGTCGTGCGCGATCAGCACCTGCGGGTCCTTCTGGAAGAAAGCCGCCACGTTGACCACGGGCACGCCGCCTTCGCGCACCTGCATCATCTGGATGTCGCTCGATCCCATGATGCAGTCGGCCTGGCCCGCGGCCATCATCTGCGTGATGTTGACCTGCGGGCCGCCCATGCGGATCGTCACGTCCAGGCCGTGCTTCTTGTAGATGCCCTGCGCCACCGCCTGGTAGAAGCCGCCGTGCTCGGCCTGCGCATACCAGTTGGTCATGTAGGTGAACTTGTCCTGGGCCTGTGCGGGTGCGACGGCCGTGAGGAGCGAGAGCGCGGCGGCGCCGGCCAGGGAAAGAGCGAAGGAACGCATGGTGGGGACCTCTCGAAGGCGGGATGAAAAAGAAGAACGAAGCCGTTGCAAGGAGCGCGCCTCAGGCCGGCACGAACGACTGCTGGATGAAGCCCTGCTGGTGGCCGCGCTCCCAGGTGGCTTCCTCGCGCACGACCCAGCGCAGCGCATGAAGCTCGGTCAGCGCCTGGGCCCAGCTGTCGGAGAGCGTGTCCAGGATTTCCAGGCCCTGTTCGCGCGTGGCGCTGGTGGGGTCGCCGATCACGCCGCTGGGGCCGAAGTCGCGCGCGGTCCAGGCGCAGGCCGGGCGGCCGTCGGCCGACAGCAGCTTGATCGGGAAGGGCGGCGGAAAGTTGGCCGCCGCGCGCTCCATGTGCACCGTGTCGGGCGCGAGCGCGAGCATCAGCGCCGTCTCGGAATGGCCGGCGTGCATCGACAGGCGTTTCTCCTGTTCGCTGATCTGCTTGCTCGACGCGTTCGGCAGGCGCGACACGCCGTGCGGCACCACCACGAAGTCGCCATGCCGCAACCGCAGTTCGCGCGCCGCCATCTCCAGCACCTGCGGCTGGCCGCCGTGCCCGTTGGCGAACAGCAGCTTGCGAAAGCCCGAGCGGTACACCGATTCGCCGATCTCGATCACGGTCGACAGCAGCGTGGTGCCCGTGAGCGTCACCGTGCCGGGAAAGTGCAGGTGCTCTTCCGACTTGCCGTAGGTGATCGGCGGCAGGGCAAAGGCGCGCACCTCGGCGGGCAGCTTCTCCAGCGCCTTGCCCATCACGCCCGAGGCGATCACGCTGTCGACCGAGCACGGCAGGTGCGGCCCGTGCTGCTCGATGGCGCCGCAGGGCAGCACGATGACCGTGTTCTCGCGGTCGGGCAGCGCGGCGATTTCGGTCCAGCTCAGGTAGGGCAGGAAGCGGTGGGGCGGGATGTAGCCGTGGAGCATGGGAGTCCTTGCGTGTTCTTTATTCAGGGAAGAAAGGCGATGCATCGCCGTGCGTCACGCGGCCGTCGCGCAGCACCACGCGGGTGGCGGTGCGCGAGGGCCAGCCGTGGCGGTCGGCCTGCGTGAACAGCACCAGGTCGGCTTTCGCGCCGACCAGCGTGGGCGCCGTCGTGGCGGGCGCGCGTTCCAGCCAGTCGCTGCGGCACAGCGCCTGCGACCAGGTGTCGAAGGGTTCGTCGAGCTGTGCGACCAGCGCGGCCGTGCCCAGCGCCTCGACGGGGTCGAAGCTGCCGAGCCGGCAGAACGGGTCCTGCACGTTGTCGCTCGCGAACAGCAATGGAATGCCGCGCGCATGCGCTTCCTTGACCAGCGTGATGCCGCGCTGGCGCGGCGTGCGCCCGGTGACGGCGTCCTGCAGCAGCAGGTTGGTGGCGGGCAGCGATACCACGGTGATCGGCGCGCGCGCCACGGCGTCCAGCGTGGCGAAGGCCTGCGCCTCGGGCTGGGCCGCCAGCGCGCAGAGGTGGCCGCAGACCACGCGGCCTTCGTAGCCGATCTCGCGCAGGAGGCGCGCGGTGGTCTGCAGGCCCACGGCCGAGGCGTCGAGTTCCTCGTCCACGTGCAGGTCGATGTCGAGCTCGCAGGCCTGCGCCGCCAACAGCAGGTTGCGCAGCGCGCTCTCGCTCCAGTTGGTGGAGTGCACGAAGCCGCCGAGCAGCGCGTGCTCTCCGGTGGCCTTCACCTGCCGCGCCAGGCGCAGCGCCTGCGACGCGTCTTCGAACAGGGGCAGCTTGATGAGGGCGACCTGCTCCAGCCGCACCCGGCCGGCCCATTCCTGCGCCAGCTCGGCCATGACGGGCCAGGCCGTGGGCAGCGCGTCGGGCTCCCACCAGTCGACGTGCGTGCGCACATGGGCGGTGCCGCATGCCCAGGCCCACCGCAGGCCGCGCGATGCGCGCTCGCGCACGTCGGCGGGTGTCCAGTGCACGCGGTCGGCCAGCATCGCGTCGATCGCCCCGAGCAGGCCGGGCTGCACCTTTTGCATGCGCGCCAGCGTGAACGCCTTGTCCAGGTGCGTGTGCGCGTCGACGAAGGCGGGGAGGGCGAGCGTGCCGGCGAGGTCCCAGCCGGCGCCCGGCGTGATGTCCCTCGCGGGTTGCACCGACCGGACGCGGCCGGCCTCGATGCCGATGCGTGCGAGTTCGGACACTCCGTGGCGCTGCGGCCAGTCGGCGGGCAGCAGCCAGCGCGGCAGCCGTGCGTTGTCCAGCAGCGCGGGCGCGTTCATGCGAAACGCGCCTCCGCCGGGCTTGCGGGGGCGCTGGTTTCCATCGACAGACAGCAGGCAACGCGGACGTGCATGAATTTGACCAATCAATCAGAGCAACTGGTCAGGTTATGCAAGCGACGTGCCAGTCCGGGTGCACCGGACTGGGGAGGCGGGCGTCAGCCCGCGGCTGATGCGGCTACGTTGCCTGGCGCGGCCAGAGCCGCACCGCCAGCGCGGCGGCGGCCGTGGTGGTCGCCAGCACCGTCACGCCGGCCCAGCCCCAAGAAGCGAGCACCAGTGCGCCCAGCGCCGAGCCGGTCGCCATGCCGATGAACATGCTGGTGAACAGCACGGCGTTGAGCCGGCTGCGCGCGCCGGGCTCGATGCCATAGACGGTCGTCTGGTGGGCGATGAGCGCCGCCTGCATGCCCAGATCGAAGCCGATCGCGGCCAGCGCCAGCAGCCACAGCTGCGCATGCGGTGCCATCAGCGGTGCCAGCCCCATGGCCGCGAACGACACCAGCGCCAGCCCTGCGCCCAGGCGCGTCACCAGCTCCGGTCCGCGCCGGTCGGCGAGCCGTCCGGCCAGCGGCGCCGCCAGTGCGCCCGCCGCGCCGGCCAGGCCGAAGGCGCCTGCGGCCGCGCTGCCCAGGTGGAAGGGCGCGCCGTGCAGCATCACGGCCAGCGTCGACCAGAAGGCGCTGAATCCCACGGCCAGCAGCGCCTGGGCCAGCGCCGCGCGGCGCAGCGTGCCGTGGCGCGACCACAGCGTGCCCAGCGAGCCGAGCAGGGCGCCGTAGGCCAGGTGCGTGGTCGGCCGAAAGCGTGGCAGCCCGCGCCAGGCCGCGGCGCCGATGAGCGCGATGCTGGCCGCGGCCGCGATGAACATCGCGCGCCAGCCGAAGTGCTCGGCCACGAAGCCGCTCACCACGCGCGACAGCAGGATGCCCAGCAGCAGCCCCGTCATCACCGTGCCGACCGTCTTGCCGCGCGTGGCGTCGGGCGCCAGCGTGGCGGCGGCGGGCACGAGGTCCTGCGCCATCGTGGCCGCCAGCCCGATTGCGAGGCTGGCCGCGAGCAGCACGCCGATCGACGGTGCCGCGCCGGCCACCAGCAGTGCGGCGCACAGCGCCCCTGCCTTGACCAGCACGATGCGGCGCCGGTCGAAGCGGTCGCCCAGCGGCGCCAGCAGCAGGATGCCCAGCGCATAGCCCAGTTGCGTGAGCGTGGGAATGAAGCCCACCGCGCGGGTGGAGGCGCCGATGTCGGCGCCCAGCACCCCGAGCATCGGCTGGGCGTAGTAGAGCGAGGCCACCGACAGGCCCGCGCCGGCGGCCAGCAGCAGGATCAGCGAGGCCGGCAGGCCGTGCCCCGGCGCGGCGGCCGGTGCATGCGTGGTTTGAATGGAAGACATGGTGTTAACCCTCGATTATCGAAGCAAGGGTTGGAATGTGCCCGCTGGGGGCTTGGCTTGGTAGTCCCGTGGATCGCACAATGCCCATACGTCAAACGCATAAATGAGGCCATGTCCACGTCCCCTGCTGTCGATCGCATCGAGCTGATGCAGACCTTTCTTCACATCGTCGAGGCCGGCAGCCTGTCGGCCGCCGCGCTCCAGATGGGCGCCACCCAGCCTACCGTGAGCCGTCGCCTGCAGGCGCTGGAGCGCTCGCTGGGCGTGCGGCTGCTGCGCCGCTCCACGCACGCCATGAAGCTCACGGAAGACGGCGAGCGCTGCTACGAGCGCGCCAGGGAGCTGATCGCCGACTGGCACGCCTTCGAGGCCGACCTGCGCGGCGTGGGCGACGAGCCCGAGGGCACGCTGCGCGTGGTCGCGCCGCATGCGCTGGGCCAGTTGCTGCTGGTCGGTCCGCTGGCCGAGTACCTGCGCGCCTATCCGCGCGTGTCCGTCGAATGGCTGCTGAACGACCGCCGGCCCGACTTCATCGCCGAAGGCGTCGACTGCGCGATCCAGGTCGGCGAGATGACCGATGCGATGGCCGTGGCGGTCAAGGTCTCGGAGGTCCCGCGCGTGGTGGTCGCCGCGCCCTCGCTGCTGGAGGGCCGCTCACCGCCCGCGCACGCGGCGGAACTGGCCGAGCTGCCGTGGCTCGCGCTGCGCACCTTCTATCGCAACGAGGTGCTGCTCACGCACCGGCCGACCGGCGAGATCGCGCGCGTGCCGATCCGTCCGCGCATGAGCACCGACAGCCTCTATGCGCTGCAAAGCGCGGCGCGCATGGGACTGGGCGCCTGCCTGGGCTCGGCCTGGCTGCTGAACGAAGACATCGCCGCCGGACGGCTGGTGCAGCTCGTGCCGCAATGGCATGTGGCGCCGCTGCCGGTCTACCTGACCTACCCGCACGCGCGCTTCCAGCCGGCGCGCCTGCGCCGCTTCATCGAGATGATGCGGCTTGCATTGGCCGACCCGACGGGCCAGGTCTGGGAGGCGCGCGTGGGCTGAGCGAGGCTGGCGCGGAGCTCAGGCCTTGATGCCGCAGCCGCCCAGGACGAACGCCACCAGTTCCCGCGCGATCGGTTCGCGGTCGATCGGCGCCTCGGGCGGCAGGCCGAGCATCACGCGCGTCTGGATCGCGTAGTCGGCGTAGCTCTGGGTCATGGCCCAGATGTGCATCAGCAGCAGGCGCGCATCGAGCGGGCGCATCTGCCCGCGCGCGATCCAGCCGTTGATGATGTCGACCTTCTTCTGCGTCCACGCCTGCGCGTTGGGCCAGTAGCGGTCGAGGTTGCGTCCGCCGTCGAGCACCTCGCGCGTGAAGATGCGCGAGATCTCCGGGTTGTCGAACGCGTGGTCGAGCTTCTTGCGGATGTAGTCGCCCAGCACCGTGGCCGGGTCGCTGGCGTCCTCGAACGAGAACACCACCTTCCAGGCATGCAGCACCTGCATCAGCAGCTCTTCGTAGAGCTCTTCCTTGCCGGCGATGTAGTAGTGCAGCTGGGGCTTGGTGAGGCCGGCGCGCGCGGCGATGGCCTGGGTGGAGGTGCCCTTCAGGCCGTGCAGGCTGAACTCGGTCACCGCCGCCGTGCGGATGGCCGCCATGATGCGTTCGCGCCCCGGCCTCGCGCGCGACAGCGGGCCGTCGGGGGCGGGCATTTCTTGGGCGATGGCAGGGGGCAC
>NZ_JBWKYW010000072.1:0-28224 GCF_059423965.1 Variovorax sp. GW458-11-26-14-LB1
GCAACGTGATCGCCCGGGCGGCCATTCCGTTCTTCTTCTGCCTCGTGCTGTGCATCGCGCTGATCACGCTGTTCCCGTCGATCGTGACGATCCTGCCTGACCTGGTGATGGGCAAGGAGCGCTAGCGCAGCAGCCCGCGCGGCGCGGGCGGATTCAACTAGTTGTCGAGTCCGCCGTCCGGCATCTGCCGCGCATACACCGCGAGCACGATGCGCTCGGAGTGGATGAGGTAGTCGTTCAGCGCCGCCGAGCCCTCGGCGAACTTGCCGGCCTCGATGAGTTCGAGCAGCTTCGTGTTCATGTCCACGTAGGGCGCGTGCAGGAACTCCGGGTCTTTCAGCAGCCCGAAGGCCAGCCGCAGCTCGACCAGGATGTGGGCGAACAGCACGTTGAGCCGCTCGCTGTCGGCCAGCTCGACGATGCCCTTGTGGAACTCCATGTTGGCCGTGCCCACGCCCAGCCAGTCGCCGGCGTCGCGGCATTTCAGCGCCATCTCGACCGCTTCGCGCATGTGCTTCTTGGCGGGGTGGCGCGGGTAGGCCTGCGCCAGCGCCTGGCACTCGATGAGCCGGCGCACGCGGTAGATGTCGATGATCGACGCGATGCTCGGCACCGCCACGAACACGCCGCGGTTCGGCGCGTGCTTGAGCAGGCCTTCCTTGGTCAGCGTGCGGAACACCTCGCGCAGGGTGTTGCGCGAAATCTCCAGGCTGTCGGCCAGCGCGGCCTCCGACAGCCGTTGCCCCGGCGAGAACTCGCCCTTCACGATCTTCTGGCGGATCAGCTCGGCCACGCGGTCGTTGAGCGTGAGCGCGCCGGCGGCCGGCGAGGCGGGGGAAGTGGGGGAATCCAGTCGGGTCATGCCGGTCGGTCGGAGGGGAAAAGGGAGGGGCGCAGCGAGCCTGCGTTGTAACAGACGGCTCCCGCACCACGCCGCGCCCGTGCACCGAAACGCCCCCGTTTCAGGGTTTTCATGGGGGTATTCAGGCACTGTTGTTGGGCACACTACATGAAATTGTTCAACAACTTGTTTGAAATGAGTGATTCATAAGAAATGAATTGCTCATTCATTGGCATGAGGTTTGCATCAATCGACCGCACCGGTGCCCCTGCGCCGGTGTTTTGCATTGCAACGAAAGACCAACCATGACACCTGAAGTCCCCCTGTGGCCGCTGATCGGCGTGGCCGTGATCATTGCGGGGTTCATCCTGCGCTTCAATCCGATGCTGGTCGTGATCGTCACGGCCATCGTCACGGCGTTCGCCGCCGGCTTCGGCCCGATGGCGATCCTCACGGCCATCGGCACCGGCTTCATCAAGACGCGCAACCTGCCGCTGATCATTCTTCTGCCGCTGGCGGTGATCGGCCTGCTGGAGCGCCACGGCCTGCGCCAGCACGCGCAGAACTGGATCAGCCGCATCAAGTCGGCCACCGCCGGCCGCCTGCTGATCGTCTACCTCGCGGCGCGTGAACTCACGGCGGCCATGGGCCTGACCAGCCTGGGCGGCCATCCGCAGATGGTGCGTCCGCTGCTCGCGCCGATGGCCGAAGGCGCCACCGAGACGCGCTACGGCAAGCTGCCCGACCGCATCCGCCACAAGCTGCGCGCCTACGCCGCGGCCACCGACAACGTGGGCCTGTTCTTCGGCGAAGACATCTTCGTGGCCTTCGGCGCCATCGTGCTCATGACCACCTTCCTGCACGAAGCCGGCATCGACGTGGAGCCGCTGCACATCGCGATGTGGGGCATCCCGACGGCCATTGCCGCTTTCATCATCCACGCCTGGCGCCTGCGCCGGCTCGACCAGGCACTGGCCCGTGAGTTGGGCGGCGCCGCGGAAGCCGACGTGCCCGCCACCGCCGTGCCCGCCAAGGAAGGACGCTGAGCATCATGATTCTCTCGATCCAGCACCTGTACCTCCTGGTCGGCTTCATCCTCGCCGTCACGGCCGTGATGACGCTGGCCGACCGCCAGCATCCCAAGCGCTACACCAGCGCGCTCTTCTGGGGCATCTATGCGCTGGTCTTCCTGGTCGGCGACAAGCTGCCGCCGGCACTGGTCGGCGTTGGCGCGATCGGCATGGCCGTCATTGCCGGCCTGCGCGGCGTCGGTGCGGGCAAGCACCGCGAACCCACGCCCGAGCAGTACCAGGCCAGCGCCACGCGCCTGGGCAACAAGCTGTTCATTCCGGCGCTGGCGATTCCGCTGGTCACCGTGATCGGCACCGTGGGCATGAGCCACATCAAGCTCGGCGGCACGCTGCTGCTCGACCCCAAGAACACCACGCTGGTGAGCCTGGGCATCGGCTGCGTGGTGGCGCTCGCGCTGGCCTGCTGGCTGACGCGCGAAACGCCCGTGCAGGGCATGCGCGAGTCGCGCCGCCTGACCGACGCGCTCGGCTGGGCCGTGGTGCTGCCGCAGATGCTCGGCATGCTGGGCCTGGTGTTCTCCGACGCCGGCGTGGGCAAGGCGGTGGCGCACATCACCACCAGCTACATCAACATGGACATCCGCTTCGTCGCCGTCGCGGTGTACGTGCTGGGCATGGCCCTGTTCACCATCATCATGGGCAACGGCTTCGCGGCCTTCCCGGTGATGACGGGCGGCGTCGGCGTGCCGGTGCTGGTGGGCGTGTACCACGGCGACCCGGCCGTGATGGCGGCCATCGGCATGTTCTCGGGCTACTGCGGCACGCTCATGACGCCGATGGCGGCCAACTTCAACATCGTGCCCGCGGCGCTGCTGGAGCTGCCCGACAAGAACGCGGTGATCAAGGTGCAGATACCCACGGCAGCCGCGCTGCTGGTGGTCAATATCTTCCTGCTGTACTTCCTGATGTTCCGCTGAGGCACCGCGCATGACGATCGCCACCGATGCCAAGGCACGCCGCGTGCTGCTCGCGGGCTTCGAGCCCTTCGAGAACGACCCGGTCAACCCCGCGTGGGAGATCGCCCGCGCGCTCGACGGCTGGACCTGCGAAGGCGCCGTGGTGCAGGCGGTGCAGCTGCCCTGCGTGTTCGGCCGCGCCATCGACACGCTCGACGCCGCGTTGATCGGCTCTCCCCTGCAGCTGGTGCTGTGCATCGGCGCGGCGGGCGGGCGCACCGAGATCTCGATGGAGCGCGCCGCGCTGAACATCGACGACGCGCGCATTCCCGACAACGCCGGCCAGCAGCCCATCGACCTGCCCGTGGTCAGGGACGGCCCGGCGGCCTATTTCTCGACGCTGCCGATCAAGGCCATGGTGCGCGACATGCGCGCGGCGGGCCTGCCCGCGGCCGTGTCCAACAGCGCCGGCACCTTCGTGTGCAACCACATCTTCTACGCGCTCATGCACCGGCTCGCGACGCGCCCGGCGCTGGCGCACACGCGCGGCGGCTTCGTCCACGTGCCCTACCTGCCCGAGCAGGCCGCCTCGAAACCCGGCGTGGCGAGCATGGCGCTGGACGCGCAGGTGGAGGCCTTCCGCGTGGCGATCCGCACCGCGCTCACCGTGCGCCACGACGTGCGCGAAACCGCCGGCCGGCTGCATTGATTCCTGAGGCGTGCCGTGCACGCCGGAGACCCCCGATGAACATCGACTTGAACAGTGACCTCGGCGAAAGCCTCGGCGTCTGGCGCATGGGCGACGACGCCGCCATGCTCGACATCGTCAGCAGCGCCAACGTGGCCTGCGGCTTCCACGCCGGCGACCCCGCGGGCATCCTGCGCACGCTGCGCCAGGCGAAGGAACGCGGCGTTGCAGTGGGCGCCCACGTGGCCTACCGCGACCTCGTCGGCTTCGGCCGCCGCAACATGGACGTCGACAGCGCCGACCTGCGCGCCGACGTGATCTACCAGATCGGCGCCCTGAAGGGCCTGGCCGCCGCGGCCGGCACCGAGGTGCGCTACGTGAAGCCGCACGGCGCGCTGTACAACACCATCGCGCACGACGAGCGCCAGGCGCGCGACGTGATCGCCGCCCTGCGCGAGATCGACGCCAGCCTCGTGCTCGTCGCGCTCGCGGGCTCGCCGCTCGTGGGCTGGGCCGAGGCCCAGGGCCTGCGCGTGGTGGCTGAAGCCTTTGCCGACCGCGCCTACACGCCGCAGGGCACGCTGGTGTCGCGCCGCGAACCCGGCGCCGTGCTGCACGACGCGACCGACGTGGCCGAGCGCATGCTGCGGCTGGCCAACGAAGGCACCGTCACCGCCATCGACGGCAGCGTGGTGCGCATCCGCGCCGACTCGATCTGCGTGCACGGCGACAGCCCCGGCGCGGTCGAGATGGCGCGCCGCGTGCGTGAGCGGCTCATGCAGGCCGGCGTGACGATCCGCCCCTTTGCCGAGGCCACCACCGCATGACGACCTCGATGCGCTTTCTTCGCGTCAACCTGAATGCCGTGCTGGTCGAGCTCGACGACCTGGCGCAGACGCTCGCGTTGCTGGCCTCGCTGCGCGCCGAGCCCCTCTCTGGCATCGACGAGCTGGTGCCCGCCGCGCGCACCATCCTCATCACCTTCCGCCCCGCCGTGCTGTCGGCGGCTGCGCTGGCACACGCCGTGCGCCAGCGAAAGCTCGACGCCCGCGAGACGCGCATCGACAAGCGCATCGAGATTCCTGTGCGCTACGACGGCGAAGACATCGCCGAAGTGGCCGGCCTGCTCGGCATCACGCCCGACGAGCTGGTGCGCCGCCACACCGGCAGCGACTACACCGTCGCCTTCACCGGCTTCGCGCCCGGCTTCGCCTACCTGAGCGGCGGCCACCCGAGCCTGAACGTGCCGCGTCGCGCCGTGCCGCGCACCCGCATCCCGGCCGGCGCGGTCGGGCTCGCGGGCAGCTTCAGCGGCGTGTACCCGCAGGCCAGCCCCGGCGGCTGGCAGATCATCGGCGTGACCGACATGCCCATGTGGGACCTGTCGCGCGAGACGCCGGCGCTGCTGCAGCCCGGCGATGCGGTGCGCTTTGTCGATGCCTCGTCGTTGAAGGTGGCGTTGCCGATGGCCGAGCCAGTGGTCGCAGCGCCCGCGCCTGTGGCCATCGAAGGCGGCAGTGCCTTCGAGGTTCGCGCTGCTGGCTTGCAAGCGCTGTGGCAGGACGGCGGTCGCCACGGCCAGGCGCGGCAGGGCGTGTCCGCCTCCGGCGCGATGGACCAGCGCTCGCTGCAGGCGGCCAATCGACTGGTCGGCAATGTGTCGGATGCGGCCTGCCTCGAACTCGCCTACGGCGGCTTCCAGTTCGTCTGCCGCGGCAACGCAGTGATGGCCGTCACCGGCGCCGACGGCCCGCTCACGCTGACCCGCGCCGACGGCGCGCAATGGCCGCTGCCGCGCTACCAGCCCGTCGCACTGGCCGATGGCGACACCGTCACTGTCGGCGAGCCCGTCGCCGGCATCCGCAGCTACCTGGCCGTGCGCGGCGGCTTTGCCGTGGCGCCCGTGCTCGGCAGCTGCGCGACCGACACGCTGGCCCGCATCGGCCCGCCCGCCGTGGTGGCGGGCGACGTGCTGCCTGTGCGTAACGTCGCCACCGGCGCCGTCGTCGGCGCCACCGAAGCACCGCCGACCGACCTGCCCACCGTGCAGGAAGAAGTCGTGCTCGACATCGTGCTCGGCCCGCGCACCGACTGGTTCACCGCCGACGCCGTCGAGCGCCTGTGCAGCCAGCCGTGGGTGGTGACGCCGCAGTCGAACCGCGTTGGCATCCGCCTGAACGGCGAGCAACCGCTGGTGCGTGCCAACACCGCCGAGCTGCCCAGCGAGGGCACGGCGCGCGGTTCGATCCAGGTGCCGCCCAGCGGCCAGCCCGTGCTGTTCCTGGCCGACCACCCGCTCACCGGCGGCTACCCCGTGATCGCGTCGGTCGCCACCCACCACCTGGACCGTGCGGGGCAGATCCCCGTGAACGCCCGTGTCCGCTTCCAACCGATGGCCGGCCACGGCCCCATCGAACTTTGAGATCGAGAGTCCCGCGATGAAAAAAGTCCTGATCGCCAACCGCGGCGAAATCGCCGTGCGCATCGCACGTGCTTGCGCCGACCACGTCGTGCAGTCGGTCGCCGTCTACGCCGATCCCGACCTGAATGCGCTGCACGTGCGCCGCGCCGACGAGGCCTACGGCCTGGACGGCCACCGCCCGGCCGACACCTACCTGAACATTCCCAAACTGCTGGCCATCGCCAAGCGCAGCGGCGCCGACGCCGTGCACCCCGGCTACGGTTTCCTCTCGGAAAGCGCAGCCTTCGCGCAGGCGGTGATCGACGCCGGCCTCACGTGGATCGGCCCTTCGCCTTCGGCCATCGCCACGCTGGGCGACAAGGTGCAGGCCCGCAAGCTCGCCCTGAAGGTTGGCGCACCGCTCGTCGCGGGCACGGCCGACCCGGTGAGCAACGCGGGCGAGGTGCTCGCCTTTGCCGAACAGCACGGCCTGCCGATCGCCATCAAGGCGGCCTTCGGCGGCGGCGGGCGCGGCATCAAGGTCGCGTGGCGGCTCGACGAAGTCGAAGGCCTCTACGAATCGGCCGTGCGCGAAGCCATCACCGCCTTCGGCCGCGGCGAGTGCTACGTCGAGCAGTTCCTCGACCGCCCGCGCCACGTCGAGGCCCAGGTGCTCGCCGACACGCACGGCAACGTCGTCGTGCTCGGCACGCGCGACTGCTCGCTGCAGCGGCGCAACCAGAAGCTCGTCGAAGAAGCGCCCGCGCCCTTCCTGAGCGACGCACAGCGCGAGCGCATCCACCAGTCGGCGCGCGACATCTGCGCGGCCGCCGGCTACACCGGCGCCGGCACCGTCGAGTTCATGCTGAGCGCAAGCGGCGCGATCTCGTTCCTCGAGGTCAACACGCGCCTGCAGGTCGAGCACCCCGTGACCGAGGAGACCACCGGCATCGACCTCGTCATCGAGCAGCTGCGTATCGCCGAAGGCCTGCCGCTGTCCGTCAAGGAAACGCCGGCACCGCGCGGCCACTCCTTCGAATTCCGCATCAACGCCGAAGACGTGGGCCGCGGCTTCCTGCCGACACCCGGTCCCGTCCACGTGTTCGACGCCCCCTCGGGCCCGGGCGTGCGCGTCGACACCGGCGTCGACGCCGGCTCGCAGGTGCCCGGCACCTTCGACTCGCTGATGGCCAAGCTCATCGTCACCGGCGCCACGCGCGCCCAGGCCATCGCACGCGCGCGCCGCGCGCTCAAGGAATTCCGCATCGAAGGGTTGGCGACGGTGCTGCCGTTTCACCGCGCGGTGATGGCGCACCCCGACTTCGTGTCGGAAGATGCCTTCAAGGTCCACACGCGCTGGATCGAAACCGACTTTGCGAACGACGAAGCGGCAGGCATGCGGCCTGATCCACTGCCGGATGCGTCGCTGCACCGCACGGCCATCGAGATCGACGGGCGGCGCATGTCGCTGGGGCTGCCGGCGGAGTTGCTGCGTGGGTTGGCGTCGGCGGGTGGTGGTGGTGCTGCTGCTGCGCCTGGCGTCGTTGCGAACGCGCCTGCAGCGGATGTCGCCGCCGTGGCTGCGCCGGTGTCGGGCACGCTGCAAGGCTGGAAAGTCGCGGATGGCGACGAGGTCGCCGAATGTGCGGTGATCGCCGTGATGGAGGCGATGAAGATGGAGATGCAGGTCGTGGCGCACCGCGCGGGGCGCATCGCGTTCGCTGCTGCTGCGGGTGGCTATGTGGCAGCCGGGACGGCGATTGCGCGCATCGGGTGAATGAGGGCGGTCGTCAAGGCTTGAGGAACAAGGCGACGAGCCCTGAAACGATGCAGGGTGCGAACGTCACGGCGGCCATGTAGGTTTCGAGACGCGCGCCTGTATCGCGTGCGTCGACAAGCAGGTGGCGCGCAACAAGATAGATCAAGGCGGCACTGGCCAAAAGAACCACGAACAGCCATGCCTTCGACAAATAGGGCATCCACGAAGGATGCGGGCTGAAGCGATGAATGACCAGAGCGATGGTGCAAAACACCGACAGCACGCTCGCGGAAAGTAGAGCGCCTCCAACCAGCAGACCCAAGACGTTGGGTTGGCTATCCATGCGCCGACTCCCTCTGAGAAAAAATCAAGTCTTCCATTCGATGTCTCGAGTTACGTTCGACGTCGACAGTACACCCCAATAGGCGATCGGTCGCAGGCACTCTTTCATGCACGCATCATCTCCGTTTCCTTGATGCGCGGACGCTCGTGATCCGCAATAAGCTGAGGCGAGTTCTGAGGCGGCTTCGGTGTCGCTCCTTCTTTCGAGCCCCATGCCAATGGCATTTCAACCCAGAACCCCTTGATGCCCGCGTTGAGCTTGGCCATGGCTTCACCGGCTTTGTGCTTTCCCTGAGGGTCCATGAAGGCGGGCTGCAGCGGCGGTGTCATCGAGAACGTCAAAGACTCCTTGTTCGCCCCATTCTTGTCCTTGAATTTCTTCGTGAAACCCTTCACGCGCCCTTCCGTCAGCGTGCCGTGGGCATCGCGTGGCGTGTGGAGAAAAACTTCGTTGTAGACGGAGCGATTGCTCGCGGCCAGTTGCCGAATGCCCTTGATGGTCGAGGCTTGCAATGGCTTCTCGAGGTCAACCCCGGCGGGCGCCTCTTGCTTCTTCACCCCTGTGGTCTTGCGATCGACCAACATTCCCAGGTGTTTTTTCCACGCCTGCAGGCGAAGTTCACGTGCGAAGCCTCGCGTGATGCACTGCACCCCTGCGCCGACATCGGTCATCGCCGCGTTGCTCGTGTCCACCACCACGGCCGCTAGCTCGGTGTCGCCGTTGCCGTTCAGGCTTCGGTCGTTGATGTTGGCGCTTCCGATGATGGCCACAGCATCGTCGACGATGGTCAGCTTGCTGTGCACATAGATCATTTCAGTGATGACATTGCTGCCGGTCTGCCCGTAGTTACGGACATTGAGTACGGTCAGGTAGTCGCGCCATTGGTCCTGCATCCCATGCTTTTGCAGGACGTCACGCACGGCGGGATTGGTCTTTGGCGCTTCCCGCAGCCCCCATGCCTTCATGTGCTTTGCGACGATCGTCGCGTTGATCCGATTGATCAAGCTATTGTTGGCGCGGCTCACGCCCTGCAGGGCCCACCAGGTTTGGGACTTGGTTCCTTCAATCTCAAGCTGACCCTCAGGGTGTTCGGGCAACACGAGGTACACGTGGAACGCCCGGCCGGCATAGATGGCTCGCCCCACGGCATTCGCCAGTTCCTTGATGATCGGGTTCTTGGAAGGACACGCCGTCCCTCGCTGATCGGTGCCGCAATCTGACATGAAAAACTGGTTCTCGATGTAGACGAACGCCTGCGCTGCCCGAATGCAATTGACCATTGCATCCCGGATACTCGTTTGATGCGTTCCTTTCCACGAAGTGCGTGCCGCCTGGACCACCTTGCGACGCTTGTCATTCGGCGATTTCCAATCGTCATTGATGTACTTGTAGTGATCTCCCCATAGCTTGATTTCGTCGTTGAGTTGAGCGGAGGAGGCCGATCGGCAAATCTGAACGTCGCAGCCGCCGCCGCCTCGTTTCAGCGGGTCGATCAGGTAACTGGGGCCCTTGGCCCTGTCGAACCATCCTGCGTCCATTCCCGAATCAAAGCGGTTCGTCCCTGTTCCCGCGAAGCTGTTCCAGCGCAGCACAAAATTGACGAACACGTCGAAAGCCGCTGGGCCTTCGATGCGCATGGCAATGTCCTGCCAAGGTTGGCGCGGCTGGGTAGCCTCGTTGAACATGCGCTCCTTGCTGTTGTTGTTGCTCGAGTAGGGCGGGGCAAAGCCGGGCCGTCCATTGGACTCTTTTGTCAATCCGAGCTCTGCGCTGGTCGGTGCCCGATAGGGATCGAGTTGTCCGTTGTACCCATCGTTGATGACGTGCAGGGAGCGATTCATCACGACGTCGCATGCATCCGTGTCCCAGCGCCCGTAGGCGAGATCGATCCCGCCGACAAAGGCAATCTGACCATCGACGATCACTGATTTTTGATGGTGGGAGAAGAAGATATTGGCGTCGGCCGCCTTTCCAACTGCGCGCTTGGTCGAGTATTCCCACGTCACAGAATTTCGACCGGTGTTGGGGTTCTGAAGCATCACTTGAATCGACCCCTTGCCCGGAGGCAGCCCGTTCAGCTTGGGCTGCGACGTATCGTCATGGGTGTCCAAGGCGTATACGACGGAGTCATACAGGATCACTCTCACGTGCACGCCTCGCTGCAAGGCATCTGCCAGCAGCTCCGACAATCTTCCGGGGTGTTTCGGGTCGCCTCGATTGTCCAACTCGACGTCATAGTCGAGCTGCCAGCCCGTGATCATGATGAAGCTCTTCGCGCCGCGGATCGCATCCGCGACGGCCTTCATGTAGCTTTTGCCGTTGATGTACCCCGCGCACTTGTTGCCGTAGCGGGGGAAGGCGAAGGGCTGGTTCAAATCAAAGTACTGATTGCTGACAGTCGCTTTCGTATTGGGAACGATCTGCGCGGTGTACTGATCGATTGGATCGGTCATTCAGAGATAACCTCTTGATTGCTCGTCGCCAGATGGTGATCAGGCGTCGACCTTGGGCTTGATTGGATTGAGTCCGGGGACATCAGCATCACTCTTTGCATGTTCTTCGAGCCAATCGCGCTTGATGTCATCCAGGTCTCGACCATCCGCTGCGAAATTCAGAGCGTCCAGAATCTTCTCCGGCATGACGCCCTTTTCGTCGCCGGTCCAGCGTGCAGGCTTCAGCACCATGGCTGTCAGTCCACTCACCAGCCAGACTTTTCCCGTGCCGATTTCTTGATGAACGGAACGTTGTTCGTCGTCACTGAGTTTGATCAGGCCGTCCGAACCGACGGTGCCTGTTGCCAGGGTGGAACTCCAGTGTTCGTCGCTGAACACTTGTGGAGGAACGCTGCCATCTTCCGTTTGGGTGTCCGTGACCACGATATGCCATGGCTGGCCCACCGGGACTGCACCTGACTCCCCCGGAATGTCCTGCAGGGAAAGTGCAAACTTGATGGGCTCCAATGCAGAAGCAGGAGCGACTGGCAGCGGATAGCTCATCCTCGTCGGCCCGGCCAACTTCCGCTGCACCGAGTGATAAGTGATCTTCCCCGGACACTCGAACGTGATGTCCCCATCCTGCAGCGTGATCGACGCACCCTGCGCCGTCGCGATGCGGATCTTCTTCTTGGCCGCGAACTCCACCGTCTGGTCGGTGCTGGCGATCTTCAGGGCCTCCTTGGCCTGCACGCGCAGTTCGTCGTGCTGCGCCTGGAAGTCCAGGTCGTCGTTGCCCGCGATGACCGACAGGCCTGTGTCCGCATCGGCCTTCTGCGCGCCGGCCAGCACGCCGATGGCTTGGCCGCTGTGCACGCGCAGCACGTCGGCCAGCGCCAGGTTGATGTCGCCGCCGCTGGCCAGCGTGGCGGTCTCGCCGCTGACGACCTGCAGCTGCTGGCCCGCCACCATCGCCAGGCCGCCGCGTGCGGCCAGTGCGATCACGGCGTCGCTCGTGTGCGGCACCTTGCCTTCGCCGGTGGCGATGGCCTTGTCTGCTGCATCGGCGTAGGCAGCATCGAGCGCATCGGCCGTCACCATGCCGCTGGCGGTGCGCTCCATCGCGGCGTAGGGGGCACGTTCCTTGTCGAGCTGCGATTCGTTGGCCTTGCCGGCCCCGATGTGCCCGGCCAGCTGCACGGTCTCGTGGGTCCTGGCGGCATCGCTCAGGGCCTGGCCCAGCTGCTGCACCTGCTTGAGCAGCGCCATGCCGGCGGCGAAGTCGCCCACGGGCTCGAGCTTGTGGCCGCCTGCGCCGTGGTACGTGCTCAGCAGCACGCCCTTGCCGCCGCGCAGGGCCGCATAGCCGTCGGTACGCAGCTCCAGCCCCTGGCCTCGGAAGCTGCCGCGGAAGTTGTCGGCCTGGTGGATCAGGTGGCCCAGGTTCAGCTGGCTGTGGGCGGTGCTGGCGTGCAGCTGCACGCGCAGCTGCTGGTTCGAATCGTCGAACACCAATTGGCTGAAGCCTTCTCCGCCGAACTCCTTGGTCTTGAAGCCGCTGAGGGCCGCTGCATTGCGGTGGCCCTTGTCGTCGGCGCTGGCGCCGTGCCAGGGCGGGGCGTGGCCGGCCGCGAGGTTGGCCTGGGCGCTGGGCGAGGCGTTGCTCGCTTGGGCGAAGACGTCGTTGTTGTCGTTGCTGCCCTGTTCGCTGTCGCGTGACGCGCCGCCGGGCGTGGGGGCGATGCCGCCGTCGCCGCGCCCGTTGTACAGCGCCCCGACGATGACGGGCTGGTCCACATCCAGGTCGACGAACTTGACCAGCACTTCCTGCCCGATGCGCGGCAGCCACTGCCAGCCCATGCCGGGGCCCGCCTGGCGCTGGGCCACGCGGATCCAGCGGGTGCTGCGGTTGTCCTGGGCGTTGTCTCCATTGCTGTTGCCGTTGTCGCTCAATCCGTTCTGCCAGTGGAAGTGCACGCGCACGTCGCCGCGGTCGTTGCAGTACAGCTCGTCGGCGCCGTTGGGCGAGGTCTCGCCCGAAGGGCCGACCACGATGGCGCTGTGCACGCCGCTGGCCGTGGGCCTGGCGTGCAGGCGGGCACCGTCGGTCGCCGCCAGTGCGGGGCGCCAGGGGCGCGGGCCGTGCACGCCCGAGAAGCTGTTGGCGTAGCCCTGGGCCTGCGCGGTGGCCAGGCTCTGGGGCTGCGGGTAGAGGTTGTTGTCGTTGCTCGTTGCCACTGCTGCAGACACCAGCCCGAACACATCGGCCTCGGCCGTCACGGGAGCACACGGTTGGTCGAACACGAGGTGTTCCGTCAGCTCGCCCAGCTGCGCCGCAATCGACGCGGCCGTGTCCTTGGGCAGGTTGTTGATGCCCACGTGTTCGACGGTGTCCAGCAGCAGCGCAGGCCTGGCCTGCAAGCCCAGCGCGGGCGCGTCGTCGATCTCGAGGCGCGTGCCCGCGCGCAAGGTGCGCACGGTGCTGTGGCCCAGCATCAGGTCGGCGCGGCATTCGGCCGCTTCCATCATCAATGCCGCGTAGCGCTCGACGGTGCGGTTGGTGTCCCAGCCGCGGCTGCGGTCGTTCAGGCCGAGCACGTCGTCGTACTCCAGCCGCGGGGCGTTCTTGCCGCCGACCGGAAAGCGCGCGGGGGCGCTGCCTGTGAGCTGGCGCTTGCCGTCGACGTTCCAGGCGCTCAGGTGCACCTGGGCCACCGACTGGCGCATGCGGCGCACCAGCGCTTGCACGGCGTCGCTGCGCTCCTGGGAGCTCTTGCGGTGAAAGCGAACGGGCGAGCCTGCATCGGCGGGCTGGGTGTCGTTCGACGAGAAGATGATGAGCTTGTGGCCTGTCGGGGCCTGGGCGTCTTCCTCGATGCGCCAGGCCAGGCCTTCTTCGGCCAGCAGGCGCGAGAAGAAGTCGAAGTCGCTCTCGCGGTACTGGGTGCAGTAGGTGCGAACGGGCGCGTCGGCGAGGAAGCTGTTCACTTCGGAAGAGAAGGCCCAGCTGCCCGCATCCGCATACGGCGCCAGCACGCGTTCGATGATGTCTGCCACGCTGCGCTGCTGGAAGACCTGGCTGCGCCCTTGCTGGGTGGCCAGCCAGAGCCAGGGCACGAGTGTGAGGCGGTAGCGCGCCAGGCCGCCGTCGGCGCCGAGTGACTCGACGGCGCGGATCAGGCCGGTGCGTCGTGCGAGCGAACCATTGGCCAGCACGGTGACCAACGTCAGGGGCTGGTCGATCAGCGATGACAGCGCCAGGTCCGCACGCAGGCTCAGGCACACGATGCGCAGCTCGAACAGCTGCGACACCGCCTCGCGCTGCACCCAGCCTTCCACGCGCAGAGCATCGATGCTCTCGTGCGCGGCGCTGTTGGAGGACGACGAAGCACTCGGCGCTTCGAGGCGATACAGCCGCGCCGTCTGGCTCAGCTCGGCCCACAGGACGCTGCGGTCAGCGGAAGGCATCGGGAATTCGCTCAGGTTCGGATGCTCAAGGTTTGCAAGGTGCGCCCGGCTTGCAGTCCGCCGTTGCGGCAGTGGCCTGCGCCGATGGTGCGGGGTCGGAGGTCTTGCTGCGCTTGAGCAGCGCGGTCAGCAGGTCGGTGTCGGGATCGGGTCCCTTCGGCCGTGCCGCCGTTTGCGCGAGGTCGGTGCGCGCGGCGGGCTTCGTTGCCTTGCCGGTGTTGGCAGCGGTCTTGACCGGCTTGCCGTTCGCGGCCGTGCGCACGGGCTTCTTCGAACCCGACGCGATGCGCTCCGGCTTCTTCGCGACTGCGGCGCTGGCCTTGCTGTCGGCGCCTGCCTTCTTCGCGGGGGAGGCCGCAGCAACGCGCGCAGGCTTCGCGGCCGGCGGCACGGCCATGGGCTGCGCACCGATGGCTGCGAACGGCGTGGAGGCCTGTTGTTGCGGCTGTGGCCCCGGCGGCGGCGTGCTGTCGCCTTCGATGATGCGCGCGGGCGTGGGCTCCGGTGCCGCGGCGGCGACGGGCGTCTCGGGCTTCGGTGGTTCCTTGGCGACAGGCGCTGCAACCGGCGCAGGCGTTGCTGCCGCCACGGTCGTCGCTGCGGAATCCGTGCGCTTCGATTGCAGGTGGTAGGTCGTGGCACCCGCCACGCCGATCAACACTGCGAGCGAAGCCCACACGCCTGGCCGTGCGAAGAAGGAGCGCGCGCCGCTCTCGCGGCCACCGAACTGTGCGAGCACCCGCGTGGATTCGCCTCCGGGTGCGGCGGTCGATGTGGCCGCGGTGGGTGCGCTCGAACCGAGCAGGCTCGGGCGGTCCTTGTGGGCGTCTGACGCGCCCATCATGGATGGGTGGTCCGGCTGGCTGCGGGCATGTGATTTCTCCCCTCGGCTTTATGTGGCGTGATCAACGCGATATCGCAATTGGGATGCAACAAGGCGTTGCGTGCGATGGGTTCAAATTTTTAAGCGACTCATACAATTGAGTGGCTCTCATTGAACACCGTTGATCTTCTTCACTCTCTTTTGTTATTTTGCCTTGATGGTGGCAGCACTTGCCATCTTCTTGTTCCCTTCTTTTCGTGACCGTGTGTTGCGAGCGACGGTCTCCATTTCTACTGCTATTGCATTCTTTTTTATTGGAATAGGACGCCGTCTCGGCTTTGTGTCCGAAGCAAGTTTTCAGTTGATGCGAGACAGCGGCTCAGGAGTGCGTACTTTTGCCGTAAGGCATCGCTACTTGTTGCTGTCGGGCATGGGTCTGCTTATCGTGCCGGTGTTGTTAAGTGTGACTTTCGGAAGTGGCCGGGTTCTGTTCTTCGACGACTGGGCCGCCACAAGCGACCCGAAGATCGAGGCCTTGCTCAAGGGCGAGCAGCTGGTGCCGCCGCAACCGTTGCCGCCCGAGGTGTTTGCCACTGCAGAGGTCGAGCAGATTCGTCCGCTCACGAAAGAAGGCAGTCGGGACTGGGCTGTTCTGGATGTGGACTTTCGTAATCGTTTGCTGCTGGTCTACAAGATCATGAAAGAAAAGCACGGCTACGACCTCGCATTGCTCGAGGGTTATCGCAGCCCCGAACGGCAAGCCAAACTCGCTGCATTGGGCAATACAGTGACCATGGCGAAGGCCAATCAAAGCTATCATCAGTATGGACTTGCGGCAGACAACGCGTTCTATCGCAATGGCAAGCTGGTGATCTCTGAAAAAGATCCATGGGCCATGGAAGGCTATCGCCTCTATGGCGAAGCGGCCGAGTCCGTGGGCTTGGTGTGGGGTGGTCGATGGTCCTTCAGGGATTACGGTCACGTGGAGTACCGCAAGCCGGGATTTAAATTGTCACGCAACTGAATGCCGAGACGACATCTGTCGCACCGGCACACCACGAGGCAATCAAGGGGGAGAGTTCAAATGGGTGAGGATCAACCCGAGGCGGACAACGACCGCCCGTGGATCGTTCTGCATGACAAGACCGACCACGGTGGCTTCGTGATCACCGCATCCGAAAACACGCACATCGATGAACGGCGCGTGGCGCGCATCGGCGACATGGTGTCGTGCCCGCGGCCCGGCCATGGCATCAACCCCATCGTGACGGGCAGCGACTGCGTGTCGATCGATGGCCGGCGCGTGGCGCGCCACGGCGACCGTGCGGCCTGCGGTTGCCGGCTGTTGTCCAGCCAGATCGCTTCCGCGTCCGAATGACGACGGTGCCTCCTTCTTCGACTGCAGGCATGGCATGCGGTCACGCGACCGCGTGGGCTGTTGCCATCGCCATTGCGTGACGCAGGCGTTCGAAAACTCCGGATGCTGTCGCGATTGATCAAGCCCGTGCTCCTGGCCTGCGCCGTGTTCATCACGGTGTGGGTGCTCGTGATCGTCTACTGGCAGTACACGGCGCGCATGCCGAGCACGAGCGACATCGTGCTCTACCTCGTGGTGCTGCCGCTCGCGCTGATGCTCTTCTATGTGGTGCTGCGCCGCATCTTCACGGCCGCACCCGCTGCTGCGTTGCCTGCAGCGGGCGCAACGGTGGCCGCAGGCGCCGCCGCCTCATCGAATGCCGTAGCACCCGAAGCCTCGCAGGAGCGCCTGCAGATGGCCGTGCTCGCCTTCGCCCTTCGCACGCCGCGCGGCAGCGATGCCGACACGGTGGCCACCGCGATCGGCCAGGCGCAGACGCCAGAGCTCGTTCCCGAACTGCGTGACGGCGAAGGCTTCCCCGTCATCGCGGGCCGCGTCGAAGGCATCGACGAGAACGAGCTGCGCGAGCACCTGCGCGAAAGCCTGCAACCGGCCGGCGAAGCTTTCGATATCGATGCGCTGCCTGACGACCGGCTGCGCGCCATCCATCTCATGTCCGACGTGCTGCAGGAGCTGCTGGCGTCCGCGGCCGAGGCGATCGCGAACGCCGGCGATGCACTCTCGGTGCGCGCGCCCGGGCGCTTCGTGTCCAGCGGCGGCGTCATCCCGGGGCCGGCGGCGGCGCCGCAGCTGAACCTCTCGCTGCTGTTGCCGGGTGCATGGAGCGAGAGCGAACGCGTGCTCGCCACGCAGTGGGTGCAGCAGCGCGTGCGCGAGGGCGATGCCTCGCAGCGCTGGCTTGTCGACTGCTTCAAGAGCGAAGACGGCGTGTCGGCCATGGCGCTGCTCGACCGCATCAGCCTGTCGCTGCATCGCGAGCAAAGGCCCGCGCTGTGGATCGCGCTGGCGGCCGACTCCTCGGTGTCTGAAGCCAGCATCGCGCGCTGGGAGGCCGACGGCCTGCTGTACACCGCCACGCGCCGCAAGGGCCGCGTGCCGGGCGAAGCCGCCGCGGGCCTGCTGCTCGTGCGCGCCGGCGATGCACTGCTGGCACCGGCCGAGGCCGTGCGCCTGTCGCGCAGCGCAAGCGGCCAGCGCGAGGCCTCGGCCGACACGGCGCGCACGCCCGATGCCAGCCTGCTCGATCGCTTTGCCCAACATCTGATGGCTACGTCGGCCCTCGCGATCGCCCAGATCGACTGGGTCGTGAGCGACGCCGACCACCGCACCAGCCGCGTCACCGAAGTGGCCAAGCTTGTGCAGGAGCGGCTGCCGCACGTGCCCTTCGAAAACAACCTCTCTGTCTGCGCCACCCTGGGTCACCTGGGGGCCGCGGCCGACATGAGCACCGTCGTGCTCGCGTGCCACTTGGCTGCGCGCGATGCACGGCATGTGCTCGCCATTTCCGTGCAGGACGCGCTCGCCCGAACGGCCTTGTTGGCCGGCCCTGCGAGCCCCGCGTCACCCGCTACTTAAACAGGACCGATTCCAGAAACTTCTATGCGGCGATTCTTCAGTTTCCTGGCCGATCCGCGCACCTTGTCGGTGATCGGCGCCATCGCGCTCGGCGCGTTCCTGCTGCTCGGGGCGCAGACGCTCGAAGTCGGCGCGATCTGGGCCGTCGGCATCTTCGTGGTGCTGCTGCTGTTGTGGCTGCTGGTGTGGTTCGTGCGGCGCATGCGCACGCGCGCGGCCAACCGCAAGCTCGGCGACATGCTCGAGGACCAGGCCGATGCCGCCGTGCGCGACAGCGACCCCGAGCGCAAGGCCGAGATCGACGAGCTGCGCGGGCGCATGGTCGAGGCGGTGAAGACCATCAAGACCTCGAAGATCGGGCAGATGTCGGGCAGCGAGGCGCTGTACGAGCTGCCCTGGTACATGGTCATCGGCAACCCGGCGGCGGGCAAGAGCAGCGCCATCCTGAACTCGGGCCTGCAGTTCCCGTTCGCCGACAAGGGCAACGCGGTGATCCAGGGCATCGGCGGCACGCGCAACTGCGACTGGTTCTTCACCACCGAAGGCATCGTGCTCGACACGGCGGGGCGCTATTCCATCCACCAGGAAGACCGCAAGGAGTGGTTCGGCTTCCTCGACCTGCTCAAGAAGTACCGGCCGAAGGCGCCCATCAACGGGATCATCATCACGGCCAGCATTCCCGAGCTGATCGGCAGCCGGCCCGACTTCGCGATCCAGCTCGCCAAGAACCTGCGCCAGCGCATGCAGGAACTCACCGAGCGGCTCGAAGTGTTCGCGCCGGTGTACGTGATGTTCACCAAGGCCGACCTGATCACCGGCTTTGCAGAATTCTTCGGCGACAGCGACAAGATGGAGCGCGACCGCGTGTGGGGCGCCTCGCTGCCCTACGACGGCGACGAGAAGCAGGACGCCGTGGCGCTGTTCGACAAGCGCTTCGACGAGCTCTACATGGGCCTGAAGGAAATCAGCGTCTCGCACTTCGCGAACCACCGCAGCAGCGATCCGTCGCCCGAGCTCTTGATCTTCCCGCTCGAGTTCGCGGCTATCAAGCCCGCGCTGCGCGCCTTCCTGGCCACGCTGTTCGAGAGCAACCCGTTCCAGCACAAGCCGGTGTTCCGCGGTTTCTACTTCACCAGCGCCTTGCAGGAAGGCACGATGCGCAGCCTGTCGACCGAGCGCATCGCCAAGCGCTTCGGCCTCACGCTGAGCAACGCGGCCACCAAGTCGAAGGAAATCTATTCGCAGAACGGGTTCTTCCTGCGCGACCTGTTCTCCAAGGTGATCTTTGCCGACAAGAAGACGGTGCGGCAGTTCTCCAGCCCCGTGAAGGCGCGCGTGCGCTACGTGAGCTTCTTCGCCTTCGTCGCCGTGCTGGGCCTGCTGCTGGGCGGCTGGACCTGGTCGTACCTCGGCAACCGGCAGCTGGTGGAGAACGTGCAGGCCGACCTGGACAAGGTGGTCAAGCTGCAGGCCAGCGACAACGGCCTGCGCACGCGCTTCGAGGCGCTGGGCATCCTGCAGGACCGCATCGAGCAGCTCGAGAAATTCCGCAACGACCGGCCGCTGTCGCTGTCGCTGGGCCTGTACCAGGGCAACCAGCTCGAAGACAAGCTGGTGGCCGAGTACTACGGCGGCGTGAAGCAGCTCATGCTCGCACCGGTGTCGGACAACCTGCAGGCCTTCCTGCGCGAGGTGAACGCGCACCCCGACCGCCTGAAGCGCGCCGACGCGGTGGCCGCACTGACGGGCGGCGCATCGCCCGCGCCGTTGCCGGTCGCCGGTGCCACGACCACCACGGCACCCGCCGCAGTGCCGGAAGGCGGCGGCCTGTATGCCGGCTCCTCGCCGGCCGATGTGCAGGACGCCTACAACGCGCTCAAGACCTACCTCATGCTGTCCGACAAGCGGCAGGTGGAAACGGCGCACCTCACTGACCAGATCTCGCGCTTCTGGCGCGGCTGGCTCGAGAGCAACCGTGGCGACATGCCGCGCGCGGCGGTCATCCGTGATGCCGAACGCATGATCACTTTCTACCTGCGCCGCGTGGGCGACGACAACTGGCCCGCGCTGGCCGACACCAACCTCGCGCTGGTCGAGCAGACACGCGACAACCTGCGCCGCGTGGTGCGCGGCATGCCGGCGCGCGAACGCGTGTACGCCGAGATCAAGGCGCGCGCCTCCACGCGCTTCGCGCCGATGACGGTGGCGCGCATCCTCGGGGCCACGGCCAGCAGCGCCGAAGCCGAAGGCACCCTCGCCGGCAGCGTTGCCATCTCGGGCGCGTTCACGCGCGAGGCCTGGCAGCAGTACGTGGACGACGCGATCCGCGACGCCGCCAACAAGGAAACCTCGAGCAAGGACTGGGTGCTCAACGTCGCCGGCAACGACGACCTGACGCTCGAAGGCAGCCCGGAGCAGATCCGCAAGACGCTGGCCACCATGTACAAGCTGGAGTACGCCAAGGAGTGGCAGCGCTTCCTGCAAGGCATCGCGGTGAAGGACATGGGCAGCTTCGAGCAGGCCGTGGTGGCGATGAACCAGCTCGGCGATCCGCAGAACTCGCCGATCCGCAAGGTCTTCGACACCGTGTACGACCAGACCTCGTGGGACAACCCCTCGCTGGTCAACGCCGGCCTGCAGCAGGCGCGCACCGGCGCCTTCAACTGGTTCAAGCGCCTCTTCAGCCGCGCCACGCCGTCGCAGGTGAACGTGAACGTCGATCTCAACGGCGGCGCCACGGAAATCCCGATGGGCCCGATCGGGCGCGAGTTCGCGGGCGTGGCACGCCTGGTGGTCGAGCGCGACAACACCTCGCTGCTGCGCGGCTACCTGGGCACGCTGTCCAAGCTGCGCGGGCGCTTCAACCAGATCAAGAACCAGGGCGACCCCGGTCCGGGCGCGCGCCAGCTCATGCAGCAGACGCTGGAAGGCAACGGCTCCGAGCTGGCCGACGCGCTCAAGTACGTCGACGAGCAGATGCTCACCGGCATGGACGCCGCGCAGCGCCAGGCGCTGCGCCCGCTGCTGGTGCGCCCGCTGCTGCAGGCCTATGCGGTGACGGTGCAGCCGACGGCGGTGGAGGTCAACAAGATCTGGAGCGCGCAGGTGCACCAGCCCTTCCAGCAGTCGCTGGCCACCAAGTACCCGTTCTCGGCGAGCGCGAAGATCGAGGCCTCGCCGGCGGAGATCGCGCAGTTCTTCGGGCCTGAAGGCGCCATCGGCAAGTTCGTGACGACCACGCTGGGCTCGCTGGTGATCCGCCGCGGCGACCTGCTGTCGCCGCGCGCCTGGGGCGACCAGGGCCTCACGCTGAGCCCCGATTTCGTGAACGGCTTCGCGCAGTGGGTGGCGCCGCTGTCGGGCGGTGCCGCGGCCGGGGCCGGCGGCAGCGCGCAGCCGCAGACGCTGTTCCAGATCCTGCCGCAGCCCGTGTCGGGCCTGACGGAATACATGGTCGAGATCGACGGCCAGCAGCTGCGCTACCGCAACACGCCGCCGCAGTGGTCCAACTTCGTCTGGCCCAACGCACAGGGCACGCCGGGCGCGAAGATCACCGCCGTCACCTTCGACGGGCGCACGGTCGAGCTGATCAACGAGCCGGGCAACTTCGGCCTGGAGCGCCTGCTCAGCACGGCGCAGCGCACCAAGTTGCCCGACGGCAGCTTCGAGCTCACGTGGGCGCGCGACAACGCGAGCGTGACCGTCAAGCTGCGCGTGATCCAGAACACGCAGTCGGCCGGGTCGGGCGGCGATTCGCCGCAGGGCAAGGGCCTGCGCGGCACGGTGCTGCCGTCGACGGTCGCGGAGATCGGTGTGCCGCGCGCAGCAGCACCCGCAGCGGTTCAGGCACCGGCCCAGGCGCCGGTGCAGGCAGGGGGAGCAGGCAAATGAGCGCGCCACAACAGCTGTGCTACTTCGGCAAGTTGCCCGGACGCGGCGACTTCGTGAAGGGCCTGTACAACCCGCAGCTCATCAAGGTGTTCGACCACTGGCTGTCGCAGACCATGGAGATGCTGTCGGAAGACCCGCGCTGGAAGCTGATCTACGACAACGCCGCGCCGATGCACTTCGTGTGCCTGGGCTCGCGCAGTCGCGTGGCCATTGCGGGGCACGTGCGCCCCAGCCGCGACGAGTCGTCGCGCCGCTACCCGTTCCTGGCGGCCACCTCGGTGGACGTGGACGAGGCGCTCGACTTCATGCGCGGCGCGCCGATGCTCATCGGCCCCTACTGGGACCGCATGGCGGTGCAGGTGCAGTCGCTGGCGGCCGGCACCGACCTGGACAACGAGCTGAAGAAGTTCGAGGCCATCGACCCGGCCATCGAGACCGGCTTCAAGAAGTCGGCCTCGCGCGCCACCTATGCCGCGTTCACGCGCGACACCAGCCTGCTGCGCATCGAGCAGATGCTCAACTTCGACGGCCACAAGGTGTCGCTGCGCCGCGCCATCCTGGCGCTGGGCCTGCTGCTGCAGCCGGTGATGGCCAGTGCCGTGTCGCACCTGGAAAAGGGGCTCACGCTGCCGCTGCCGCGCGACCCGGTCGACCGCTCGCTGATCGCCACCTTCTGGCTCGAGATGGTGTCGCAGTTCCTGGCCAAGGCCGACTTCGAGCTGGTGCTGCTGGTCACCGAGATCGACGGCCGCTCGCGGCTGGTGATCGGCTTCAACGGCCTGTCGCCGCGCAGCCTGCAAAGCGTGCTGCATCCGCAGGTCTACACCGAGCACAACATCGACATCGACAACCCGGAGTGGGTCGAGGACACCATCCACAGCAACTACGCGATGTTCAAGCTGGTGAGCTACCTCGACCAGCCGCAGCTGCCGCTGGACATCGTGCTCACCGCCTTTCGCGAAGTCTTCATCGGGGAATGACACGGTCATGAATTGTTCTTTGCGCGTTCTCGTGCTGTCCATGGCCTGCGGGCTCGCGCTCGTGCCGGCCGTGCAGGCCCAGCAACCCCAACAACCACCCGCGGCGGGCGCCACCGCCGCCCGCGTAGAGACCACGCCCGCGGCCGTCGGAAAGGGCGAGCCGGTCGTGGCCGGCGGGCAGGTGCCCGACGAAGCCACGCGCATCGCCGTCATCGAGGCGCTGCGCCGCGTCTACGGGCCCAGCGGCGTGATCGACAAGATCGAGGTGGTGAACACCGTCAGCATGCCGGCCAACTGGAGCGCCAACGTGCAGCGGCTGATCACGCCCTCGCTCAAGGACATCCACCGCGGCCAGCTCCAGATCGAGGGCACGCAGATGGCGCTCAGCGGCGAGGTCGGCAACGAGGCGCTGCGCCAGAAGATCGTGAGCGACATGGCGAATTCGCTCAACCCGACCTACACCATCAAGAACAGCCTGCGCGTGCCCGCGTCGGAGCAGATCGCGGTCGACCAGGCGCTGGCCAACCGCACCATCGAGTTCGAACTGGGCAGCGCCACGCTCACGGGCAAGGGCCGCGCCATCCTCGACGAGATGGCGCCGATCCTGCAGAAGCTCACGAACAAGTCGGTGGCGGTGGTGGGCCACACCGACAACGCCGGCAACCGCACGTCGAACCTGGCGCTGAGCCAGTCGCGCGCCGAATCGGTCAAGGGCTACCTGGTGGGCAAGGGCATCGACCCGATGACGCTCACGACCTCGGGCGTGGGCCCGGACCAGCCGGTGGCGAGCAACGCGACGGACGAGGGGCGCTCGCGCAACCGGCGCATCGAGTTCCGCGTCGGACGCTAACGAAAAAGGCCCGCAACGCGGGCCTTTTTCTTTCAGCGCAAAGTCAGCGCGACTCGTCGTCGCCCTTGGGCAAATCGAGCAGGTCCACCAGCTGCGCCAGCTCCTGCTCGTTCTTGATCACGTTGCGCAGCCAGGCATGCAGCGGCATGTCGGCCCAGCGCGCGGCCTTGTTCGCCATGTAGGCGGCCGGGCTCGAGGGCTCGGTCTGCTCGAAATAGGCCGCCACTTCCTTGAGCTGCGCAATGGCCTGCGCGCGGCTGTGGATGCCGGGCGGCAACGCGGCGGGCACATGCACCGCCGCGTGGTAGGTGGGAGATGAATGGGGCATGGCGGCGTCGAAGACGGGTTCGATGCGGGTCGGGGCAGCCGGTGCGCTGGCGGCCGGTGCAGCGGCGGTGGCTTGCTGCGCCGCGCCGTTGTCGATCGGAACGCCGGCCTCGCGCGCAAAGCGCTCGACGGTCTGGCGGATGGCCGTGGCCGCGTCCTTCGCGGCGCGAAAGCTCGGGCCGTTCGAGGCGGTGCGTTCGTCGAACACGGCCTCGAACTCGGCCAGCGCCTGCTCGCAGGCCTGCACGTCACGGTGCGTCTTCTGCAGGAACTTCGCGGGCGTGGCGCGGCGCAGGCGGTCGAACTGGTCGACCGTCACCTTGTTGCGTTGCAGCTCGTCGGCCTGCGCTGGCGTGCGGCGGATGGCTTGGTCGAGCGCCAGCGCGGTCTCCCAGACCAGCGCGCTGTGGCCGGTGTGGCCGTCGCTCACGATGGGCGCGCGCTGCAGCAGCTCGACCGAGCGCGAGATCAGCCAGGTGACGGTGCCGATGCGCATCTCGATGTCGCCGCCCTCCGGCTGCGGATGCAGTTCGTCCCAGTACTGGCGGCACAGGCCGCTGAGCAGGCGGTAGCCGTCGGCCAGCCCCTCGAAGCCGCGCTGGCTGGCCAGCGCGTCGGTGAGCCACACGCCCAGCCGCAGGTCCTTGGTGGAGGCGCGCAGCAGCTTGTCGCACTCGGCAATCACGAAGGGCCAGTTGGCCTCCTTCAGTTCGATGACCCATTCGCCCTGTTCGAGCGAGGGGTCGTCGTGCTTGCGCGCTTCCTGGATGGCGTCGAACTCGCGCGAGAACAGCATGTCCTCGCCGCAGGGCTTGGCCTCCGAGATCGGGGCCAGCAGGGCCGCGAGGTCGAGGCGGTTCGTCGCGGCCGTGGTCATGGCAGCGAGATCGTCAGGTTGGCCTGGCGCGGGCCGAGCTTCACGATGTCCTGGTAGCTCGCGAGCGCGCCCTGCGTGGTGCTGCCCAGGTGCGCCGACAGGCCGATGAAGCCCAGTAGCCCGATGAGCGCGAACAGCGCGGCCACCACCCACTGCGGCGCCTCGCGCTTGAGCGAGTGCGAGATGAGGTCGGGCAGCGGCCAGTGCGGCGCGAACGGCGTGCGCTTGCCGCGCGCGTTGGCGATCTCGTCGCCCACGCGCGCCGTGAGGTAGGCCAGCTTCTCGGTGCCGTCGATGGCGTACTTGCCCTGGAAGCCCAGCAGCAGGCACATGTAGAACACCTCGAGCGTCTGGATGCGCGCGGCGCCGTGGGCCCGCTCGACCTCGAGCATGTTGAAGAAGTTCTCGCCCGCCAGCTGGTCGCCGAACAGCGTGAGCTGCAGCGGTCGGCGCTCCCATTCGGAGCGGATGGCGAACTCGGGCGCCGAGAGCACGAACTCGTCGACCGTGGCGCAGAAGGCGTACTTGGCCGCGTGGATCTGCTCGGCCGTGGCGTCGAGCTTGCGTGCGTTGCGCTCGAACTCGCCCAGGTAGTTGCGGATGCCCGTGAGGAACTGCTCGGTGGTGGCCGGCTGCTGCTTCTTCTTCAGCAGGAACAGCATCACGAAGCCGTCGTACAGCAGGTCGAGCAGGCTGGAGTCGGCATCGGGCGCCACGCCGGCCGGCGTGAACGAGGCCGGCGGCGCGTCGGCGCCCAGCAGGGAAGGGGCCTTGTTGAGGGTGGTGGTGTTCATACGATCGGGCGGGTGATCAGCCGGTCACGGCGATCAGTTCGAGTTGCATGTCGGGGATGCCGGCCGGCGCGTAGATGGTGACGCTCTGCGCTTGCAGCATGCGGTCGTACAGCTGGCTCTTGCTGTCGATGGAGAAGTAGCAGGCACCCGCGCGGATCGGAATGGCCGGCGGCACCTGCGGCGCGTAGACGATGCGCACGCCCGGCATGGCCGAGAGCACGAGCTTGTCGACGTCTTCGGGTGCGCCGATCTTGAAGCGCTGCGGCACCACCTCGGCCAGCTCGGCGGCCGGCATGCTGGCGGTGACCGACATGTAGAACACGGTCTTCTCGTCGATCTTTCCGGAATCGAGGCGCCCCAGGTAGAAGGCGTTGCGCGTCTCGGTGAGCGCAATGGCGAAGTAGCGCGTGGAGATGACGGTGTCGAGCAGGTCGCGCACGATGCGGTCGAGCTCGGCGAAGGCCGGGCCCGGTTTCTCGTGGTCGTACACCGGCAGGTCGTTCAGCGAGTAGGTCTTGGCGAACGTCATCAGCGCGCCGGCCAGGCTCAGCAGTTCCTGGAACAGGCGCTCCGGGTGCAGCGATGGGTGATGGAACAGGTGCGAGAGCGACGCGAACGCCGAGTTGGCCGTGTGCAGCAGCCAGAACGAGGCGATGTCGCCCGAGCGGAACTCGATGATGTTCTTGCTCGGCTCGCGGTGGATGCCGTACAGCGAATTGACCTTGGCCTGCAGCACGTCGAGCAGCCGGCGCAGCTGCTGGAACACGGTGGGCGAGGCGTCGATGCTGGTGCACGGCGGCACGAAGCTGCGGTCGATCTCGAAGCCGCCCGCGGCGGTGCGGCGGATGCGGATCACGGGGATCGACACGAACTGCTCGCGCGGCTCGGTGTCGGCCAGGAGCTTCACGCTCTTGCGCAGGAACACCACCTCGGCGCTCACGGCGTTGGTGTACAGGTCGAGCGACTGCGTCGCGTCGCTGGTGTAGCGCGCGGCAAAGCCTTCTTCGTTGGGGTCGGTGTAGTTCTTGCCGAGCTCCTTCACCGGGTGCAGCACCAGGTAGAAGGTGATCTCGTTCTGGCCCGGGCTCAGCGTGTCCAGCGAGATGGGCGGGGGCAGCGCATCGGCCTGCGGCGCCGCGTAGGGTTCACCGTCGGGGAACACCAGCGACAGCTGCGAGGCGCGCAGCATGCCGCTGGCCAGCGCATCGAGGTCGAAGCTGATGGAGCGCACGCCCCAGAAGTACGGATGCAGCGTCTGCGCCGTGGCGCGCAGGCGCGCCTCGTGGTACGCGTCTTGGCGCTGGAAATGCTGGGGGCGTAGAAACAAGCCCTCTCCCCAGAGGACCTTGGCTGCATAGCTCACGTCGGATCAACTCCCCACAATTTTTTTTGAATGTATCGCATCGTCGTGTCGACTTGAACGGCCCCGCCGTCGCTGCAGATCAGGCGGGCGAGGGCCGGCAAGTTACCGGCCCCAACAGGTTGAGCGCGCCCGTGGGGGCGGCGCCTTGTGCGTTCTGCTGGCCCACCACCGCGCCTGTCGTGACCGTGAGCGCGCAGGCATGCGCGCCCATCACGATGCCGGTCTTCTCGGCGTCCGCGGCGTTGAAGGCGAAGCGCCAGCGCTGTGCATCGGGCGAGTGGAACAACACCACCACGGCCACCGCGTTGGCGCTGCGCGGAACCATCTCGGTCCAGGTGTATTGCTGGTCGGGAATGAGCGTGATCTCGCGGCTCTCGACGAGGTCGTCGCCCAGCTGCGTCTTGTCGCGACCCGGCGTGACGAAGGCGTCGAAGGACGACTGGTAGAAGCCCGTCGTTTCCTTCAGCTTGTAGATGCGCATCACCACGGACAGCGGGCGGTTGCGGCCGTCGGCGTTGAGGTTCTTGCCCGCCGCGATCGACATCGTCACCTTGCGCGGCGGCTTCTGCGACTCGGGCAGCTCGGGCTTCTTCAGTCCGCTCGCCTCGAGCGCGATGTTGGCGATCGTGAGCGCCGGCGAGCTGCACCCGCCGAGCATCAACGCGGCCAGCAGCGCGCCAGATGTAATTAATATTTTCATTAAAAGCGAGCCGTAACAATATTTCGATGGACCAAATAGGATTAACCGATTTCGAAAATGACTTTCGATTAGGAAATTAGCATTAATCCGCCCCCGTCATTTGCCATCCACGCGGCTGTAGTATCGTGTATTGTTATTGTCAACGGTCGCAATTTAATGAATGATTGCGGCCTGCTAAAAAGTCAGATCAGGGGGGAATGTGTCGATTCGAAAAATCATGTCGCGCACGATGATTGCCGGTGCCATTGCGAGCACCGTCTTTTTGTCGGCCTGTACCACCACGCCGGACGCGGCCGTTGCCCAGGCCACCGCGGCCTACAACAAGAGCCTGGCCGAGGTCGATGCCGCTGCGGCAGCCGCCACCGGCGACAAGGCGCCCGTCATCCGCCAGTACCAGCAGCTCGCCACCGACAACCCGACCCGCGGTGAGCCGTGGTCGCGCATCGCGCAGATCTACTTCAACGAAGGCCGCTACAGCCTGGCCATCTCGGCCGCCGAGGAGTCGCTGCGCCGCGACCCCTCCAGCCGGCAGGCCAAGAGCATCACCGCCGTGGGCGGCCTGCGCCTGGCGGCCCGCTCCATCGAGGACCTGGGCAAGGACAGCAGCCTGAGCGGCGACGCCAACGCCGACGCCTACCGCCTGGCCGCCCTGCTGCGCGAAACCCTGGGCCTGTCGGTCCTGGTGCCCGCTGGCCCCGAAGCCCGGCCGGCGCCCACGCGCCGCGCCGCGGCCCCCAGCCCGGCCCC
>NZ_JBWKYW010000073.1:0-27866 GCF_059423965.1 Variovorax sp. GW458-11-26-14-LB1
GGGCGGGGGTGAGTTCGGGGCGGCGTTGGCCATTGTCAGAAAGCGTCCTCGGGCAAAGCGGTACAGGTCGGGTCACGGGTTTCGACCACCTGGAGCCAGGCACCGATTTTCGGCAGCTCGTAGTGGAAGAAATAGTCCGTGGCGCCGATCTTGCCAGCTGTTACCGCCCTCGCCTTCTGTGCGTCGATTTCCAGGGCCCGCAGCGCCACGTCGAGCCAGAGCCAGGCCAGCACCGTGTGGCCGAAGGCCTGCATGTAGGGCACGGCGTTGGCCAGCGCGTCGGCCGGGTCGCCGGTGGACCAGGCGGCCTCGGTGGCGCTGCCGATGCGCTGCAGCGCGGCGCCCAGCGCCTTGGCGTGGGGCGCCAGCGCGGGCACCTTGGCGGCGCGGCCGATGGTCTCGGTGATGCGCCCGGCCAGCAGCTGCAGGCCGCGGCCCTTTTCCATCAGCACCTTGCGGCCCAGCAGGTCGGCCGCCTGGATGCCGTGCGTGCCCTCGTGGATCATGTTCAGGCGGTTGTCGCGCCAGTACTGCTCCACCGGGAAGTCGCGCGTGTAGCCGTAGCCACCGTGCACCTGGATCGCCAGCGAATTGGCCTCCAGGCACCACTCGCTGGGCCAGCTCTTGGCGATGGGCGTGAGCACCTCCAGCAGCAGGCGGGCGTCGTCGGCCTGCGCGGCGTCGCCGGTCTTCTGCGTGTCGACCAGGCGGGCGCAATACAGCTCCAGCGCCAGCGCGCCCTCGCAGTACGCCTTCTGGGCAAGCAGCATGCGGCGCACGTCGGCGTGCTCGATGATGCGCACCTGCGGCGCGGCCGAGTCCTTGGCCACGGCGGCGCCGGCCGCTTCAGGCTTCTTCACTAGGCGGCCCTGCGGGCGGCTCTTGGCGTAGTCGAGCGAGGCGTAGTAGCCGGCCATGCCGAGCATGGTGGCGGCGGTGCCGACGCCGATGCGGGCCTCGTTCATCATGTGGAACATGCAGTGCAGGCCCTTCCCGGGCTCGCCGACCAGGTAGCCCACCGCGCCGGCCTTGCCGCCGACCGGATACTTGCCTTCACCGAAGTTCAGCAGCGTGTTGGTGGTGCCGCGCCAGCCGAGCTTGTGGTTCAGGCCCGCCAGCGCCACGTCGTTGCGCTCGCCGGTGAGTTCACCCTGCGTGTCCACCATGCGCTTGGGCACGATGAACAGCGAAATGCCGCGCGTGCCGGGAACGAGCTTGCCGTTCTCGTCGGGAATCTTGGCCAGCACGATGTGCACGATGTTCTCGGTCAGCTCGTGGTCGCCGGCCGAGATCCACATCTTGTTGCCGGTGAGGCGGTAGCGCGGGCCCAGCGGGTCGTTTTGAAAGTCGGCGCCGTCGGGCACGGCGCGCGTGGCCACGTCGCTCAGCGACGAACCGGCCTGGGGCTCCGACAGGCACATGGTGCCCGCCCAGCGGCCCGAAAATTCATTCCTGGCGAACACCTCTTTCTGCATCTCCGTGCCGTGCACCATGAGCAGGTTGGCGTTGCCGCTGGTGAGCATGTTCGAGCCGATGCTCACCGAGGCCATCGCGAAGAAGCTGTTGGCCGCGGCCTGCACCGTGTAGGGCAGCTGCATGCCGCCGATCTCGTAGTCCTGGGCGGCGCTCAGCATGCCGGACTCGACGAAGGCCTTGTGCGCGTCGTGCGTGGCCTGCGGCAGGATGACCTTCTCGCCGTCGAAATGCGGCTCCTGCGTGTCGACGGTGCGGTTGAACGGCGCGTACTTTTCGCGCGCAATGCGCTCGCAGGTGTCGAGCACGGCGTCGAAGGTCTCGCGCGAGTGGTCGGCAAAACGCTCGCTCTGATTGAGCTTCTCGGCGTCGAGCCAGTCGTAGAGCAGAAAGTCGAGGGTGGGACGCAGGCTCATGGTGATGTCTTCTTCAGGCTACGACTTCGCGGGCGACGAAGTCTTCTTCGGGGAATCGGGCAGCTTGGCGATGGTGCCCTGCGCCAGCGCGCAGAGCTTCTCGGTGCCGTCGTCGGCCACGGCCACCACCTCGCAGGTGCACACGGCCTGCGAGCTGCCGGTGTGCACGGCCCGGGCGCGCGCAATCAGCCGCTGGCCGATGGCGGGCCGCACGTAGTTGATCTTGAATTCGGAGGTCACGACCGGCACGCGCAAGGCGCTGCCGCCGGCAAAGGTCAGCGCGTTGTCGGCCATGTAGCTCACGATGCCGCCATGGGCGAAACCGTGCTGCTGCTTCAGCTGCGCGCCGAGCGGCAGCTGGAGCTCGGCATGGCCCGGCGCGAGTGCGTGCAGCTCGGCGCCGATCAGCACGCTGAAGGGCTGCGCGGCCAGCACGCTGCGCCCGTAGGCCAGGACGGCTTCGGGCGAGACCTCCTGGTCAATGCCCAAGCCGGACATGGTTACAGGACCTCGAACACGCCCGCGGCGCCCATGCCGCCGCCGATGCACATCGTGACCACGACCTTCTTGGCGCTGCGACGCTTGCCTTCGATGAGCGCGTGGCCCGTCAGGCGCTGGCCGCTCACGCCGTAGGGGTGGCCCACGGCGATGGCGCCGCCGTTCACGTTCAGGCGGTCGCCCGGGATGCCCAGCTTGTCGCGGCAGTAGATGACCTGCACGGCGAAGGCTTCGTTCAGCTCCCACAGGTCGATGTCGTTGACCGTGAGGCCCAGGCGCTTGAGCACCTTGGGAATGGCGAAGACCGGGCCGATGCCCATTTCGTCGGGCTCGCAGCCGGCCACGGCGAAGCCGAGGAAACGGCCCAGGGGCTTCAGGCCCTTCTGCTGGGCGTACTTCTCGTCGACCACCACGCAGGCGCCGCCGCCGTCGGAGAACTGGCTGGCGTTGCCGGCCGAGATCAGGCCGCCGGGCATGGCCGAGCGGATGCCGCTGATGCCTTCCTTGGTGGTGCCGGGACGGATGCCTTCGTCGTTCTCGATCGTGACTTCCTTGGTGCGCAGGCCCATCACGGGGTCGGCCACGCCAGCCAGCACGGTGATGGGGGCGATCTCAGCCTTGAAGAGGCCGGCTTCGAGCGCGGCGGTGGCGCGCTGCTGGCTCTGTGCGCCGTACTCGTCCATGGCGTCGCGGCCGATGTTGTAGCGCTTGGCGACCTGCTCGGCGGTCTGCAGCATGTTCCAGTAGATCTCGGGCTTGTGCTTCACGAGCCACGGGTCGGCCAGCATGTGCGTGTTGGCTTCGTTCTGCACGCACGAGATGCTCTCGACGCCGCCGGCCACGTACACGTCGCCCTCGCCCGCGATGATGCGCTGGGCGGCGGTGGCGATGGTCTGCAGGCCCGACGAGCAGAAGCGGTTGATGGTCATGCCCGAGGTGGTGACCGGCAGGCCGGCGCGCAGGGCGATCTGGCGCGCGATGTTGGAGCCGGTGGCGCCTTCGGGCGTGGCGCAACCCATGATGACGTCGTCGACCGAAGCCGGGTCGATGCCGGCGCGCTGCACCGCGTGCTGCACGGCATGGCCGCCCAGCGTGGCGCCGTGGGTCATGTTGAAGGCACCCTTCCAGCTCTTCGCGAGCGGCGTGCGGGCGGTGGAAACGATGACGGCGCTGGTCATGGTGAGGTCCTTTGAAGATGGAAGGGAAAAGAGGGAGAAGACGGGGTCGTCATTGCGCCGGCGCGGCCGCGTGGGTGTTGCGCAGGAGCTGGTGATAGAAGCCGATCATCTCGCCGTAGTTCGAGATGGCCAGGCGTTCGTTGTTGCCATGGAAGCGCGCCAGGTCCTCGCTCTTCACCCGGAACGGCGAGAAGCGGAAGACGGCATCGCTCACGAGGCTGAAGTGGCGGGAATCGGTGGCGGCGGTCATGAGGCCGGGCGCCACCACGGCGTCGGGGAAGCTCTGGCGCACGGCCTGCTGGATCGCGCGGTAGCCGGTGCTGTCGGTGGGCGACACCGGCGAGGGCTCCGAGTTGCCGGGGTACGGCTTGATCTTGATGTCGTCGTCGCCCAGCGCCTTGCGCAGGTGCGCCTCGACGCTGGCCAGCGTGTCGCCGGGCAGCACGCGGAAGTTGACGGCGGCCTCGGCGCGGCCGGGCAGCACGTTGTCCTTGTTGCCGGCACGCACGATGGTCAGCGCGGTGGTCGTGCGCAGCATGGCATTGCTGCTCGGGCTCTTCTCGAGCTGGCCGCGCACCAGCGGCTCGGTGAGCCACAGGTTCGACAGCATGACGCGGTTGACGCCGCCCATCTCGGGCGCGAGCGCGCCGAACATCTGGCCGGCCACGCCCTGGATGCCGCCGGGCATCGGCGTTGCTTCGAGCCGCGCAAGCGCGGCACTCATGCGGCCGATGGCGCTCTTTTGCGGCGGCATCGACGAGTGGCCGGGCGCGGTATCGAGCGAGAGGAAGAAGGTGCCGTAGCCCTTCTCCGCCAGGCCGATGAGCGCCGCGGGCTTGCTCAGGCCGGGCAGCACGCCGTCGAGCACGAGCAGGCCTTCGTCGAGCACCCAGTCGAGCCTCACGCCGCGCGACTTGAGCAGTTCGGCGATGGGCTGCGCGCCGCGCAGGCCGCTCACCTCTTCGTCGTCACCCATCACGAGGTAGACCGTCTGCTTCGGCTGGAAGCCGCTGCCGATGAGCAACTCGATGGCTTCCATCTGCGCAAACAGGTTGCCCTTGTTGTCGAGCGTGCCGCGGCCCCAGACGAAGCCGTCCTTGATCTCGCCCGCGAAGGGATCGACCGACCAGGCCTTTTC
This sequence comes from Variovorax sp. GW458-11-26-14-LB1, assembly GCF_059423965.1. Taxonomy (NCBI): domain Bacteria; kingdom Pseudomonadati; phylum Pseudomonadota; class Betaproteobacteria; order Burkholderiales; family Comamonadaceae; genus Variovorax; species Variovorax sp. GW458-11-26-14-LB1. The sequence continues at coordinate 4,704 of NZ_JBWKYW010000073.1, forward strand.
GGTGCCGGGCGCGATGGGCACCATGTCCTGGTGCGCCATGAGCGCGATCGGCTTGGCCTGCGCGTCGGTGCCGGCCCAGGTGTAGAGCAAGGCCTTCTGGCCCACCACTTCCTTCTTGAGGGTGGCGTGGACCTTCGGGTACTGCTGCGCCAGGTAGGCGTGCAGCTTGTCGAACTCGGCCAGGTTGGCGGCCGCGTCCTCCAGGCTCGACACCGTGCGGATCGGAATCGCGCCGGCCAGCCGCTTCGCAGCCGCCTGCAGGTCGATCTCGAGCTTCGGTGCGGGGGCCACCGCGAGTTGCTGCGATGGCGTGGTCCAGGTCTTGACCGCCACGGCCGCCACCAGTGCCAGGAGCACCAGCAGCAGCCCGAGGAAGATGCGTTTCAACATGGGCGGTCTTGATCCTGGGTCAGTCTCAGCTGAAGGACTTGCCTTCGGCCACCAGCTTCTGGATCAGCGGTGCGGGCTGCCAGAACTCGGCGTCGTCGCGCGGGTTCTGCGCAAAGCGCTTCATCGTCTCGGCCACGTTGTACAGGCCGACCTGCGAGGCGTAGTGCATCGGGCCACCGCGGTAGATCGGGAAGCCGTAGCCGGTGAGGTACACCATGTCGATGTCGCCCGACTTGGAGGCAATGCCGTCTTCCAGGATGTGCGCGCCTTCGTTGACGAGGGCGAACACCAGACGCTGCACGATTTCCGTGTCGGAGATCTTGCGCGGCGTGATGCCCAGTTCCTTGCGGTGGTCCTCGATCATCTTGTTGACGAGTTCCGACGGAATGGCGTCGCGCTTGCCGGCCTGGTAGTCGTACCACCCTGCCCCGGTCTTCTGGCCGAAGCGGCCCAACTCGCACAGCTTGTCGGCCGTGCGGCTGTACTTCATGTCGGCGCGCTCGACGGCGCGGCGCTTGCGAATGGCCCAGCCGATGTCGTTGCCGGCCAGGTCGCCCATGCGGAACGGGCCCATGGCGAAGCCGAACTTCTCGATGGCCTTGTCGACCTGCTGCGGCGTGGCGCCTTCGTCCAGCAGGAAGCCGGCCTGGCGGCTGTACTGCTCGATCATGCGGTTGCCGATGAAGCCGTCGCACACGCCCGACACGACGGAGGTCTTCTTGATCTTCTTGCCGATGGCCATCACGGTGGCCAGCACGTCCTTGGACGTGGCCTTGCCGCGCACCACTTCGAGCAGCTTCATCACATTGGCCGGGCTGAAGAAGTGCATGCCGACCACGTCCTGCGGACGGTCGGTGAACGAGGCGATCTTGTCGACGTCGAGCGTCGAGGTGTTCGAGGCCAGGATGGCGCCCTTCTTGGCGACGCGGTCGAGTTCCTTGAAGACCTTTTCCTTGACGCCGATTTCTTCGAACACGGCTTCGATGATGAGGTCGGCGTCCTTCAGGTCGTCGTAGCTCAGCGTGGTGCTCAGAAGCGCCATGCGCTGCTCGTACTTGTCCTGCTTGAGCTTGCCCTTCTTGACCTGGGCTTCGTAGTTCTTCTTGATGGTGGCAATGCCGCGGTCGAGCGCCTCTTGCTTCATCTCGAGGATCTTGACGGGGATGCCCGCGTTCAGGAAGTTCATCGAGATGCCGCCGCCCATGGTGCCGGCGCCGATGACGCCCACGGCCTTGATCTCGCGCTTGGGCGTGTCTTCGGGCACGTCGGGAATCTTGCTCGCGGCGCGCTCGGCCATGAACAGGTGGCGCAGGGCCAGCGATTCGGGCGTGAACATCAGCGCGGTGAACAGGCGACGCTCTTCGGCCATGCCGTCGTCGAACTTCATCTTGGTCGCGGCCTGCACGGCGTCGACGCACTTCAGCGGCGCGGGGTAGTTCTTCGACATGCCACCGACCATGTTCTTGGCGAACTGGAAGTAGGCATCGCCTTGCGGGTGCTTGCACGGCAGGTTGCGCACCAGCGGCAGCTCGCCGCCCTTGGCAGCGACCGACTTGGCGAACTCGACGGCTTCGTCGAACACCGATTCGGCCGAAGCGGCCAGCTTGTCGAACAGCTTCTGGCCCGGCAGGCTGGCGAGCAGTTCGCTCTTCACGGGCTCGCCGCTGACGATCATGTTCAGGGCGGTTTCCACGCCGATCACGCGCGGCAGGCGCTGCGTGCCACCGGCGCCCGGCAGCAGGCCGAGCTTGACTTCAGGCAGTGCCACGCTGGTGCCCGGTGCGGCCACGCGGTAGTGGCAGCCGAGCGCCAGCTCGAGGCCGCCGCCCATGCACACGGAGTGGATGGCTGCGACGATGGGCTTGGGCGAGGCTTCGAGCGAGAGGATCACGCTCAGCAGGTTGGGCTCTTGCAGCGCCTTGGGCGTGCCGAATTCCTTGATGTCCGCACCACCCGAGAACGCCTTGCCGGCGCCGGTGATGACGATGGCCTTGACGGCGCCGTCGGCATTGGCCTTGGACAGGCCGTCGGTGATGCCGATGCGTGTCGAGAAGCCGAGACCGTTGACCGGCGGGTTGGTCAGGGTGATCACGGCGACATCGCCGAGCACTTTGTATTCAGCCGTCATGCTGCGTTCCTTGGTGTGTGAAGAAAAAGAAGAAAAAGCACGAGTGTTCTTTTTCGAAGATTCTAGGCGTTTTGCGTGGCCGAACAATGGCACGCAGTCGCTGTCGGGACAAGGGCCTCAAGAGAGAGCCGGACTTTCCAGGAACACCGCGGAACCGGCTTTGCCGGGCCGCAGGTGTTGCCCCCTGCAAGGGGGAAGGCGCGCGCGACACGAAGTGCGCGAAGCCTGGGGGTTTGCTTAAACCTCCAGCCACTCCCTGCGGGTGGTGCCGTCGGCGCGCAGGCTGTCGGGCGTCCCGTCGAACACGATGCTGCCGTGGCCCATGACGAGCGCGCGGTCCGAAATCTGCATCGCGATGGTGAGCTTCTGCTCGATGAGGAGCACCGAGATGCCCTTGTCCTTCAGCGTGCGCAGGTACTGCCCCACCAGCTCGACGATCTTGGGCGCGAGGCCCTCGGTGGGCTCGTCGATGATGATGAGGTCAGGGTCGCCCATGAGCGTGCGGCACAGCGTGAGCATCTGCTGCTCGCCGCCCGAGAGCACGCCGGCCTCGGTGTGCTGGCGCTCCTTCAGGCGCGGGAACATGCCGTACATGTCGTCGAACGACCAGCGGCTGCCCTTGCCCGAGCCCTTCTGCCCCAGGAGCAGGTTCTGGTGCACCGTGAGCTTGGGGAAGATGTCGCGGTTCTCGGGCACGTAGCCGATGCCCATGTGCGCGATCTCGTAGGCCTTGCGGCGCAGGATGTCGCCGCCCTTCCACTGCAGCGTGCCCTCGGCATGCACCAGGCCCATGATGGCCTTGGCCGTGGTCGAACGGCCCGAGCCGTTGCGCCCCAGCAGGGCCACGATCTCGCCCGGGCGGACGTCGAAGGAAACGCCATGCAGCACATGGCTCTTGCCGTAGTAGGCGTGGATGTCGTGAAGCTTCAGCATGTCAGTGTCCCGCCCCTTGTGCATCGGCCACGGAAGAACCCAGGTAGGCCTCCTGCACGCGCGCATTGGCGCGCACGGCAGCCGGCGTGTCGAAGGCGATGACTTCGCCATACACAACCACGGCGATCTTGTCGGCCAGCCCGAAGACCACGCCCATGTCGTGCTCCACCGTCAACAGCGTCTTGCCGACGGTGACGTGCTTGATGAGCGAGATGAAGTGCGAGGTCTCGGTCTTGCTCATGCCGGCCGTGGGCTCGTCCAGCAGGATCACGCCGGCGCCGCCGGCGATCGTCACGCCGATCTCGAGCGCGCGCTGCTCGGCATAGGTGAGGTTCACCGCATGCACGTCGCGCTTGCGCTCCAGGCCGATCTGCTTGATGAGCTCTTCGGTGCGCGCGTTGGCGTCGTCCAGGTTCGAGAGAAAGCGCAGGAACGTGTACTTGTAGCCCAGGCTCCACAGCACGCCGCAGCGCAGGTTCTCGAAGACGCTGAGCTTCGGGAAAATGTTGGTGATCTGGAAGCTGCGCGACAGCCCCAGGCGGTTGATTTCATAGGGCTTCTTGCCGTCGATGCGCTGGCCGTTGAGCAGCACCTCGCCGCTGGTGGGCGTGAGCCGCCCGCTGATCAGGTTGAACAGCGTCGACTTGCCCGCGCCGTTCGGCCCGATCACGGCGATGCGTTCGCCGGCCTTCACCGCCAGGTCCACGCCGCGGATGATTTCGGTCTTGCCGAAATTCTTGCGCAGCGCCTTCAGTTCCAATGCGTATTGCGCGCTCATTTACGCCGCCTCCCGACGTTTGATTTCTGCTTCGATCTCTTCCTGCGCCTGGCCCCAGACCCGCACGAAGCGGCGCCGTGCCACCTCGAGCAGGCCCAGGCCCACGGCCAGGATCGCGATGGCGCCCAGCCAGCTGGTCACGCCCGACGTGTTCAGCATGGTGCCGAAGAACTTCAGGTCCGGGCCCATCGCCGCGTTGAGCTGGATGTGATAGATCATTTCGATCAGCGCGGCAGCGCCGACCACCACCGGCACCAGGGCCACGGCAAGCGCGGCGTACAGGCCCCAGAAGCGGTTGAACTTGCCGAACTTGGCCACGCGCAGGTTCATCATGACCAGGCTGGCGATGCCGCCGGGGGCGAACATCACCATGAACACGAACACCAGGCCGAAGTACAGCTGCCAGGCCTTCGACAATTCGGACAGCAGGATCGAGGCGAACACCAGCAGCACCGCACCGATGATCGGGCCGAAGAAGAACACCGCGCCACCCAGGAAGGTGAACAGCAGGTAGCCGCCCGAGCGGATGGCGTTCAGGCTGTCGGCCGCGTTCACGATCTCGAAGTTGATCGAGGCCAGGCCGCCGCCGATGCCGGCGAAGAAGCCCGCGATGATGAACGCGAAGTAGCGCACGCGCTGCGTGTTGTAGCCGATGAACTCCACGCGCTCCGGGTTGTCGCGCACGGCGTTCAGCATGCGGCCCAGTGGCGTGCCGGTGAAGGCATACATCAGGGCGGTGCACACGAAGCAGTACGCGGCGATCAGGTAGTACACCTGGATCTGCGGACCGAAGGTGAAGCCGAAGAAGCTCGGGCCGTACACGCGGTCGGTGGTGATGCCGCCCTCGCCGCCGAAGAAGCTGGGGAACATCAGCGCCATCGAGGCCACGAGCTCGCCGATGCCCATGGTGATCATGGCGAAGGTGGTGCCCGACTTCTTGGTGGTCACGAAGCCCAGCAGGATGGCGAAGAACATCCCCGCCAGCCCGCCGACGAGCGGAATGAGCACCAGCGGAATCGTCGGGCCGCCCTTGGTCGCCATGTTCATCGCGTGGATGGCGATGAACGAGCCCAGGCCGGTGTAGACGGCATGGCCGAAGCTCAGCATGCCGCCCTGCCCCAGCAGGATGTTGTAGCTCAGGCAGATGATGATCAGGTAGCCCATCTGCGAGAGCATCGTCAGCGCCAGGCTGCTCTTGAACAGCATCGGCGAGATGATCAGCACCAGGGCGAACAGCGCCCAGACCAGGTAGCGCCCGATGTTCCAGGGCTTGAAGCGGTAGTACCGCGTCGGGGTCGTCGGTGAAGTGGTGGTTGCGGTGGTCATGGTGTCAGTCCTCCCGGGTGCCCAGAAGACCCTTCGGGCGGAAGATGAGGATCAGCACGAGGAACAGGTACGGCAGGATCGGTGCGACCTGCGAGATGGTGAGCTTGAGCAACTCGTAGCCGAAGGTCTGGTCGGTCACGGCCACGCCCAGGGCCTGCAGCGCGGTGGCCAGCGAGTGGTCCAGCGCAACGGCGAAGGTCTGGATGATGCCGATCAGCAGCGACGCCAGGAAGGCGCCGGCCAGCGAGCCCATGCCGCCGACCACCACCACCACGAAGATGATGGTGCCGACCGACCCGGCCATGGCGGGTTCGGTGACATAGGTGTTGCCGCCGATCACGCCCGCCAGGCCGGCGAGCGCGGCACCGCCGCCGAACACCAGCATGAACACGCGCGGCACGTTGTGGCCCAGCGCCTCGACCATGTCGGGGTGCTTCAGCGCCGCCTGGATCACCAGGCCGATGCGGGTGCGCGTGAGCAGCAGCCACACGGACACCAGCATCAGCATCGCCACCAGCATGATGAACGAGCGCGACTTGGGGAACTGCGTGCCGTACAGCGAGAACAGCGGCCCCTGCAGCGCCTCGGGCAGGCCGTAGGGCACCGTGGAGCGGCCCCAGACCAGCTGGACCAGCTCGAGGATGAGGTACGAAAGACCGAAGGTCACCAGCAGCTCGGGCACGTGGCCGAACTTGTGGACGCGGCGCAGGCTGTAGCGCTCGAAGGCCGCGCCCAGTGCCCCCACCAGCAGCGGCGAGAGAAAGAGCGCGGGCCAGAAGCCGACGATGCCTGACAGGGTGTAGGCGAAATAGGCGCCCAGCATGTAGAAGCTGGCGTGTGCGAAGTTGAGCACACCCATCATGCTGAAGATCAGCGTAAGGCCAGAGCTCAGCATGAACAACAGCAGGCCGTAGCTGACGCCGTTGAGCAGTGAGATGACGAAGAATTCGACGTTCATCGGTCTTCCGTGTCGGTTGAAAAAGAAAGAGGCCCGAGTGTTGAAGTCGGGCCTCGACCGGTCAGGGGGCGATCAGCAGGCGATCAGGAGGCGCCGCCGGGTCGCTTCATCTGGCACGAGGTGGGCGTGCTCGAGACGTAGGGCTCGTAGTACTTCACCGGTGCCAGCGTGTAGCCGGTGTTTTCCGGGCTGTACGGGCTCTTCGCGTCGGCCTTCTGCCAGCGCGTGATCCACAGGCCCTGCTGCAGCTGGTGGTCGGACTTGCGCATTTCGACGTCGCCGTTGAAGCTCTTGAACTTCATGCCTTCCATGGCGGCCGCCACCTTGACGGGGTCGGTCGACTTGGTGCGCACGAAGGCTTCGGCGAGCATCGCGTACACGGTGTACGGCGACGTCGTGTACAGGTCTTCGTTGAAGCGCTTCTTGAACTCGTTCATCATCGGCGCGATCGGGCCCGGCGCGTTGTAGTGGCTGTAGCCCACCATGTAGACCTTGCCGTCCGAGGCCGCACCCATGGCGGTCGGCGTGCCGTTGGTCACGGCGTAGTAGGTGTAGAACTTGACGTTCAGGCCTGCGTCGTTGGCCGACTTGATGAGCAGCGCGAGATCGGAACCCCAGTTGCCGGTGATGACGGTGTCGGCGCCCGAGGCCTTGATCTTGGCGATGTAGGGCGCGAAGTCGCGCACCTGGGCCAGCGGGTGCAGGTCGTCGCCGACGATCTGCACGTCGGGGCGCTTGGTCTTGAGGTTGTCCTTGGCGTACTTCGCGACCTGCTGGCCGTGCGAGTAGTTCTGGTTGATCAGGTACACCTTCTTGATGTCGGCCTGGTCCTTCATGAAGGTGGTCAGGGCTTCCATCTTCATGGAGGTGTCGGCGTCCAGGCGGAAGTGCCAGTAGCTGCACTTGCTGTTGGTCAGGTCGGGATCGACGGCCGCGTAGTTGAAGTACACGACTTCCTTGCCCGGGTTGCGGGCATTGTGCTTTTCGAGCGCGTCCATGATGGCCAGCGCCGGGCCGGAGCCGTTGCCCTGCACCACGTAGCGCGCGCCCTGGTCCATGGCCGAGCGCAGCGCGGCGGTGGTTTCCTGCGGGCTGAGCTTGTTGTCGATGCCGATGACCTCGAACTTCACGCCGGCCACGTTCTTCTTGTTGAATTCTTCGGCCAGGAACTGGAAGGTCTTGAGCTGGTTGGTACCGACGGCCGCCATCAGGCCCGACAGCGGGTCCAGCCACGCGATCTTGACGGTCTCACCCTTCTGGGCAAGGGCACCGGTGGCACTTGCCGCGAGCACGGCGGCGGTAGCGATCTTCAGAGCGAACTTCAATCTATATCTCCTGGTCAAACCGATATCAAAAACGCTGCACAAGCGTACAAGTCTTTGCCACCCCACCCCTCAGGGAATGCCCGTAAGGAAGGGGCTGCAAAGGCACGTATCTATCGCGCAGGCGACAGTGCATTTCCTTCTTTTGCTACCCGGCGGTAGGTATCTTCTACCGATGGGTAGGAAATGCGTTCACAAAGACGCCTAGGGGCGCTTCATCTGGCAGGTCGTGGGCGTGCTCGCCACATACGACTCGTAATACTTCACGGGGACGTTGGTGTAGCCGGTGTTCTCGGCGTCGTAGGGGTACTTGGCGCTGGCCTTCTCCCAGCGCGAGATGTACAGCCCCTGCTGCAACTGGTGGTCGGCCTTGCGCATCTCGACCTCGCCGTTGAAGCTCTTGATCTTCATGCCTTCGAGCGCCGCGGCCACCTTGACGGGGTCGGTCGACTTGGTCTGCACGAAAGCGGCATCGAGCAATGCGAAGGTGTGATAGATCGAGGACTGCGTCAGGTCGTCGTTCATCTTCTTCTTGTAGCCGGTCAGCAGCCGCTGGATTTCGCCGCCCATGTTGTAGTGGGCATAGGCCACGGTGTAGACCTTGCCGGCCGAGGTGGCGCCCATGGCCGTGGGCGTGCCGGCGCCCGGTGCGTAGTACGTGAGGAACTTGACGTCCAGCCCCGAGTCGTTCGCTGCCTTGATGAGCAGCGAGAGGTCGGAACCCCAGTTGCCGGTGATGACCGTGTCGGCGCCCGAGGCCTTGATCTTGGCGATGTAGGGCGAGAAATCGCGCACCTGCGCGAGCGGGTGCAGGTCGTCGCCCACGATCTGGATGTCGGGGCGCTTGGTCTTGAGGTTGTCCTTGGCGAACTTGGACACCTGCTGGCCGTGGGAGTAGTTCTGGCCCAGGATGTAGACCTTCTTGATGTCGGCCTGGTCTTTCATCCAGGTGGTCAGTGCCTCCATCTTCATGGAGGTGTCGGCATCGAGGCGGAAGTGCCAGTAGCTGCACTTGCTGTTGGTGAGGTCGGGATCGACCGCCGCGTAGTTCAGGTAGAGCAGTTCCTTGCCGGGATTGCGTGCGTTGTTCTTCTCGACGGCGTCGATGATCGCGAGCGCCGGGCCCGAGCCGTTGCCCTGGGTGATGTAGCGCGCGCCCTGGTCCTGCGCCGAGCGCAGCGCCGCGGTGGTCTCCTGCGGGCTCAGCTTGTTGTCGATCGCGATGATCTCGAACTTCACGCCCGACGCATTCTTCTTGTTGAACTCGTCAGCTAGGTACTGGGTCGTCTTGAGCTGGTTGGTGCCCACGGCCGCCATCAGACCCGACAGCGGGTCCAGCCAGGCGATCTTGACGGTTTCGCCCTTCTGGGCGAACGACGCTGAAACACTCACCAACATGGCGCAGGCGGCCACTGACTTGATACCGAAGTGCATGAAGAGTCTCCTGGTTGAAAGGCGGGACGCCAGCGTACAAGCGCCCTTTTCTTCGCCGCACAGGGAATGCCCGGAAGGAAAGCCGCCGGGGCGGCCTTCCTATCGCGTGCGCGACAGTGCGGGTGGGCTTTGACCGTGCTTCAGAGGCCCGGCAGCTTGTAGTCCTTGAGCAGTTCGCGAAGCTTGGTCTTGAGGATCTTGCCGGTGGCGCCGATCGGAATGGCCTCCACGAACACCACGTCGTCGGGGATCTGCCACTTGGCGGTCTTGCCCTCGTAGAACTTCAGCAGCTCCTCGCGGGTGACTTCGGCGCCGGGCTTCTTCACGACCGCGATGATCGGGCGCTCGTCCCACTTGGGATGGAACACGCCGATGCAGGCCGCCATGGCGATGGCCGGGTGCGCGACGGCGATGTTCTCGATGTCGATGGAGCTGATCCACTCGCCGCCGGACTTGATCACGTCCTTGCTGCGGTCGGTGATCTGCAGGTAGCCCTCGGCATCGATGGTGGCCACGTCGCCGGTGGGGAACCAGCCCCGGCCCGCGGCGTCGGCGACCAGCGGGTTGCCGCCCTCGCCCTTGTAGTACTCCTTGACGACCCAGGGGCCCTTGACCAACAGGTCGCCGTAGGCCTTGCCGTCCCAGGGCAGCTCGTCGCCATTGCCGTCGACGATCTTCATGTCGACGCCGAAGATCGCCCGGCCCTGCTTCATGCGGATCTGCAGCTGCGCGTCGGCGGGCAGCGACAGGTGCTTGTTCTTCAGCGTGCACAGCGTGCCCAGCGGGCTCATCTCGGTCATGCCCCAGGCATGCAGCACCTCGACGTTGTAGTTCTCCTGGAACGCCGTGATCATGGCCGGCGGGCAGGCCGAGCCGCCGATGACGGTGCGGTTCAGCTTGCTGAACTTCAGGCCGTTGGTCTGCATGTGGCCCAGCATCATCTGCCACACGGTGGGCACGCCGGCCGCGAAGGTCACGCCTTCGGACTCGATGAGTTCGTACACCGACTTGCCGTCCAGCGACGGGCCCGGGAACACGAGCTTGCAGCCCACCAGCGCGGCCGAGTACGGAATGCCCCAGGCATTGACGTGGAACATCGGCACCACCGGCAGCACCGAGTCTTGCGCCGAGATGCGCATGACGTCGGGCAACGCGGCGGCGTAGGCATGCAGCATGGTCGAGCGGTGGCTGTACAGCGCGGCCTTCGGGTTGCCCGTGGTGCCGCTCGTGTAGCACATGCTCGAGGCCGAGTTCTCGTCGAAGGTGGGCCAGTCGTAGGTGGTGGACTGCGTGCCGATCCAGGCCTCGTAGCTCACGAGGTTGGGCACGCCGCTGTCGGCCGGCAGCTTGTCGGCGTCACACAGTGCAACCCATTTCCGGATCGTGGGACAACGCGCATGCACCGCCTGCACCAGCGGCAGGAAGCTCAGGTCGAAGCACAGGATCTGGTCTTCGGCATGGTTGGCGATCCACGCGATCTGGTCGGGGTGCAGGCGCGGGTTGATGGTGTGCAGCACGCGGCCGCTGCCGCTCACGCCGTAGTACAGCTCCAGGTGGCGGTAGCCGTTCCAGGCCAGGGTGGCGATGCGGTCGCTGAACAGCAGCTGCTCGCCATCCAGCGCATTGGCCACCTGCCTGGCGCGCGATGCGATGTCGCTCCAGGTGCAACGGTGGATATCGCCCTCGACACGGCGCGAGACGATCTCGCCGTCGCCGTTGTGGCGCTCGACGAACTCGATCAGCGACGAGATCAAAAGCGGTTGGTCTTGCATCAAACCCAGCATCTACGGACTCCTATGTGAAATGACTTCAAAAAGCGTTGCGAACGAGAGATTCACGCAAGCTTCGGCCACTTGCACAATGACACAAACCCGCACTGCATGATTGAACGAAGCGGCTCAAGTGGGCGCCTTCGGACCGGTGCCCGCGGGCACCGTCACCACGTTGGTGCGGCACGGCTGGCGCAGCGTCTTGCCGCACTCGGGCAACGCGGCCGCATGCGGGTAGGCGACGTAGCCCAGCACGATGCTCGACGCGTTCGCGCCCTGGTGCCACAGCGTGTTGGTCGAAGGCCTCGTGTCGTTGCCGAACAGCCAGAAGCCGGTCTGCGACGGCGAGTCCACCGTCACGCGGATGCTGGAGCCGGCGCGAAAGACATGGGCGAACTTCTGGATCTCGATGCGCACCAGGTTGGGCTGGCCGGACTGCAGCGGCGCTTCCTTCGGCTGGGTGAAGTCGCCGAAGGGGCGCAGCTCGGTGGAGCGGCTGGCGTCGAGCGCCCGCTTGGAGGCGCGCAGCCAGCCGCGCTGCACGAACATCTCCTTGCCGTCGGGCCGCACTTCCGACACCGTGACCTGCAGGTCGGTGCTGTCAGCGGTGGCGCTCAGGTACAGGTCGGCCGAGCCTTCCCCGTAGAAGCTCAGGTCGTCGGGCAAGGCGGCGGTGGTGAAGGTGAGCTGGCCGTCCTTTTCCGCATCGGCCACGGCCTGCCAGCCTTCGGCGGCCGGGTTGTTCACCACCGGGCTCTTCACCGGATACCGGTAGTCGGACGAGGCCGCGCCGGCGGTCGGCTTCGCGTCGCCGAGCCCGCCGCCCGGCTGCATCCACAGGCGCATCGGCTTGACCTTGACCGGCAGGCGGTCGAACTCGGCCACGGCCGTCTGCTTCAGCTTGGCGGCACCGTTGATCGCCTTCTGGTCGGTCTGCTGCATTTCCTGCAGCAGGCGCACGTGCGGCTCCTTCTCGAAACCGTTGTCCTCGCCCTTCACGAAATGGGCGAGAAAGCGCTTGAGCGTACCGTCGATGTAGTCGGAGGTGACGTTGGTGTGGTGGTCGCCGTTGGAGCTGACGAGCCACATCTTTTCGGGCGCCATGGTGTCTTCATAGTAGCCCGAGCGCGGGCCGATCTGCTCGTCCTGCCACGACTGGGTGCCCAGCGCGGGAATGTCGATCTTGCCGGTCTCGTAGAACGCGCTGCGCTTCACGTAGAGGCCGTCGGCATACGGGTTCTCGAGCCACTTGGTCAGGTCGAGATCGGGGCGCTTGAGCTTCTCGATGTTGTCGGCCACGGTCTTGGCGCACTCCGTGTCGCCGTCGAGCTTGGCGGCCAGCGCGGCCGCGCGGTTCCAGGTGGCCGGGAAGCCGCCCCACCACTGCGCAGGAAAACCGACGTTCTTGATGCCGCCCGGGTAGCCCACGTCGCGGTACGGGTCGGTCACGTTCTTGCTGGGCGTGATCGCCAGCAGGCCCTTGGGCCGGTGCGCCGCCACCCACAGCTGGTTGTAGCCCGAGTACGAGTAGCCGATCATGCCGATCTTGCCGTTCGACCACGGCTGCTTGCCGGCCCATTCGAGGGCGAAGGCACCGGCCGCGCCGGTGCTGGCGTCGAAGACCTGGTCGTCGCCCGTCGAGCAGCCGGTGCCCGGCACATTGAGGCCCATCACCGCATAGCCCTCGGCCAGCCAGCGCTGGCCGATGTTCGGGGCCGAGCCCGAGCTGTAGCCGTCGTACTCGACCAGCAGCGGATAGGTGGCATTGCCTCCGCTGGGCAGCAACAGCGAGTAGCGCATCCTGTTGCCGTCGGGCAGCGTGATGTAGCCCCACTTGCGGACCGGGCCCGTCTCGGGCGTGACCGGCGGCTGCGCGGGCGGCGTTTCGGCGGCGGGCGGAAAGAAGCTGAACCCGCTGCCGCCCGACGAACCGCCGCCGCAGGCCGCAAGGCCCGCCAGGGTGGCAAGCAGCGACGCGGCAAGGCGCCATCGGCGGGGGTGCATGGAAATCCTCATGGTGTTGTCTCTGTGATCGTTCTGGTGGATGGCACGCGTTGCCCAGGCGCGTCTCGGGGCAGGACGGCGATACCCTGTCTCAGGGCGCCGCGGTGATCTTCTTGGCGGTGGGCGTGGCGTCGAGCAGCAACTGCGAGGGCCACGTTCCCCAGGTGGCACCGAGCTCGGGCGTGTTCGGGTCGCCGTTGCGCATGAAGGCCCCGACGCTGGCCATGACGGCCTTCGACAGCGCCACGCGCCCCTTCTCGTTGGCCTTGCCGCCCATCACGTTGCTCAGCAGCGAACCCTCGAAGTTGCCGAACACGAACGGCAGGTCGAAGGCGTGCGATGCGCCGTACACGTCGTTCCACGGCGCGGCCTCCTGCGACCAGTCGAGACGGTAGTGCCAGATGTTCGACTGGCGCGTCTTCATGGTGTTGAGCAGGTTGTCGCGGTTGGCCTCGAACAGCCCCTTCGTGATGAGCGCGGTGGCCGCGTTGTAGCCGGTGCCGGCCTTGTCTACCGGGAGGTAGAACGGGTCGATGATGTGGTCCACCGTGAGCGTGGGCGCAGCATCGGGGTTGAAGTTGAACATCATCGAGAAGCGCGGGGCATCGGTGACGATCCAGCCCGACGTCGGGAAGCCGATGGTGCCCAGCAGCGACGCGAAGAGCTTGCCCTCGTCGCGCGTGTTGCCCGCGAGCATGGGCACCTTGACGTACTTGTCGGCCGCGATGGCCGCGATCGGGTCCGCCGGCAGCACCGTGCCATCGGGAATGGGCGCCACGTTGCCCTGCCCAGCTGCTGTGACCTTGGTCAGCAGCGCCCCACCCTCCTGCGCACGCAGGTACTCGGCGATCTGCGCCGGCGAGCGCGTGCCGATGTACACCTTGGCCGCCGCTTCATCGGCCACGGTGCCGTCGGCGACAAGCAGCTTTTCGAGGATCGTCTGGCCCTGCGTCAGCGAGGCCGAAGCCGGCTGCAGCGTCGGCAGCGTCCCGGGCGGCAGATTGGTCTTGAGCGAAATGCCGCCACTCATCTCGAAGGCCTTGTGGAACAGGCCCTTGGCCATCGGCGAGGTCATCACCGCCAGCAGGTTGGTCGCACCGGCCGATTCGCCCGACAGCGTGACGTTGCCCGGGTCGCCGCCGAAGTTGGCGACGTTGCCCTGGATGAAGCGCAGCGCCGCCATGTTGTCCAGCAGCGCGAAGTTGCCCGAGTCGTCGCCCGCGCTGCCGCCCGGCCGCAGTTGCGGCATGTTCAAGAAGCCCAGGATGCCCAGGCGGTAGCTGGCGGTGATGACCACCGCATTGGTGGCCTTGGCCAGCGCCGCGCCGTCGTACAGCGGATCGGCCGTGTAGCCCGAAATGTTGCTGCCGCCATGGATGAACAGCAGCACCGGCAGGTTCTTCTCGGTGGTGGCAGGGCGCCAGATGTTGACGAACAGGCAGTCTTCGCTGCCGACCGGCTTGCCCAGGTTGGTGCCGATGGTCGCGTCGTAGGTGTTGCTGGTGCCGGGGCTGAAGAGCCGGCCGATCTGCAGGCAGGCGTTGCCGAAGGCCTTGGCCGGACGGATGCCGGTCCAGGCTTCGGGCTCGACCGGTGCGCGCCAGCGCAGTGCGCCCACCGGCGGCTGGGCGAACGGAACACCCTTCCAGGACCAGGTGCCATTCCTGGCGCTGTCGTCCACGCCCTCGACCTTGCCGGCCGTGGTCTGGCGCACCATGGGGCCGTCGGCGGCGGGTGCCGGAGCGGGCGCGGGTGCCGGAGCCGGTGCAGGCGGCAACACGGGAAAGGCGGTCGCCCCGGACGAACCGCCACCGCAGGCTGCAAGCGCCGCCGCGGCGGCCAGCGTGGCCACGGTGGCGATGGCGCGCGCCATCGCCGTCTGTCCTGCCGCACCCTGGTCTTGTGCTGTTGTCGTTGTCTTCATGTTTTGTCTCCACACCGGGTTAATCGGAATTCCTGGCTCGGCGCGCGGCACCCATACTCCGGGCCGCCGTGCACTGGAAAAATTCTAGGAACCGGCCCCGTTTTCACCGCTATCGCAAGCGAGCCAATCGAATGACTTCAGAAGCCTCCCTGCCGCGCCATTCGCGCCGGCCGTCGCGCCGCCCCGGATGTCCGCAGCCCGAGCTGCGCACCAGCTCGGCCGCATGGCTGGAGGGGGTGCTGTCGATGTTCGAGGCCGAGGGGCTGAACGTGCCCACGCTGCTGCGCGATGCCGGCTTCGACCCCGACTCGCTGCACCGCCAGAACGCGCGCATCCCGGTCGACGAGATCTCCGTGCTGTGGCAGGTGGCCGTGGCGCACGCCGGGCGGCCCACGCTGGGTCTGGACCGCGACCTGGCCGCCACGCACAGCAAGCTGGGCACCGTGGGCCACGCCATGGCCTGCAGCCCCACCCTGGGCGCGGCGCTCACGCGGCTCACGCGCTACATGGCCGTGATCTCCGACGCCACCGCGTTCTCACTGCAGTCCGACGCGCGCGGCTGCTGGATGGTCATGGAACACACCGGTGGCAGCCTGCCGATTCCGCGCCAGCGCGTCGAGTACGCCCTGCTGACCGTGCTCATGCAGTGCCAGTGGCTCACGCGGCGCGAGCTGCAGCCGCTGGCCATGGAATTCGTCTACCCGCCGCCGGCCAACGACCGGCTGCACCGCGAGGCCTTCGGCTGCGAGATCCGCTTCAACGCGCCCGCCAACCGCGTGCTGCTGTCGTCGGCCGACATGACCATGCCGCTGCCCACCCACCACCCGGCGCTGGGCGAGATGCAGGAGCACCTGCTCGACGACCAGCTCAACCTGCTGGGCCAGACCACCACCGCCAGCCTGGTGTGCGCCGAGATCGCGCGCCGGTTGCAGCACGGCGAGCCGCGCCGCCAGGACGTGGCCTCGGGCCTCGGGCTGGCCGACCGCACGCTGCAGCGCCGCCTGCAGGAGGAGTCGGTGTCGTTCCAGGCGCTGCTCGACCGCACCCGCCGCGAACTCGCCAAGCAGTACCTGGCCGAACAGCGCCACACGCTCGCGGACGTGGCCGACCGGCTGGGCTTCGTGGACGTCAGCAACTTCTTTCGCGCCTGCAAGCGCTGGTTCGGCCTGCCGCCGGCCCAGTACCGCGCCAGCCTGGCGCTCGACGGCGCCGGGGCGCTGCGCGGCGCACTGCTGAACTGAGCGGCGGCGCCCGCCTCACGCGCCCGATGGCCTCCGCGGCCAGGGGTTTCGCGCGCTGCCGGACAATCCGGGCATGAGCTTGTTAGCCGAAGACACCCCGGTCGCCGACCTGGGCCTGCGCTGGAAGCCCGGCTTCTCGACGCTGGGCCCCGCTTTTTTCACCGAACTGCGCCCCACGCCGCTGCCCGATCCGTACTGGGTCGGCCACAGCGACGCCGTGGCGCGCGAGCTGGGCCTGCCGCCCGGCTGGCGCGAGTCGGACACGACGCTTGCCGCCCTCACCGGCAGCCTGCCGGTCGCGGGCACTCGGCCATTCGCCACGGTCTACAGCGGCCACCAGTTCGGCGTTTGGGCCGGGCAGCTGGGCGACGGGCGCGCGATCCTGCTCGGCGAGACCGAGGGCGGGCTCGAGGTGCAACTCAAGGGCGCGGGGCGCACGCCCTATTCGCGCGGCGGCGACGGCCGCGCCGTGCTGCGTTCGAGCATCCGCGAGTTCCTGTGCAGCGAGGCCATGCACGGCCTGGGCATTCCGACCACGCGCGCGCTGTGCGTGACGGGCTCGGACGCCCGCGTGCGCCGTGAGGAGTTGGAAAGCGCAGCCGTCGTGACCCGCGTGGCGCCCAGCTTCATCCGCTTCGGCCACTTCGAGCACTTCGCCGCCAACCAGCGCGAAGACGAGCTGCGCGCGCTGGCCGACTACGTCATTGACCGTTACTACCCCGAATGCCGCACCACCGCGCGCTTCAACGGCAATGCCTATGCCGCCTTCCTCGAGGCCGTGAGCGAACGCACCGCCGCGCTGCTCGCCCAGTGGCAGGCCGTGGGCTTCTGCCACGGGGTGATGAACACCGACAACATGAGCATCCTCGGGCTCACCATCGACTACGGGCCGTTCCAGTTCCTCGATGGCTTCGACCCGCGCCACATCTGCAACCACAGCGACACCCAGGGCCGCTACGCCTTCAACCAGCAACCCAACGTCGCCTACTGGAACCTGTTCTGCCTGGCGCAGGCGCTGCTGCCGCTGATCGGCGACCAGGAAATCGCCGTGGCCGCGCTGGAGTCGTACAAGACCGTGTTCCCCAACGCCTTCGAAGACCGCATGCGCGCCAAGCTGGGCCTCACGACGCCCGCCGAGGGCGACCGGGCGCTGATCGAGGGCGTGCTCAAGCTGATGGCCGCCGAAAAGGTCGACCACACCATCTTCTGGCGCCGCCTGTCGAATCACATGGCCGACGGCAACGTCGAGCCGGTGCGCGACCTGTTCCTCGACCGGGCCGGCTTCGACGCCTGGTTGCTCTCTTTTTCGGAGCGCCATGCACAATCGCAGCGCGCCGAAGCGGCAAAATTGATGCTGCGGTCGAACCCCAAGTTCGTGCTGCGGAACCACCTGGGCCAGCAGGCCATCGAAGCCAGTCAGCAAAAGGACCACGCGGGTGTGGCAACCTTGCTGACGCTGCTCCAAACCCCATGTGAAGAACACCCCGGTGCCGACGACTACGCCGGCTTCCCGCCCGACTGGGCCTCCACGATCGAAATCAGCTGCTCATCATGACCCCGCCCGTACAGAAAACCGACGCCGAATGGAAAGCCCTGCTCGCTGAGAAGGGTGCCGAACCCGCCGCCTTCGAGGTGACGCGCCACGCCGCCACCGAACGCCCCTTCACCGGCAAGTACGAAGCCCACTGGGACGACGGCACCTACCACTGCATCTGCTGCGGCGCCAAGCTGTTCGAAGCGGCCACCAAGTTCGACGCCGGCTGCGGCTGGCCCAGCTTCTCCGAAGAAGCCGTGCCCGGCGCCATCCGCAACATCGTCGACCGCTCGCACGGCATGGTGCGCACCGAGAACGTGTGCGCCAATTGCGGCGCCCACCTGGGCCACGTGTTCCCCGACGGCCCCACCGAAACCGGCCTGCGCTACTGCATGAACTCGGCGTCGCTCGACTTCCAGAAGAAGAAATGAAACTGCTCCTCGACTTCTTTCCGATCCTGCTGTTCTTCGGCGCCTACAAGTTCGCCGACATCTACACCGCCACCGGCGTGCTGATGGCCGCCACCGTGGTGCAGATGGCCGTCATCTACGCCATGGAACGCAAGCTGCAGGCGATGCAGAAGGCCACGCTGGTGCTGATCCTGCTGTTCGGCACGCTCACGCTGGTGCTGCACGACGACCGCTTCATCAAGTGGAAGCCGACGGTGCTGTACGGCGCCATGGCGGTCGCGCTGGCGGTGGCGCTGTGGGCGCTGAAGAAGAACTTCCTGAAGATGCTGCTGGGCGCGCAGCTCGAGCTGCCCGAGCGCATCTGGGGCCGGCTCAACGTGGCGTGGATCGGTTATTGCCTCTTCATGGCGCTCATCAACGGCTACGTGGCGGCGTACTTCACGACCGAGGCCTGGGTCAACTTCAAGCTCTGGGGCTACGTGTTCCCGATCGTCTTCCTGGTGGCGCAGGGCCTGTACATCGCGCCGCACCTCAAGGAAGACAAGCCGACCGCATGACGACCACCTCCATCCCCCTGCCCACCGTGGCCGCACTCGAGGCGGCGCTGCGCGCATCGCTTTCGCCCACGCAGCTCGAAGTGATCGACGAAAGCGCCGCCCACGCGGGCCATGCGGGCGCCAACGCCGAGGGCTACGGCACGCATTTCCGGGTGCGCATCGCCTCCCCGCTGTTCGACGGAAAGCCCCGCGTGGCGCGGCATCGGCTTGTGTATGATGCCCTCCAAGTTTTTATCGCACAGGGTCTGCACGCCATCGCCATCGAGGTGCTCTGAGTCGTCCAATCGGTTGCTTGCCGCGTTCGCCGCGGCCGCCCACCCGCTCCTTCTTTTCTCCTGATTCCTGCTTTCTTTCCCGCGCCTTTTCCTACACGCGCATTTCCTCTCCAGCCTGATATTCATTTCATGAAAAAACACATCTTGCAGGCCGTTGCGGCCGCAGCGCTGATCGGTGCACTCCCCCTGTCGGCCCTGGCGCAGAACGCAGCCATCGTCAACGGCAAGCCGGTGCCCAAGGCCCGCATGGACGTCCTGGCCCAGCAGCTGGCTGCCGCCGGCCGCCCGGTGACGCCCGAGATGCAAAGCCAGCTGCGCGAGGAAATCGTGGCGCGCGAAGTGTTCATGCAGGAAGCGCAGAAGCAAGGCCTGGACGCCACCGAGGACTACAAGAACCAGCTCGAACTCGCCCGCCAAGCCATCCTGATCCGCGCGCTGTTCGAGAACTACCGCAAGACCAACGCGGTGTCCGACGCCGACGTGAAGGCCGAGTACGACAAGTTCGTGGCAGCCAACGGCGGCAAGGAATTCAAGGCCCGTCACATCCTGGTCGAGACCGAAGACCAGGCCAAGAAGATCATGGCCGACCTGAAGAAGGGCGCCAAGTTCGAAGACATCGCCAAGAAGCAGAGCAAGGACCCGGGATCGGGCGCCAACGGTGGCGACCTCGACTGGGCCAATCCCGCCAGCTTCGTGCCCGAGTTCTCGGAAGCGATGATCAAGCTCAAGAAGGGTGAAACCACCCCTGCCCCGGTCAAGACCCAGTTCGGCTACCACATCATCCGCGTCGACGACATCCGCCAGGCCCAACTGCCGAAGCTGGAAGAGGTGAAGCCGCAGATCACGCAGCAGCTGCAGCAGCAGCGCCTGCAGAAGTACCAGGAAGACCTGCGCGCGAAGGCCAAGGTCGAGTAAGCCTCAAGCCATCGGCCAGTAAAAAGCCCCGCAGTCGCGGGGCTTTTTTCATTGCGGCGTGATATTGAAGTCTTTGACAAACCGGGCGTAGTCGTTCGACTCCTTGCGCACGAAGCTTGTGAAGTCCGCCGTCGAGCCGCCGATGACTTCCAGACTGAGGTCGGTGAACTGCTTTTGCGTGTCGGCGTTCTTGAGCAGCGCCTGCACCTGCTCGTTGAGCTTGGCGATGATCGGTGCCGGGGTTCCGGCCGGCGCCACCAGGCCGACCCAGCCCATGAAGCGGTAGCCCGGCACGCCGGACTCGGCCACCGTCGGCACGTCGGGCAAGGTCGAAACGCGCTTGTCGCCCGTGACCGCCAGCGCCTTCAGCTTGCCGCTCTTGGCATAGGGCACGGCGGTGGGCGAGGTTTCGAACATCATGTCGATCTGGCCGCCGACCAGGTCGGACAGCGCGGGCGCCCCGCCCTTGTAGGCCACGTTGAGCAGATCGGTGCCGGTCATCTGCATGAAGCGGCGCGCCGCCACGTCCTGCGGGCCGCCCACGCCCGAAGTGCCGACGCTGAGCTTGCCGGGGTTGGCCTTGGCATAGGCCACCAGCTCGCCGACGTTCTTGAACGTCCACTTGGGATTCATGATGAGCACGTTGGGCTGGTCGGCCACGCGGATCACGGGCGCCAGGTCCTTGATCGGGTCATAGGGCAGCTTCGCGAACATGTGCCCGTTGGAAGCCAGGCCGGTGTGCACCATCAGCAAGGTGTAGCCGTCCTTGGGCGCCTTGGCGACGTAGTCCATGCCGATGTTGCCGCTGGCGCCGGGGCGGTTGTCCACCAGCACGGGCTGGCCCAGGGCCGTCGAGAGCTTCTGGCCGACCAGGCGTGCCGTCATGTCGATGCTGCCGCCTGGCGGGAACGGCACGACCATGCGGATCGGCTTGGACGGATAGGCGTCCTGCGCATGGGCGGCGGGCACGATGCACGCCAGGCCGGCGGCAAGACAGGCAAGCGAGGCGAGCGGGAAACGGAAGCGCTGGGTCATGAGGTTCTCCGGAGTTTCTTGAGGGTGGGCAGGCGGGTCAATCGGCGGTGGCGCGCAGGGTGCGTTCGATGTCGGCGGCCCACGCGAGCAGCGCGGCGTCACGCATCGGCAGGCCAGCAAGGCTCAGGCCCACGGGCGCTTCGCCGGCCGCGTGGCAGGGCAAGGAGATGGCGCAGCCGTCCATGAAGTTGACGATGGAGGGGTTGCGCAGCATCGCGGCGTTGACGGCGACGTACTGCGTCTCGTCGACTTCGAGGGCGTCGATGCGCGGCGCCACCAGCGGCACGGTCGGCATGAGCCAGCCGTCGAATTCGCCCAGTCGCGCGGCCACGCGACGCTGCCAGTCGGCCCGCTGCGCCTGCAGTGCGAGGTAGGCGCGCGCCGTGAAGTCCTTGCCGCGCAGGATGCGGCTGAGCACGCGCGGGTCGTAGCCGCTGCCGCCGCGCTCGATCAGTTCGGCGTGCCACGCCCATGACTCGGCGGCGCTGAAGCCGCCTGCTGCATTGATGGCCGCGAGCTCGTCGAACTCGGGCGCCGCCAGCTCGACCAACTGCGCGCCGGCGGCCGAGAGGCGCTGCAGCGCGCGTTGGAAGGTTGCAGCGACGTGTGCATCCATGCCGTCTTGCACCAGCGTGGTCGGCACCGCGAAGCGGGCCTGGCGCAGGTGCTGCGTTCGGGGCGCCTCGGACACCCCGGACAGCACCGCATCCATGGCCACGCAACCGGCCACGTCGAGCGCTATCACGCCGACCGCATCGAGGCTGTGCGACAGCGGCACGAGCCCGGTGCCGGGCATGCGACGCGCTGTCGGCTTGAAGCCGGTGATGCCGCACAGCGCGGCCGGAATGCGCGCGGAGCCGCCCGTGTCGCTGCCGACGCTCGCGACACACAGGCCGTCGGCCACCGCCACGGCCGCGCCCGAGGACGAGCCGCCGGGGATGCGCCGTTCGCCGCGCTGCCACGGATTGGCCGGCGTCCCGTAGTGCGGGTTGAGGCCGAGGCCGGAGTACGCGAACTCGGTCATGTTGGTCTTGCCGACCAGCACCGCGCCCGCCGCCAGCAGGCGCCGCACGGCCTCGGCATCGTGCGCGGCGGGCGGTGCGTCGCGCAGCACGACGGAGCCGGCGGTCGTCGTTTCGCCGGCCACGTCGAACAGGTCCTTGACCGAGACCGGCAGGCCTTCGAGCGGCGAGCGCACGACGCCGGCTTCACGCAAGCTGTCGGAGGCGTGCGCCAGGTGCTGGGCGCGGTCTGTGAGCACGCGCGTGAAGGTGCGCGTGCCTTCACCGGAAGGATCGGCAATGCGTTGCAGCGCCGATGCTGTCAGCGCGACGGAGGTAATCCGGCCCGCGGCCAGGTCGGCGCGGGCGGCTTCAAGGGAGATCGCGGCGGGCATGTGCGGTCCTCGTGCGTCAGGCGACGATCGGCAGCGAGACCGCGCGGTACTCGTGCGTAATGCGGCGGCCGGTGTGCTCGTCCACCAGCTCCATGCGAAAGCGCGCCGCCGGGCGGATGCCGCCGATGGCGCCGACCGTGCCGCAGGTCATCGCGAAGCCGTCGGCCGGCTCGCCGTCGGCCGCGGCGCAGCGCGCCAGCAGGTCGGCCGGCGGGCGCAGCGCGGCCAGCGTGCCTTCCTGGTACAGGCGCCATTCACCGCCCTCCTCGATCCACGAACGCAGCACCAGCGTGTCCCAGCGCTCCTGCACGTCGGCCAGCCGCCAGGCGGTGCGCGCCACGGGCTTGACGCAGATCTGCTTGGACAGCGCCACGCTGTGGGCTTCCAGCGCGCGGTCGGTGTGGTCCGAGCCGATCGAGACGAAGAACTCGCCCCCGTGCAGGAACAGCAGCGGCTCGACCTCGCCCGAGGTGTCGGCCCCCACCACCTGCACGACATCGGCCTGGCTCAGCTGCTGGGTGCCCACCCGGTAGAACAGCGGCACGGCGCTGGGCGCAGGTACGCCGAGCTCGGCGAGTTCCTCGATGTGGTGCTCGATGGCGGCGGTGTCGCGCCCGGTCCAGCCGGCGATCACGAGGTGCCGGGCCTCGAAGCTCAGCGTTTGCGGGGCATTCCCCTCGGGAAGTTCGAAAGACAGTTTCATGGGTGGCAGCTCGATTGAAGTTTCAGTGAAATTTCACAGCGATATTACAGTGAGTCCACAGAAACTTCAAAGGGATTTCCCGCAGGTACCATCGAGGAACTCCACCATGACCCTCCCGCCCCGATGAACGC
>NZ_JBWKYW010000074.1:0-26413 GCF_059423965.1 Variovorax sp. GW458-11-26-14-LB1
CCTGCGCTTCGCCATCCGTGAAGGCGGCCGTACCGTGGGTTCGGGCGTCGTGGCCAAGATCCTCGACATCTAAGCCGAGCGTAAAGAGTACCGGAGGGGTATAGCTCAATTGGCAGAGCGTCGGTCTCCAAAACCGAAGGTTGTAGGTTCGATTCCTACTGCCCCTGCCACCTAGGTGGCACCCCGACAAGCCCATCGCGATCCGATGGGCTTCGGCGTCTCAAGAGACGCATTGAATTGAAGGCCGCGAGGCCACAGGAAATCAGCCGACATGGCCACTTCTCAAATCGAAACCGTGAGCACGGGTGCCGACAAAGCCAAGCTGGCTGCGGCGGTGGTGCTGGCAGTGGGCGCCATCGTGGCGTTCTACCTGCTGTCGCGCCAAGGCTCGCTGGTGCAATGGGCCGCGCTGCTGGTCGGCCTGGCCGCGGCTGTGGGCGCCTTCGGCAGCTCCGAGAATGGCCGTCAGCTGTGGGCTTTCGGTCGTGACTCGTGGCGCGAGGTCAAGAAGGTCGTGTGGCCGACCCGCAAGGAATCGATGCAGATGACGGCCTATGTGTTCGCCTTCGTGGCGATCATGTCCGTCTTCCTCTGGCTCACCGACAAGACGCTCGAATGGGTGTTCTTTGACCTCATTCTGGGCTGGAGAAAATAATGACCGACGACGCAGTTGAAACCACCCAGAGCACGCCGGAAGAGGAGCAGAACCCTCTCCTGACCCCCGCTGCCAACCCTGATCTGCGTTGGTACGTGGTGCATGCCTACTCGGGCATGGAAAAGGCTGTCGAGCGCAACATCACCGAGCGCATCACCCGCGCCGGCATGCAGGACAAGTTCGGCCGCATCCTGGTTCCGACCGAAGAAGTGGTCGAGATCAAGAACGGCCAGAAGCGCACCACCGAGCGCCGCTTCTTCCCGGGCTACGTGCTGGTCGAAATGATCATGGACGACGAGAGCTGGCACCTGGTGAAGCACACCAACAAGGTGACGGGTTTCGTGGGCGGCGCCAAGAACCGTCCGGCCCCGATCTCGCAGAAAGAGGTCGAGGACATCGTCAATCAGATGCAGCAGGGCACCGAGAAGCCGCGCCACAAGGTCGAGTTCACCGTGGGTGAGTTCGTGCGCGTCAAGGAAGGCCCGTTCACCGACTTCAATGGCACGGTGGAAGACGTCAACTACGAGAAGAGCAAGGTCAGCGTGTCGGTCATGATTTTCGGCCGCGCCACCCCCGTGGAGCTCGAATTCGGTCAGGTCGAGAAGACCTGATCCCATGGCCTGCCTTCGGGTGGGCCTGCCAGTTTCCGGCTGCGCGTTGTCCGACTCGGCGCGCGGTCTTGATCGAAGAGTCGTTTAACCCCGGGGAGCCGCGGCGAGAGCCAAGGCGATATCACCCGCAAGGAGCAAAGCATGGCGAAAAAAATCGTCGGCTTCATCAAGCTGCAAGTGCCAGCTGGTAAGGCCAACCCGTCCCCGCCGATCGGTCCCGCACTGGGTCAGCGCGGTCTGAACATCATGGAGTTCTGCAAGGCGTTCAACGCGCAAACCCAAGGCGTCGAGCCGGGTCTGCCGCTGCCGGTGGTCATCACCGCGTTCGCTGACAAGAGCTTCACCTTCATCATCAAGACGCCCCCGGCGATCACCTTGATCAAGAAGGCCATCAAGCTGGACAAGGGCTCGGCCCGTCCGCACACCGACAAGGTCGGCAAGATCACGCGCGCTCAGCTCGAAGAAATCGCCAAGGCCAAGATGAAGGACCTGACTGCCGCCGACCTCGACGCAGCAGTTCGCACCATCGCCGGCTCGGCCCGCTCGATGGGCGTGAATGTGGAGGGCGTGTAAATGTCCAAGATCACCAAGAAGCAAAAGTCGCTGCAAGGCAAGGTCGACAGCAACAAGCTGTACCCCCTGGCTGACGCCATCGTCATCGTCAAGGATGCCGCCACCGCCAAGTTCGACGAATCGATCGACGTGGCCGTGCAACTGGGCATCGACGCGAAGAAGTCGGACCAGGTGGTTCGCGGTGCTGTCGTGCTGCCGAATGGCACCGGCAAGACCAAGCGCGTCGCCGTGTTCGCCCAAGGCGCCAAGGCTGAAGAAGCCAAGGCCGCCGGCGCCGACATCGTCGGCATGGACGACCTGGCTGCGATGGTCAAGGCTGGCGACATGCCTTTCGACGTCGTGATCGCTGCCCCCGATGCCATGCGCGTCGTCGGTACGCTCGGTCAGATCCTCGGCCCGCGTGGCCTGATGCCCAACCCCAAGGTTGGCACCGTGACGCCTGACGTCGCCACCGCTGTCAAGAACGCCAAGGCTGGCCAGGTCCAATTCCGCGTCGACAAGGCCGGCATCATCCACGGCACGATCGGCCGTCGCTCGTTCGACAACGACAAGCTGCAAGGCAACCTCGCTGCGCTGATCGACGCTCTGGTCAAGGCCAAGCCGGCGACCAGCAAGGGCGTGTACCTGCGCAAGGTGGCTGTGTCGTCGACCATGGGTCTGGGTGTCCGCGTGGACACGCAAACCATCTCGGCGAGCTAAAGAGATTTGCCCGATCCCGCAAGGAGAGGGCAGATGTGGTGGGTCGCGGCAGCTTCGGTTGCCGCGAGCCATCCAAGACCGCTGGTGTGCAGGGCGCTGCACTTAATGGCCGGATCGATCTTTCCGGTATCCAGCGCAGATGGCGACCCCACTGCAAGGAATTTGATTTTTGTTCCGAAACAGTTGGTCGCTGCATGAAGCGCGATCCGAGGCCCCGGCCGAAGGTCGCATTAAAAGGAGTAGACCTTGAGTCTGAATCGCAGTGAGAAAGAAGCGGTCATCAGTGATGTGACCAGCCTCGCCGCAAAAGCTCAAACGCTCGTGATGGCGGAATACCGTGGCATCACGGTGGCCGATATGACCAAACTGCGCAGCGAAGCGCGCAGCAACGGTGTGACCCTGAGTGTTCTGAAGAACACGCTGGCTCGCCGTGCTGTCGCTGGCAGCCCGTTTGAGATCGTCGGCGACCAGATGACCGGTCCGCTGATCTATGGCTTCTCCGAAGACGCTGTGGCTGCCGCAAAGGTGGTGGCCAATTTCGCGAAGACCAACGACAAGTTGGTGATTCGCGGTGGCGCATTCGGTGGCAAGGCCCTGGACGTCGAAGGCGTGAAGCAACTGGCCAACATCCCTTCCAAGGAAGTGCTGCTGGCGCAACTGCTGGGCTTGATGCAATCCCCGATTTCTCGTACCGCCCGCGTGCTCGCGGCGCTGGCCGAGAAGCGTGGTGGTGGCGAAGCTGCACCCGTCGCCGATGCACCGGCAGAAGAAGCGCAGGCCGCCTGAGCGCGCCCTCGTTTTTGAATATTCAACCCAATTGTTAGGAAACAAAAATGGCATTCGATAAAGACGCATTTCTGACCGCGCTCGACGCAATGACGGTCCTGGAACTCAACGACCTGGTGAAGGCCATCGAAGAGAAGTTTGGCGTGAGCGCCGCAGCCATGTCGGCACCCGCTGCCGGCGGTGGCGCTGCTGCTGCAGTCGCTGAAGAGCAAACCGAATTCAACGTCATGCTGATGGATGCTGGCGCGAACAAGGTGTCGGCGATCAAGGCCGTGCGCGAAATCACCGGCCTGGGCCTCAAGGAAGCCAAGGACCTGGTGGAAGCCGCTCCCAAGGCTGTCAAGGAAGGCCTGTCGAAGGCTGACGCTGAAGCCGCAAAGAAGAAGCTGGAAGATGCCGGCGCCAAGGTGGAACTGAAGTAATTCAGACCCCCTAGAGGGCTGGAGGTGCCTGAAAAGGCCCTCCAGCCTTTGCCGCTTTCAGAGCGCACCCAAAAGCCGGCTTGGCGCCGGTTTTCTCAGAGACCGAAAGGTCGATGAAAAAGCAAAAGCCAAGACGTTTTTGAGTGTCTTCTGAACCCGACTGCAGAAGACCCCTTGGTTCGGGCGATGTGCAATGCATCGCCGTCCGCCAACGGCTGGTAGTGGCCAGCCGCCAAGCAGTGGTGCCGTTCGCCCGGCACTGCTGACAAGTCGCTGAAGATCTCAAGCACCGGAGCTCTCATGGCCCAATCGTCCGCGTACAGTTACACCGAACGCAAGCGCATCCGAAAAAGTTTCGGTAACCGCGACAGCGTCGTCGAAATCCCCTACCTGCTCCAGATGCAGAAAGACGCGTACACCGCGTTCCTGCAAGCCGGCATCGCCCCCAAGCACCGCACCGTCGAAGGCCTGCAGGCCGCGTTCGACGCTGCCTTCCCGATCGTCTCGCACAACGGTTTTGTCGAGATGAAGTTCCTCGAGTACAACCTGGCGAAGCCGGCGTTCGACGTGCGTGAGTGCCAGACCCGTGGTCTGACCTTCGCCTCGGCCGTGCGCGCCAAGGTGCAGCTCATCATCTATGACCGCGAGTCGTCGACCTCGCAGTCGAAGGTGGTCAAGGAAGTGAAGGAACAAGAGGTCTACATGGGCGAAGTGCCGCTCATGACCGACAAGGGTTCGTTCATCATCAACGGCACCGAGCGCGTGATCGTCTCGCAGCTGCACCGTTCGCCCGGCGTGTTCTTCGAACACGACAAGGGCAAGACGCACAGCTCGGGCAAGCTGCTGTTCTCGGCCCGCGTGATTCCTTACCGCGGCTCGTGGCTCGACTTCGAGTTCGACCCGAAGGACATGCTGTACTTCCGCGTGGACCGTCGCCGCAAGATGCCGGTCACGATCCTGCTGAAGGCCATCGGCCTGAACCCGGAATCGATCCTCGCGAACTTCTTCGTGAACGACAACTTCCGCCTGATGGACAGCGGCGCGCAGATGGAGTTCGTCTCCGAGCGCCTGCGCGGCGAAGTCGCGCGCTTCGACATCACCGACAAGTCGGGCAAGGTCGTGGTCGCCAAGGACAAGCGTGTCACGGCGCGTCACACGCGTGAGCTCGAGCAGGGCGGCACCACGCACATCAGCGTGCCGGAAGACTTCCTGGTCGGCCGCGTGATCGCTCGCAACATCGTCGACGCCGACTCCGGCGAAATCCTGGCCAAGGCCAACGACGAACTGACCGAAGCGCTGCTCAAGAAGCTGCGCACGGCCGGCGTGCAGGACATCCAGGTCATCTACACGAACGAACTGGACCAGGGCGCGTACATCTCGCAGACGCTGCGCATCGACGAAACCGTCGACGAGTTCGCAGCCCGCGTGGCCATCTACCGCATGATGCGCCCCGGCGAGCCGCCGACGGAAGACGCGGTGCAGGCCCTGTTCCAGCGCCTGTTCTACAACCCGGACACGTACGACCTGTCGCGCGTGGGCCGCATGAAGTTCAATGCCAAGGTCGGCCGCGACGAATCGACCGGCCCGATGGTGCTGACCAACGAAGACATCCTGGCTGTCGTCAAGATCCTCGTGGACCTGCGCAACGGCAACGGCGAAGTCGACGACATCGACCACCTGGGCAACCGCCGCGTGCGTTGCGTGGGCGAACTGGCCGAAAACCAGTACCGCACCGGCCTGGCACGTATCGAGAAGGCCGTGAAGGAACGTCTGGGTCAGGCCGAGCAAGAGCCGCTGATGCCGCACGACCTGATCAACAGCAAGCCGATCTCGGCCGCGCTGAAGGAATTCTTCGGTGCGTCGCAGCTGTCGCAGTTCATGGACCAGACGAACCCGCTGTCCGAAATCACCCACAAGCGCCGCGTGTCGGCCCTTGGCCCGGGCGGTCTGACGCGTGAACGTGCAGGTTTCGAAGTGCGCGACGTGCACGTGACCCACTACGGCCGCGTGTGCCCGATCGAAACGCCTGAAGGCCCGAACATCGGTCTGATCAACTCGCTGGCCCTGTACGCCCGCCTGAACGAATACGGCTTCATCGAGACGCCGTACCGCCGCGTGGTCGACAGCAAGGTCACGATGGACATCGACTACCTGTCGGCCATCGAAGAAGGCAAGTACGTCATCGCCCAGGCCAACGCGGTCCTGGACAAGGACGGCAAGCTGACCGGTGACCTGGTCTCGGCGCGTGAAGCCGGCGAATCGATCCTGGTCGGTGCCGAACGCATCCAGTACATGGACGTGTCGCCCGCGCAGATCGTGTCGGTGGCTGCCTCGCTCGTGCCGTTCCTGGAGCACGACGACGCGAACCGCGCGTTGATGGGCGCCAACATGCAGCGTCAGGCCGTGCCTGTGCTGCGCCCCGAAAAGCCGATGGTCGGTACCGGCATCGAGCGCGTCTCCGCGGTCGACTCGGGCACCGTGGTCACGGCCACCCGCGGCGGTATCGTCGACTACGTCGATGCGACCCGTGTCGTGGTGCGCGTGAACGACGCCGAAGCGGCTGCCGGTGAAGTCGGTGTGGACATCTACAACCTGATCAAGTATCAGCGTTCGAACCAGAACACCAACATCCACCAGCGCCCCATCGTCAAGCGCGGCGACAAGATCGCCAAGGGCGACGTGGTGGCCGACGGCGCATCGACCGACCTCGGCGAACTGGCCCTGGGCCAGAACATGCTGATCGCGTTCATGCCCTGGAACGGCTACAACTTCGAAGACTCGATCCTGATCTCGGAACGCGTCGTCGCCGAAGACCGCTACACCTCGATCCACATCGAGGAACTGGTGGTGATGGCCCGCGACACGAAGCTGGGCGCCGAAGAAATCACGCGCGACATCCCGAACCTGGCCGAGCAGCAGCTCAACCGCCTCGACGAATCCGGCATCATCTATGTCGGCGCCGAAGTGCAGCCGGGCGACACGCTGGTGGGCAAGGTCACGCCGAAGGGCGAGACCACGCTGACGCCGGAAGAGAAGCTGCTTCGCGCCATCTTCGGCGAGAAGGCTTCCGACGTGAAGGACACCTCGCTGCGCGTGGACCAGGGCTCGCAAGGCACCGTGATCGACGTGCAGGTGTTCACCCGCGAAGGCATCCAGCGCGACAAGCGCGCCCAGCAGATCATCGACGATGAACTCAAGCGCTTCCGCCTCGACCTGAACGACCAGCTGCGCATCGTCGAAGCCGACGCGTTCGACCGTATCGAGAAGCTCTTGACCGGCAAGGTCGCCAACGGCGGCCCGAACAAGCTGGCCAAGGGCACCAAGCTCGACAAGGCCTACCTGTCGTCGGTCGAGAAGTTCCACTGGTTCGACATCCGCCCGGCGGAAGACGACGTGGCGTCGCAGCTCGAGTCGATCAAGAACTCGCTGGAGCAGACGCGCCACAGCTTCGACCTCGCGTTCGAAGAAAAGCGCAAGAAGCTCACGCAGGGCGACGAGCTGCCCGCGGGCGTGCTCAAGATGGTCAAGGTCTACCTGGCCGTCAAGCGCCGCCTGCAACCCGGCGACAAGATGGCCGGCCGTCACGGCAACAAGGGTGTGGTGTCCAAGATCGTTCCGGTCGAGGACATGCCCCACATGGCCGACGGTACGCCGTGCGACATCTGCCTGAACCCGCTGGGCGTGCCCTCGCGGATGAACGTGGGCCAGGTGCTCGAAGTGCATCTGGGCTGGGCCGGCAAGGGCATCGGCCAGCGCATCGGTGACCTGCTGCAGCAAGAGGCCAAGGTGGCCGAGCTGCGCAAGTTCATGGAACAGCTGTACAACGGCTCGGGCCGCAAGGAAGAGCTCGACCAGCTGAGCGACACCGAGCTGCTCGCCATGGCGGCCAACCTGCAAAGCGGCGCGACCTTCGCGACGCCGGTGTTCGACGGCGCCTCGGAAGAAGAAATCCGCGGCATGCTCAAGCTCGCCTACCCGGACGACATCGCCAAGCTCAAGGGCCTGACCGAAACGCGCACGCAGGCTTACCTGTACGACGGCCGCACCGGCGACCAGTTCGAGCGTCCCGTCACCGTCGGCTACATGCACTTCTTGAAGCTGCACCACTTGGTGGACGACAAGATGCACGCCCGTTCGACCGGCCCGTACTCGCTCGTCACGCAGCAACCGCTGGGCGGCAAGGCGCAGTTCGGCGGCCAGCGTTTCGGTGAAATGGAAGTGTGGGCGCTGGAAGCTTACGGCGCCGCCTACGTCCTGCAGGAAATGCTGACCGTGAAGTCCGACGACGTGCAAGGCCGTACCAAGGTGTACGAAAGCATCGTCAAGGGCGAGCACTCGATCGAAGCCGGCATGCCGGAATCGTTCAACGTGCTGGTCAAGGAAATTCGTTCGCTGGGTCTCGACATCGAGCTCGAGCGTTCCTAAGTTGAAAAGGGAAAGAGTCTTATGAAATCGCTACTCGACCTGTTCAAGCAATTCACGCCCGATGAGCATTTCGATGCCATCAAGATCGGCATGGCTTCGCCCGAGAAGATCCGTTCGTGGTCTTTCGGCGAGGTGAAGAAGCCTGAGACGATCAATTACCGCACGTTCAAGCCCGAGCGCGACGGTCTGTTCTGCGCCAAGATCTTCGGCCCCATCAAGGACTACGAGTGCCTGTGCGGCAAGTACAAGCGCCTGAAGCACCGCGGCGTGATCTGCGAGAAGTGCGGCGTTGAAGTCACGCAGACCAAGGTGCGTCGCGAGCGCATGGGTCACATCGACCTGGCCGCGCCCTGCGCCCACATCTGGTTCCTGAAGTCGCTGCCGTCGCGTCTGGGCCTCGTGCTCGACATGACGCTGCGCGACATCGAACGCGTGCTGTACTTCGAAGCGTACGTGATCACCGACCCCGGCATGACCCCGCTGAAGAAGTTCGGCATCATGTCCGAGGACGACTACGACGCCAAGCGCAAGGAATACGGTGACGAGTTCATCGCCAAGATGGGCGCCGAAGGCATCAAGGACCTGCTCGAAGGCATCGAACTCGACAGCGAGATCGAACGCCTGCGCGGCGACCTGACCGGCTCCGAAGTCAAGGTCAAGAAGAACTCCAAGCGCCTGAAGGTGCTCGAGGCCTTCCGCAAGTCGGGCATCAAGCCCCAGTGGATGGTGCTCGAAGTGCTGCCCGTGCTGCCGCCGGACCTGCGTCCGCTGGTGCCGCTGGACGGCGGCCGCTTCGCGACCTCCGACCTGAACGACCTGTACCGCCGCGTCATCAACCGCAACTCGCGTCTGCGCCGCCTGCTGGAGCTGAAGGCTCCGGAAATCATCGCGCGCAACGAAAAGCGGATGCTGCAGGAAGCGGTCGACTCGCTGCTGGACAACGGCCGCCGTGGCAAGGCCATGACGGGCGCCAACAAGCGCGCGCTGAAGTCGCTGGCCGACATGATCAAGGGCAAGAGCGGTCGTTTCCGCCAGAACTTGCTGGGCAAGCGCGTGGACTACTCGGGCCGTTCGGTCATCGTGGTGGGCCCGACGCTCAAGCTGCACCAGTGCGGCCTGCCCAAGCTGATGGCGCTCGAGCTGTTCAAGCCCTTCATCTTCTCGCGCCTCGAAGCCATGGGCATCGCGACGACGATCAAGGCTGCCAAGAAGGAAGTCGAGTCGGGCACGCCGGTGGTCTGGGACATCCTGGAAGAAGTGATCAAGGAACACCCGGTCATGCTGAACCGTGCGCCTACGCTGCACCGTTTGGGCATCCAGGCGTTCGAGCCGATCCTGATCGAAGGCAAGGCCATCCAGCTGCACCCGCTCGTTTGCGCGGCCTTCAACGCCGACTTCGACGGCGACCAGATGGCTGTCCACGTGCCGCTGTCGGTGGAAGCGCAGATGGAAGCCCGCACGCTGATGCTGGCCTCCAACAACGTGCTGTTCCCGGCTTCGGGCGAACCGTCGATCGTTCCTTCGCAGGACGTGGTGCTGGGTCTGTACTACACGACCCGCGACCGCATCAACGGCAAGGGCGAGGGCCTGATCTTCTCCGACATCGGTGAAGTGCAGCGCGCGCTGGACGCCAACGAAGTCGAGCTCACCGCCAAGGTCGCGGTGCGTATCACGGAGTACACCAAGGACAAGGAAACCGGCGTGTTCACGCCGTCGACCTCGCTCGTGGACACCACCGTGGGCCGTGCCCTGCTGTCCGAGATCCTGCCCAAGGGCCTGCCGTTCTCGAACATCAACAAGGCGCTGAAGAAGAAGGAAATCTCCAAGCTCATCAACGTCTCGTTCCGCAAGTGCGGCCTGAAAGAGACCGTCGTGTTTGCCGACAAGCTGCTGCAAAACGGCTTCCGCCTGGCGACCAAGGCCGGCATCTCGATCGCGATCGACGACATGCTGGTGCCCGCTGAGAAGCACGGCATCATCGAGCGCTCGGCCAAGGAAGTGAAGGAGATCGAACAGCAGTACGTCTCCGGTCTCGTGACCTCCGGCGAACGCTACAACAAGGTGGTGGACATCTGGGGCAAGGCCGGCGACGAAGTGTCGAAGGTCATGATGGCCAAGCTGTCCAAGCAGAAGGTCATCGACCGCCACGGCAAGGAAGTCGAGCAGGAGTCGTTCAACTCCATCTACATGATGGCCGATTCCGGCGCCCGCGGTTCCGCAGCGCAGATTCGCCAGGTGGCCGGTATGCGGGGCCTGATGGCCAAGCCGGACGGCTCGATCATCGAGACGCCCATTACCGCGAACTTCCGCGAAGGCCTGAACGTGTTGGAGTACTTCATCTCCACCCACGGTGCCCGTAAGGGTCTGGCCGACACGGCGCTGAAGACGGCGAACTCGGGTTACCTGACCCGTCGTCTGGTCGACGTGACGCAAGACTTGGTGGTTACCGAGCAGGATTGCGGCACGCACGGCGGCTACCTGATGCGCGCCATCGTCGAAGGCGGTGAAGTGATCGAGTCGCTGCGCGACCGAATCCTGGGCCGCTCGGCCGCGGATGACGTGCTGCACCCGGAAAACCGTTCGGTGCTGCTCAAGGCCGGCGAGATGTTCGACGAAGACAACATCGAAGCACTGGAAGCCCAGGGCGTCGACGAAGTCAAGGTCCGCACCGCGCTGACCTGCGAAACGCGTTTCGGCATCTGCGCGACCTGCTACGGCCGCGACCTGGGCCGCGGCGGCCTGATCAACATCGGCGAAGCCGTCGGTGTGATCGCTGCCCAGTCCATCGGCGAACCCGGCACGCAGCTGACGATGCGTACCTTCCACATCGGTGGTGCCGCTTCGCGCGCTGCCATCGCCTCGAGCGTGGAAGCCAAGTCGAACGGCTCGATCGGCTTCAACGCCACGATGCGCTACGTGACCAACAGCAAGGGCGAGCTGGTCGTGATTTCGCGTTCGGGCGAGATCGTCATCCATGACGAGCACGGCCGTGAGCGCGAGCGTCACAAGGTGCCGTACGGCGCCACGCTGACGGTCAAGGCCGACCAGCAGATCAAGGCCGGCCACGTGCTCGCCAACTGGGACCCGCTGACCCGCCCGATCATTACCGAGTTCGCCGGCAAGGCGCAGTTCGAGAACGTCGAGGAAGGCCTGACGGTCGCCAAGCAGGTGGACGAAGTGACCGGTCTGTCGACCCTGGTCGTGATCGACCCGAAGCGCCGCGGCGCTGCCAAGGTCGTGCGTCCGCAGGTCAAGCTGATCGACGCCCAAGGCCTCGAAGTGAAGATCCCCGGCACCGACCACTCGGTGACGATCGGCTTCCCGATCGGCGCCCTGGTGCAGATCCGCGACGGTCAGGACGTGGGCCCCGGCGAAGTGCTGGCACGCATCCCGGTCGAAGGTCAGAAGACCCGAGACATCACCGGCGGTCTGCCGCGCGTGGCCGAGCTGTTCGAAGCCCGTTCGCCGAAGGACAAGGGCATGCTGGCCGAAATGACCGGTACCGTGTCGTTCGGTAAAGAGACCAAGGGCAAGATCCGCCTGCAGATCACCGATCCCGAAGGCGGCGTCTACGAAGACCTCGTGCCGAAGGAAAAGAACATCCTGGTGCACGAAGGCCAGGTGGTGAACAAGGGCGAAAGCGTGGTCGACGGTCCGGCGGACCCGCAGGACATCCTGCGCCTGCTGGGTTCGGAAGAACTCGCGCGCTACATCGTGGACGAAGTGCAGGACGTGTACCGTTTGCAGGGTGTGAAGATCAACGACAAGCACATCGAGGTGATCGTTCGCCAGATGCTGCGTCGCGTCGTGGTCGACAACATCGGCGACACGAGCTACATCTCCGGCGAACAGGTCGAACGCAGCGAAATGCTCAACACCAACGACGCCCTGCGCGCCGAAGGCAAGATCCCCGCGACGTTCACCAACCTGCTGCTGGGTATCACGAAGGCGTCGCTGTCGACGGACTCGTTCATCTCGGCTGCTTCGTTCCAGGAAACGACGCGCGTGCTGACCGAAGCCGCGATCATGGGCAAGCGCGACGAGCTGCGCGGTCTGAAGGAAAACGTCATCGTCGGCCGCCTGATTCCCGCAGGCACCGGCATGGCGTACCACCAGGCCCGCAAGGTCAAGGACGCCATGGACGAGGCCGAGCGCCGCGCCATCGCCGAGTCGGAAGCCGCCGAACTGGCCGGCTCCGGCGACAGCGATGCAGCGACCAGCACGGTCGACGCCAACGAAGGCGCCGCGACCGAATAACTGGTTAGCATCACCGGCATGACCGGCTGCCCACGCCCTCCGACCGCTCCGGTCGGGGGGCGTTTTTCTTTGTGTTCGCAGGGTTCCGACCGATGACCAAGAGGTTCTGTTTCCGATGAGCGTCCTGCCCGATTCGCTGGCCGGCTGGCTCGTTGCCGCGCTGCTGCTGTTCTGGTTCGTGGGCGCCTACAACCGGCTGGTGCGGCTGCGCGCGGCCGTGCTCCAGGCCTACGCCGTGCTCGACGTGGCGCTGCGCAAGCAGCTCGATTTCGTCCAGGCCAGCATCACCGCCGCGCCCCGGCCCGAGTCGCCGCCCGAAGGCGCGCCCACCGTGGCCCCGCTGCAGGCCGCCACGACGCAGCTCGCGACCCTGCTCGGTGCGACGCGGGTGCGCCCGCTCGACCCGGGCAGCATGGCGGCGCTGGCCACCGCGCTGCAGGTGCTCATTGCGGCATGGCGGCGCCAGTATCCGGGCGCGGTCACGGTGTTCGACGCGGACGGCACGCTGTCGCGGCCCGCGCCGCTGATGCCCGGCCTGGGCGGCGCGTCCGATCCGGCCGCGCCCATCGCCTGGCCCGAGCCGTCGGCGGCGGCGGAAATCGCACGCGGCCAGTTCAACCAGGCCGTGGCGCAGTACAACGCGGGCATCGCCCAGTTCCCGGCGCTGCTGGTGGCCTGGATCGTGCGACTGCGGCCTGCGGCGCCCTTGCTCTGACCTGCCTCGACCCGACGACAGGCGGGTAACGCCTTCGTTTCCATTCCCACCGCGCGGCGTGCTGTCTTTCTCGCCCGTTACCATCGGCTCCAACTTGCCAGCAGATCTTTCCTCCGACCCCTCTTCGGGCAGCGCCTCCTCGGCGCCGCAACAACCGCCGCTCTGGCGCCAACTGCAACTGACCGCAGGGGCGCTGGCGTCGATTCGCGCCGGCACCTCGGGCACCGTTGCGTTCGAGGCCGTCGAGCCCGCGCTGCGCCCCGGCGTGCAGGCGCTCGGCTTCCAGGTGCTGCGCTGGCTCGGTCGCGCCGAGGCGCTGCGCCGCCACCTGGCCAAGCGCACGCCGCCGCCGCTGCCCGACGCCTTGCTGTGCACCGCGCTCGCGCTGGCCTGGCACAGCGACCATGCCCCCTACGAACCCTTCACGCTGGTCGATCAGGCCGTGGAAGCTGCCAAGCGCAACCCGGCGACGCGGGCGCAGGCCAGCTTCATCAACGCCTGCCTGCGCCGCTTCCTGCGCGAGCGCGACGAGCTCGTGGCCGCCACCGACACCGAACCGGTCGCGCAGTGGAACCACCCGCGCTGGTGGATCGAGCGCCTGAAGCGCGACCATCCGCGCGACTGGCAGCGTGTGCTGTCGGCCGACAACGCCCAGGCGCCGATGACCTTGCGCGTCAACGCGCTGCAATCGACGCCGGCCGCCTACCTGCTGGAGTTGGAGGCCGTGGGCCTCGGCGCCACGCGCGTCGGCGCCGACGGCCTGCAGCTGACACGGGCCCGCCCCGTGCAGCAGCTCCCCGGTTTCACGGACGGCGCCTGCTCGGTGCAGGACGCCGCCGCGCAGCTCGCGGCCCCCTTGCTGCTCGACGGCCTGCTGCCGGCCAAGCCCGGTGCCGCGCCGCTGCGCGTGTTGGACGCCTGCGCCGCCCCCGGCGGCAAGACCGCGCACCTGATCGAACGGGCCGGCGCCGACGCCGTCGAGGTGACCGCGCTGGAGGTCGATGCCGTGCGCAGCCGCCGCATCGACGAGACGCTCGCCCGCCTCGGCCTGAAGGCCAAGGTGGTGGTGGCCGATGCCGGCCGCCCCGCCGACTGGTGGGATGGCGCGCTGTTCGACGCCATCCTGCTGGACGCGCCGTGCACCGCCTCGGGCATCGTGCGGCGCCATCCCGATGTGCGCTGGCTGCGCCGCGAGAGCGACACCGCCCAGCTGGCGACCCAGCAGGCGACGCTGCTGGCGGCGCTCTGGCCGCTCGTGCGGCCCGGCGGCCGGCTGCTTTACTGCACCTGTTCCGTGTTCCGCGAAGAAGGCTCGCAACAAATTGATGCGTTTCTTGTACGCAACACCGACGCCCGTTTGCTGCCGTCCCCGGGACACTTGCTGCCTCAAAGTGGGGCGAATGCCCGTGGCGTCCCGGACAATCCCTCTGGTGACCACGACGGCTTCTTCTACGCCCTGCTTGAAAAACCCGCGCCGCACTGACGGCCGCCGGTCGATCCTGCTGGCCGGCCTGTGGCTGGCCTGGGCCCTGTGGATGGCCCTGTTCCCGGCCGCCGCCACCGCCCAGGGCAGGCCCGGCGGCGCCACCATCACCCAGATGCGCCTGGAGCAGGCCGACGACGGCGTCTACCTGAGCGCGGCCGTGCAGTTCGAGCTGCCCACGCTGGTGGAAGACGTGCTCGACAAGGGCATCGCCATCTATTTCGTGGCCGAGGCCGAGGTCTTCCAGGAGCGCTGGTACTGGACCGACCGCAAGGTCGCCCAGGTGGCGCGCCACATGCGGCTGGCCTACCAGCCCCTCACGCGCCGCTGGCGGCTGAATGTGTCGCCGGTGCCGATCACCGGCGCCGCCGGCTTCGGCATCTCGCTGAACCAGAACTTCGACAGCCTCGGCGACGCGCTCGAGGCCATCAAGCGCATCGGCCGGCTGCGGCTGGGCGACGCCGCCGAGATCGGCGACGAGCCGCTGCACCAGGTCACCTTCCGTTTCCGGCTCGACACCTCGCAGCTGCCGCGTCCTTTCCAGATCGGCATGGTCGGGCAGGCCGAGTGGAACATCGCCGCCGAGCGCACCGCCCGGCTGCCGCTGGAGAAGCAGCGGTGAGCAGCAAGCCGCGCAGCGGCGCCGCGGCCACGCCTGCCGCCCGCCGCTCGCGCGCGTTGCGCTGGGCCGTGGGCGTCGGCGCCGCGATGGTCACCGCCATCGGCCTGGTGCTGATGTTCCTGCTGGCCCAGGCCACCAACAACCGCGCGCTGTACGAGCGCTACTACGTGCGCCTGTTCGGCATCAACGTGGTGGTGGCCGTGCTGCTGGTGCTGGTGATCGGCTGGGTCGCGTTCCGGTTGCTGCGGCGGCTGCGCCAGGGCAAGTTCGGCAGCCGGCTGCTGATCAAGCTCGCGGCCATCTTCGCGCTCGTGGGGGTGGTGCCCGGGGCGCTGGTCTACGTGGTGTCCTACCAGTTCGTCGCGCGCTCGATCGAGAGCTGGTTCGACGTCAAGGTCGAGGGCGCGCTCGATGCCGGCCTGAACCTGGGCCGGGCCACGCTCGATTCGCTGTCCGACGACCTCGCCGCCAAGACCCGCACTGCCAGCGCCCAGCTGTCGCAGGTGCCCGACGCGAGCGCGGGGCTGCTGCTGGAGCGCATCCGCGACCAGCTCGAAGCCAGCGACGTGATCCTCTGGACCGGTTCGGGCCAGCTCGTGGCCAGCGCGGGCGCGTCGCGCTTCCAGCTCAACCCCGAGCGGCCGACGGCGCAGCAGTTCCGCCAGGTGCGGCCCGACCGCGCCGTCGCGCATGTTGAGGGCCTGGAGGAAACCGCCTTGCCCAGCGCCACGCCGTCGAGCGCCAGCGTGCGCGCACTGGCCATGGTGCAGCGCCCGGGCTTCGATTTCGACACCGCGCCGCGCTACCTGCAGGTCACGCGGCCGCTGCCGCCGGCCGTGGTCGCCAACGCCCTGGCCGTGCAGGAAGCCAACCGCGAGTACCAGGAGCGCGCGCTGGCGCGCGAGGGGCTGCGGCGCATGTACATCGGCACGCTCACGCTGAGCCTGTTCCTCGCCGTGTTCGGCGCGGTGCTGCTGGCCGTGCTGTTCGGCAACCAGCTCGCACGGCCGCTGCTCGTGCTGGCCGACGGCGTGCGCCAGGTGGCCGCCGGCGACCTGCGGCCCACCGCCGTGCTGCAGGGCAAGGACGAGCTGGGTGGCCTCACGCGCTCGTTCGCCGTCATGACCCAGCAGCTGGCCGACGCCCGCGGCGCGGTCGAGAAGACCATGGACCAGCTCGACGCCGCCCGCGGCAACCTGCAGACCATCCTGGACAACCTGACCTCGGGCGTGATCGTGCTCGACGCCAAGGGCACCGTGCTGTCCACCAACCCGGGCGCCACCCGCGTGCTGCGCGCGCCGCTCGCCGCCTATGAAGGCAAGGCGCTGGTCGATGTGCCGGGGCTGGCCGATTTCGGCGCCAAGGTGCAGCAGCAGTTCGACGAGTTCCTGGTCGAGCGCATGCAGCACGGCCTGGACCACTGGCAGCACGCCTTCGAGCTGCACGCCACGGGCAACGACCTGCCGCAGCAGGACGACGCCATCAACATCGTCGCGCGCGGCGCCGAGCTGCCGGGCGATGCGCGGCTGCTGGTGTTCGACGACATCTCCGAAATCGTCTCGGCCCAGCGCGCACAGGCCTGGGGCGAGGTGGCACGCCGCCTCGCGCACGAGATCAAGAACCCGCTCACGCCGATCCAGCTGTCGGCCGAGCGGCTCGAGATGAAGCTCTCGGGCAAGGTCGAGCCGCCCGAGCAGGCCATCCTGGTGAAGTCGGTCAAGACCATCGTCGACCAGGTCGATGCGATGAAGCGGCTGGTGAACGAATTCCGCGACTACGCCCGGCTGCCCGCGGCCGACCTCAAGCCGGTCGACCTCAATGCGCTGCTGGCCGACGTGCTGCAGCTGTATCACGCCGAGAACCTGCCGATCACGCTGCGTTCGGAGCTCGACGAGCGCTGTCCGCCCGTGCGCGGCGACGAACAGCAGATCCGCCAGGTCGTGCACAACCTGTTGCAGAACGCGCAGGACGCCGCCGAGGCCGCCGCCAGTGGCACGGGCCGGGTGGGCGAGGTCGTCATCCGCACCCGGCTGGGCGATTCGGGCCAGCGCGTGCGCCTCACTGTGCAGGACAGCGGGCCCGGCTTTGCCGAAAACATTCTCAAGCGCGCCTTCGAGCCCTACGTCACGACGAAAACAAAAGGTACCGGTTTGGGCCTGGCCGTCGTCAAGAAGATCGCTGACGAACACGGCGCGCGCATCGAGCTTTCCAACCGTGTCGTCGACGGGGCTGTGGCGGGGGCGCAAGTCTCGCTATCATTCGCGCTGGCAGGCGAACCGCGGGCAGCGGTCGCTCACACCGAAGATTCGAAATCTTCGTCCGCCTGAGTACCGGCGAATCCAGCGCATAGGGGCTGGATCGGGAGCGGATCAATACACACCAGCGCATACAACAAGCAGCACTCATGGCAAACATTCTCGTGGTCGATGACGAGCTGGGCATCAGGGACCTGCTCTTCGAAATTCTCAATGACGAAGGCCACAACGTGGAGCTCGCGGAAAACGCCGCCGAAGCCCGCGCGGCCCGACAACGCGCCCGGCCCGATCTCGTGCTGCTCGACATCTGGATGCCGGACACCGACGGCGTCACCTTGCTCAAGGAGTGGTCCACCGCGGGCCTGCTGAGCATGCCGGTCATCATGATGAGCGGGCACGCCACCATTGACACCGCGGTCGATGCCACGCGCATCGGCGCCTTCGCGTTCCTCGAAAAACCCATCACGCTGCAAAAGCTGCTCAAGGCGGTGGAGCAGGGGCTGGCGCGCGAGAGCGCCCGCCGCACCGCCGCCGGCGTGGTGCCGCCGCCCACGGGCGCCCACCAGGCGGCCGCCATCACGACCACGGGCGACAGCCTGCTGATGGCGTCGCTCGCGGCCGTGCCGGTGGCCGACGCGGGTCCGCAGTCGACCCAGAGCTTCGACCTCGACCGCCCGCTGCGCGATGCGCGCGACGGTTTCGAGAAGGCCTACTTCGAGTTCCACCTGGCGATGGAGAACGGTTCGATGACCCGCGTGGCCGAGAAAACCGGCCTCGAGCGCACCCATCTTTATAGAAAACTCAAACAATTGGGCGTGGATCTTTCCCGAGGCCGCAGAAGCGCTGTATAATTTAAGGCTGCACACAATGGCCCGGTAGCTCAGTTGGTAGAGCAGCGGATTGAAAATCCGCGTGTCGGTGGTTCGATTCCGCCCCAGGCCACCAAATTCAGTCAAAAAGCCCGACCTTCCGAGGTTGGGCTTTTTGCATTCTGGCGCCGTGTTTGGGGAATCTCACTCCCGCTACCCGGCCCGATCCCCGTTGATGTCGTCATGCCCGCGGCGCCTGCGTTCGGCCCGCGTCTTCGCCAGCGTGGCCTGACTCTGCTTGGCCGCCGCCTCGCAGCGCGCGTGCAGCGCGATCAGCTCCTTGTCCGTGAGCCGCTCGATGCCGATGAAGTCGTCCTCCGCGTCGGAGGTGCGGATCAGTTCGTCGAGCTTGGTCTGCAGGGCGACGCTGTCGCGGTTCTGCGTGTTCTGGATCAGGAACACCATGAGGAAGGTGACGATGGTGGTGCCCGTGTTGATCACCAGCTGCCACGTTTCCGAAAAGCCGAAGAACGGCCCCGCGACTGCCCAGGCCACGACGACGACCACGCAGACCAGGAAGGCCGCCGGGCTGCCCGTCCAGCGTGCGAC
The DNA here is from genome assembly GCF_059423965.1 of Variovorax sp. GW458-11-26-14-LB1. NCBI lineage: Bacteria > Pseudomonadati > Pseudomonadota > Betaproteobacteria > Burkholderiales > Comamonadaceae > Variovorax > Variovorax sp. GW458-11-26-14-LB1. The sequence goes on from NZ_JBWKYW010000074.1 coordinate 18,922, forward strand.
GGCGTTGGCGAAGGAATCAAAGAGTCGCTCCATGCGCGTGTCCTCCAGTCGGGGCGATGCTGCCGCGGTGGTGCGCGCGAGCGCGTCAGCGGAGGCCCGCCTCGCATGGCATCGCAATTCCCCTGAGGCTGTCGGCGCATAGCGGCGCGCGGCCGTGGCCTCGGACACGGCTTACACGCGTCGTCGGGTCGAGACGACAGGGCGCTTCCCGCACCGTGTCGACCATGAAGGCTCATTGCAGTCTTTCTTTCTCAACCCGGCCCTCGCTTCGGCGACCGGCCTTCAAGGAGCAACCCCCCAATGGCCAACGATACCCAGGCAATCACCGCGGACGCGGTGTCCAACGATCAGGTGATCGACGTTCTGAACGACCTTCTGGAGAACACGCGCGACGGCGAGTACGGCTTTCGCGCCTGCGCGAAGGAAGTCGACTCGGCGCAACTGAAGCCGGTGCTCGAAAGCCGCGCTTCGCAATGCGCCAGCGCGGCCTCCGAACTCGTAGCACTCATCCGCCAACTCGGCGGCAAACCCGACGACGGCGGCACGGTCAGCGGTGCGGTGCATCGCGGCTGGGTGCATGTGAAGGGCGCGGTCGGCGCGAACAGCGCGCTGTCGATGCTCGAGGAATGCGAGCGCGGCGAAGACGCGGCACTCGCGCGCTACCGCAAGGCCCTCAAGGCCGACCTGCCGGCCGAGGTGCGCATGCTGGTGCAGCGCCAGGCCGACGGCGCGCAGGCCAACCACGACCAGATCAAGGGCCTGCGCGATCAATTCCGCAGCGCCAAGGGCTGACCGGCCTGCACCCTCGGGATGCCTTCCTCCATGACCGGTGACCGCCACGCGCCAGCCATGCCCCCTGCGCCGTCCGCGACGGAAGTTGCGGACGGCGTCGGCGAGCGCCTTCTCACCTTCAGCTACCTCGGTTGGTGGTTTTCGTGCGCCGCGCAGCAGGTGGACGATCAGACCTTCAGGCCGGTGGTCTTCTGCCGCGCCTATGGGGGCGGCGACGTCGAAGGCGCGGAGCAGCGCCTGCCGTCCGACACGGACAACGTCGCGTACGGCAGCGAAGCCGAGGCGCTGCGCCACGCCGAGCAGCAAGCCATTCGCTGGGCGCATGACCGCACGGGCGACGGCCAGGGCCGGTTCTGACTACGCAGCTCGGACGAGTGCGATCGTCGCGTCGTCCCGCGCGCCGTTGAAGTACTGCACCAGCACATCGCCGAACACGGGGGCTTCAGGCGCCACGATTTCGAACAGCGTCATGCAGGAGCGCAGCTTGAGATCGTCCGGCGAGCCGAAGACCTGATGCGCATCGGTGCCGGGCAGGGCGCGCACCAGCTCCGCGCAGTGGCGCAGTCGCTCACCGAGCACAGCGTGCTGCCAGTACGCCGTCGCCTCGGCGGTACCGTCGAGGCCGAAGAACTGCGCGGTCGCACTGCGGCCCAGCGCCTTCAGTTGAGGAAACACGAACCACATCCAGTGCGTGCGCTTGCGTCCCGCCGCGAGTTCCGCGCAGACCTGGGCGTACACGGGCTCTTGCGCCGCCACGAAGCGTTCGAGGTGCCAGTCGATGGTCATGTGTGTCAAGCGCCCGGTGTGGTTGCAGTTGCCCGATCATGCTGCAACCGAGGGTCGAGCCAGTCCATGCGCCACGCCAGCAGCAGCACCGCGCCGACCACGCAGGTGACGGCCAGCGCGCCCGCGAGGCCGTGCCGCTGACGGTAGGGATCGGGCGCGATGCGCTGGGCGCCCGGCGGCACGCGCGCCGTCTGCGACAGCATGCCGCCCAGGCGCACGTTGACCTTCATGCGGCCATTGATGGCCCATCCGCTCGCGTCGAGGATCGGCCCCAGGCTGCGCTGGCGCAGCTTCAGCCACGCGATCAGCATGCTCGGTCCCGAGATCGCGATCACGATGCCGACGAGGGCCACCGGAATCCATTGCCCCAGGTCGACGAACTTGCCGAAGATGCCGACCAGCACCGCGCTGATGCTGCCCAGCGCCACGCCGATGGCGGCCACGGTACCGACGTCGATGCGGCTGGCGGTGGGCAGGATCGGCCCTGGCTTGGCCGGCGTCTTCGTTGACGAGGCCGCTGCGTCGGTCGGTTGGTCGGCGGTGGCGACGCGTCCGGCCAGCGTCTGCAACGCGCTCTGCGAGCCGGCCTCGCTGGCGGCCGCGCGCTTGGCCACCTGTTCCTCGATCAACCGCACGAACTTCTTGTAGGGCGCGAAGAAGGCCTGCGCGACGCTCGTGGGGTTCTCGATCAGCTTGGTGACGGTGGCGTCCCAGTCGCGGCCCTGGCGGTCGTAGAACACGCCGTTGCGTCCGGCGAAAAGGAAGTCGACGTCGCCGGCCGTGAAGGCGGCGACGATGCTCATCTTTTCTCCCTGGCGCGTGCAGTCGCAGTACGCGAGGCAGGTCTTGGCCAGGCCGGCCAGCGCGGCGTGGCGCGCGGTGTCCTGCACCTGCACCGTGAGCTCGCAGCTGCGCCCGTCGAGGTAGAGCGTGCCCGCCTGGAAGATCGCGCCTTCGCGCCGGTAGAACGCCTTGAACGACACGAAGTTGTGCAGCAGCACGCGCAGGTCGCGCTGCAGCCGCAGCAGCTTCTCGAGGTCGGTCAGCAATCGGTTGTGGTGCTCGGTGGCCTCGTCTTCGGCAATGAGCGAGAGCAACGCATCGCGTGTCGCGAGCAGGGCGTCGATGCGTTCACGCGGCAGGCCCGCGAGCGCGTTGTCAGGCCGCGCGGCGATCCACGCGTCGCAAGGCGCGAGCCGCTCGCGCAGCACTTGCCACTGGGCTTCTTCGAGCGTGTCGCGTTCGCCGAGCAGCGGCGCCACCGCGTCGCGCGCGAACGCGGCCATGGCCTCGGCCCAGGCGGGATTGAGGCTCGCGCCACTCAGTGGCAGCGCGCGATGGGGCGTCACCGGCGCCAGAGGCAACTCCGCCACCGGCTGCACGCTCGCATCGAAGGTGTGCCCCGCGAGTGCGTCGTAGGCTTCGGGCGAGGGGTTGAGCGCCACCACCGCCTGCACGTCGTAGGCGGCCACGCGGCAGCGCGCGAAGAAGTCGTCGACCTTGGCCGCGACCGCGCGCAGGGCCTCGGCCGCAGCCAGCGTGCGTGCGCCCAGCGGGAGCAGCGCCTCTGCGTCGTCCTGCGCATGCTAGTCGCGGACCGCTTGCGCTTCGGCCATGAAGGCCTCGGCGCGTGCGCGATCGAGGCCGGGCGTCTGTTCGTGCCGGTCGGGCGTGCTGCCGTGGGTGCGCATCGCTTCCTCGATGGTGGCGCGCAGCGCGTCGTCGGTGCCGGCCGTGGCCGGCGTGACCACGCCGTCGCCGTTGAAGCGCATCGCTGCCAGCCATTCGCCGCGATCGGCGATGTCGGCGAGGGTCAGCGTGTGCGTGTCCTGCTTGCCGAGCAGGTCGAGGATGCGCCGGCCTTCCTTCGCGAGGTCGGCGCCCGGCGCGCGCGTGTCGTCAAGGTCATCCAGCGACAGCGTGCCGCCGCCCGCGAGCAGCACGTCGGCGCTGCGCAGCCGCTCGCAGGCCCACTGGCAGGCGGCGATGACCTCGGGCGGTCGCACGCGGCCGTCGCCGTCGGTGTCGATGAGGTCGAGCGTGCGCGCATCGAAGTCGATGCCGCGCGTGGGGCAAGCGAGTGCGACCCACAGTTTCTGGTCGAGTTCGGCGATGCGTGCGATGTCCTCGCCGCTGCGGAACACCACCTGGTCCACGCCGCCCGCACGGATGAACTGCCAGCGGTGCGGCGTCGGGCCTGGCGTGTGGGTGCCGGGAAGGTCGGCGGGAACGGGGGCGGTGGCGGTCGTCAACGGGCTGATGTCCTTGGGGTGGTTGTGCGGGGTCGGGAGTGTTTGAAGGAGAGGGCCGCGTGCGCCGTCATGCACGACGCAGCGCCTTCGTCTCGTGAGCGTCAGCCTAGATCGCGCGACGGATCGGCTTTGAGGACAGACGGCGCGCAGCGATGTCGGTCGACGCCGACATTGCGCGCGTGACCGCGTCATCCCACCCACGGCCAACAGGGTCAATGCCAGGGTAGTGAGTGCATGCGCCGCGCCGACTTATCCTCCGGTCGCCATGGCCGCCACACGCATCGATCTCGATCTGCCTGACGGGTGGAGTTGCTGGTTCGAACTGCAGCAATCCGCCGAAGGCGCCTGTTCGGGCAAGGCGGAACTTCGCGAGGGCAACGAGCCGCGGTGCGTGCTGGTCATTGCGCAGCAGCCGACGCGCGAGGCCGTGATCGAGCGATTAAAGTTTCGCGCCGACTACTTCGTCGGAGAGTGGCGCATGCGGCAGCGCGAGGGCAGGACGCCGCGGCCCTGAGCTTGGGCGGTCTTGCGATCTTCTGCGCAGACCTCGGACCCGCAAGAAGTTGCACTCCCCAAAAGAAAAGCGACCGTTCGAAGCGGTCGCTTTTTTCTCTTGATGCGCGAGGGTGCGTTCGCACCCCGGATCTCACATGCGATACGACGGCGCAGGCGAGGAGACAGGCACCAGCTGGTAGCCCTGTCCGTAGACCGCGCGCAGCACGTACCCGTTTTCGCGCTGCAGCGACAGCTTGCGCCGCACGTTCGTGGCGCAGGCGTCGAGCGAGCGCGTGACGGGGCGTTCGGGCGGGAGCTTCCACACCGAACTCATGAGCCAGGAGCGCGTCAGCACGTTGCCGAGGTTGCGGAACAGCTCGAGTGCGAAGGAGAACTGCCGCGGCTGGAGCGCGATCTCGCGGTCGCGGTGCAGCACGGTGTTGTTGCCGTCGACGAAGCGGTACTCGCCCCAGGTCCAGCGGTCCGTGGAGGGGGCCTGGCGCGTGGCGGCGCTCGTGTCCTGCTCCGTGTAGAGCGTGTGCATGTGCTGCACCAGCGCCTCGTTCGAGATGCGGCGCAGGTCGAAGTTGGTGCCGCTGCCCAGCAGGGGCATGTCGTCGAAATAGGAGGGCAGCGCGACCACGTCGGGCTCGCCCTGCGCGGTGATGGGCAGGGCGGGCATGCCCAGCACCCAGCACACGGTGAGCAGGCTCTCGCTGCCCATGGCATCGGGTGCGGCCAGCAGCAGGTCGAAGCGGCTGCCGCGGCTCAAGGTGGACAGCAACTCTCCGATGGTGCTGAACATCACGGGCCGGTGGCCGACGCCACCGCCTGCACGCGTGCGCCGTGCTCCTTGAGGAATTCGAAGGTGGCGTCGCGCACGTCGGTGTCGTCGTCCACCAGCAGCACCTGCAGCGCATCGAGCGACAGCGCGGGCGGTGGCGGTGCGCAGGCCGGCGCAGCCGACGGTGCGGCCTCGGGCAGCACCAGCGTGAACGCGGTGCCCTGGCCGACGGTGCTGCGCACACGCAGGTCGCCGCCCGACTGCTTGACGAAGCCGTAGACGATGCTCAGGCCCAGCCCGCTGCCTTCGTTCTCCTTGGTCGAGAAGAAGGGTTCGAAGATGTGCTCCAGCACGTGCGGCGGCATGCCGTGGCCCGTGTCGCTGATGCGGATCTCGACCACCGGGCCGGGGCTGCCCTGCGCGCCATTCACGCCATGCGCCACCGTGCCGGCCGCCGCCGCGTGCCACGCGCTGTGCAGCGTGAGCACGCCCCCGCGCTGCATCGCCGCACCCCCGTTCAGCGCCAGGTTGAGGATCGCGTTCTCGAGCTGCCCGCCGTCGGCCAGCACGCACGCCCCGTCGGCCTGCAGGTCGAGCTCGACGCGGATGCCCTGGCCGAGCGAATACTCGATGAGGTCCTGCAGTCCGGCCAGCATCTGGTCGACATCGATCACTTCGGCGCGCAGCGTCTGCCGGCGGGCAAAGGCCAGCAGGCGCGTCGTGAGCACGGCGCCGCGCTCCGAGGCCCGGAACGCCCGGTCCACGATCCGGCGCATGTCGGGCGACAGGTCGTCGCGCGACTGCAGCAGCTGCAGGTTGCTGAAGATCGCCGCCAGCAGGTTGTTGAAGTCGTGCGCGACGCCGCCCGTGAGCTGGCCCAGCACTTCCATCTTCTGCGCCTGCCGCACTTGCCGTTCGAGCGCGCGGCTCTCGCTCTGGTCGCTGTACAGCGTGACGAAGCCGCCGGCTGGCATGGGGTGGTTGCGCACGGCCAGCACCTGACCGTTGTCGAGCAGGTAGTCGTCGCGCCGCCGCTGCGCATCGGGTGGCCCCAGCAGGTCGACGGCGGGGCGGCCGTCGGCCAGCGCCGGCAACGCCGCGCGCAGCGTGTCGAGCGTCGCGCCGGTATGGATCGCCTGCGCGGGCAGGCGCAGCAGCGCGGCGAAGCGCGGGTTCCAGGCCACCAAGCGGCCTTCGGCGTCGAACGCGCCCAGGCCGTCGTCGATGCTGTCGAGCACCGTGCGCAGCAGGCGCCGTTGCTCCGAAATGTCCGCACCCATCCGCCGCATCGACAGCGTGTTGTCGCGGAACACGTTGAAGGCACCGACGAGCGCACCGACCTCGTCGTCGCGTCGCGAGACATCGGGCGGCGCGCTGGCGTTGCCGTGCGACAGCTCGGTGATGGCGGAGGTGACCCGCGTGAGGTCGCGCAGTGATTCGCGCAGGCTCCAGTACCCGAGCACCAGCGCGGCGGCCGCGACCAGCAGCGCGAGCGTGACCGCGATCAGCCCCGAGCGCACGATCAGGCCCACCGAATGTTCGCGCGAGGACACCTCGGCGCTGAGCGCCGCCACATGGCGGTCGACCGAGCGCGTGAGCTCTTCCGAGAGCACGCGCGTGGAGGTCAGCAGCAGGGTCTTGCGATCGCGCAGCGCGAGGTGCTGCCTGCGCAGCGCGAAGATGCTGTCGGCCTGCGCGGCGATCTGGGCGCGGATCGCCGCATCGATGCGCAAGGCGTTGGCTGAGCCGGCGTAGGCGAGATAGACCCGCTCGGCCTCGTCCAGGTCGAGCGTGTTGTGGGCGTACAAGGCAACCCGCAGCAGATGCAGCGTGTGGTCTGCAACGAACCTGGAACGCTCGGGCAGATCGGCGATGCGGTGCTCCATCTGGCTCAGCGCGTGAATGCGTCCGCGGCCTTCTTCCCGCAGCGCGAGGTCCAGGCGCTTGAACTCGATCAGATCGTCCAGCACCACCTGCATGGCGCTCAGCACCTTCGGCACACCGGTGGCTGCGCCGCTCGCCGGCGGCAGTTGCGCCGCGAGCACGCGCACCTCCTCCTGTCGCTTCAGCAGATCGGCCTTTTCCTGGTTGAGCCGCGCCGATATCGACATTTCCGCCACGTACGGCGCTGCCGCCGCCAGGTGCGTGACGCGCTCCGACAGCGCGAGAGACTTCGCCACCGACGGCAGGATGCGCTCGTCGAAGCCCTGGATCGCGGCCTTGGCGTTGAACAGCGCCACCATCGCCACGGCGGCCAGCACCAGCGTGGTGATGGCCAGTACGGCGAACGCGGAGAGCCATCGCCCGCGCAGGCTGCACGAGCGCTTGCGCCCGCGCGCAGGCGCGTTCGCGTTCGAGGAGGTGCGGGGGCCTTGCATGGGGC
>NZ_JBWKYW010000075.1:0-23032 GCF_059423965.1 Variovorax sp. GW458-11-26-14-LB1
GGGGCGGGCTTGGGCTCGACCGCCGGCGCGGGGGCCGCAGCCACCGCAACGGCGGCTGGCGCTTCAGCGGATTCGTTGCGCTGCGCGGCCGGCATCGGCGTCATCGCACCCATCAGGTCGATGTGCAGCTCGTCGCCGTCGTTCAGTGCCACGGCGCGGTGCAGCAGGTTCTCGAGCTCGCGCACGTTGCCGTCGAGTGGGTGCTGGGCCAGGCGCTGCAACAGCGCGTCGGACAGGCGCGGCACGGGCAGGCCGCCGTCCTGCGCGATGCGCGCGAGCAGCGCGGAGCACAGCGCGGGCAGGTCTTCGCGGCGCTCGCGCAGCGCGGGCACGGCGATCTCGATCACGTTGAGGCGGTAGAACAGGTCCTGCCGGAAGCGGCCGGCCAGCACCTCGGCGTGCAGGTCCTTATGGGTGGCGCTCACGATGCGCACGTCGACCGCGTCTTCCTGCGTCGAGCCGATGGCGCGCACGCTGCGCTCCTGGATGGCGCGCAGCAGCTTCGACTGCATGGCCAGCGGCAGGTCGCCGATTTCGTCCAGGAACAGCGTGCCGTCGCGCGCCGCCTGGAAGTAGCCGTCGCGGTCCTGCGACGAGCCGGTGTACGAGCCCTTCTTGGCGCCGAAGAACTCGGCCTCGAGCAGGTTCTCGGGAATCGCGCCGCAGTTCACCGCGACGAAGGGACCTTCGCTGCGCTGGCTGCAGCCGTGCACGGCGCGCGCGACCAGCTCCTTGCCGGTGCCCGATTCGCCGCGCACCAGCACCGGTGCCATGCCGCGCGCCACCTTGGCGATGCGCGACTTGACCAGGCGCATCGGGTCGGAGTCGCCGACCAGCCGGTCGAGCGCGGTGGCGCCGCTGCGCGTCACCGACAGCACATCGGGGCGTTCGCCGCCGTGACCCGCGGCCTGCGGCGCCGGCTTCTGCGGCACGACCACCGCGGCGCGGTTGGCCTGCACGGCCGACGCCACCACGGCGCGGAACTGCTTCAGGTCGACCGGCTTCGTGAGGTAGTCGAAGGCGCCGGCCTTCAGCGCCTCGACCGCGTTCTCGGCCGAGCCGTAGGCGGTCATGACCACGCAGCGCTCGCTGCGCTGGTCTTTCTGGATGCGGTGGATGATCTCCATGCCTTCGCCGTCGGGCAGCCGCATGTCGGTGATCACGGCGTCGAAGCGGCCGGCCTCCAGGTGCTGCCAGGCTTCGGACACGCTGCCCGCGGCTTCCACCCGGTAGCCTTCACGCAGCAGCGTGAGTTCGTAGAGCGTGCGCAGGTCCGGTTCGTCGTCGATGACGAGGATCTGCGCGGGGCGCGGGGCGGCGGCGGAAGACGGGAGGGAGCTCACGGCCGCTATTGTGTCAGCCGGTTTTCGCTCGGTGCGAAGCTGACGAAGAATTCGTTGCCCTCGGGGCCGCCCGGCACCAGCGCGCGCCGTTCGTAGCCGATGGTGGCGCCGTGGCGCCGGCACAGCTCGCGGCACAGGAACAGGCCCAGGCCGCTGGAACGGCTCTCGGACGAGAAGAAGGGTTCGAACAGGTGACGCTGCACCGCCGGCTCCAGTGGCGCGCCGTCGCTCCACACCAGCAGCGCGGGGCGCTGCACGCCGGCGCGCTGCAAGGTGGTGATGACCTGGATCGCGCCTTCGCGCTGGCTGGCGTAGCGGGCGGCGTTGTCCAGCAGGTTCACCAGCAGGCGGCGCAGGTGCTCGGCTTCGAAGCGCACTTCGCTGCCCTGCGCGTCGAGCGCCACGCGCACGCCCTTGCGCTGGGTCTGGCGTATCCATTCCTCGGCCAGGATCTGCGCCGCCGGGTCGAGCACCAGCTGTTCGCCCAGCGAGAGCACGCGCTGCTGGCGCGCGCGCGAGACGTCGAGCACGTCGTCCACGATGCGCGCCAGGCGCTGCGCGTTGTGCTGGACCATGTCGGTCAGCTTGCGATGCGCCGGGTCGGTCAGGTCTTCGCTGAGCAGCGCGCTGGCCTGTGCGATGGCGGCCAGCGGGTTGCGGATTTCATGCGCCACCGCGGCCGACATGCGGCCCATCGCGGCGAGCTTTTCGGTGCGGATGCGGGCTTCGAGCTCGCGCAGGTCCTGCAGGAACATCACGCACAGGCTGTCGGCGCGCCGGTCGTCGGTGGGCGTGAGCCGGGTGCGCACGCGCACCTCGCGCGCCGCGCCGCGCGCCTGCGCCACCGGGATCTCCTCGGTCTGCGGCGCGCGCCGCGCGAAGGTCTGGCGCGCCAGCGCGGCCAGCGCGTGCCAGGCCGGCTGGGTGTGCAGCGGGAACGGCAGCGGCAGCTGCGCCAGGCCCTGGCCGAGGATCGCGTCGGCCGCCGGGTTGGCGGTGTGCACCAGGCCCTCGGCGTCGATCACCAGCACGCCTTCGGTGAGCGTTTCGATCACCAGGTCGTTGACCTGCGCCTGCATCTGCGCGTGGCTGCGGCTGCGTTGCGCCACCGCTTCCTCACGCGCCAGCCGGCGCGCGAGTTCGTGCGCGAGCAGCGCCACCACGAACAGGCCCGTGCCGGTGAGGGCGGCCTGCACGAAGCGCGCCGAGGCTTCGCCGGGTTGCTGCAGCCAGTGCCAGCCGGCGTCGGCCAGCAGCAGCAGCGTCACGGTGGCCGTGGTGCCCAGGCCGACTAGCAGTGTGCCGAGCACCGCGCTCATCAGGACGGGCAGCGCGAACAGCGGCGTGTAGTTGACGCTGCCGCCCTGCAGCACCTGCAAGGCGCTGAAGATGCCCAGGTCGACCCCGATGGTCAGCAGCCAGAGCGTCGAGAAGCCGCGGATCGGCGGTTCGAAGTGCGCGTAGCGCATCTCCAGCCAGGCCAGCACGAGGTAGCCGCCCGACAGCACGATCGGCAGCGGTTGCACGGCCTGCCCGATGGCGAAGGCCACGCCCTGCAGCAGCACCAGCACAAGCGCCACAAAACAGCGCGCCGCCATGAAGCCGCGCCACAGCCGCAGCAGGGCCGTGCTGTCGCCGGCGCCCAGGTCGAGCACGTCCCAGTCGGTGGCCGGCTCGCCGCGCGACCGGCGCAATGAACTCATGCGGAGGTGCCGGCCTGGCGGTGCGCGGCGCTGCAGAACACCGCGCCGTCCGGCCCGGCGAGTGCGTCGGCCGCGGGCAGGTGCAGCCCGCAATGGGCGCAGCGCACCATCGCCTGCGGCGGGCCGACGGCCGGCGTGCGTTGCTGCGCTTTCTTGGCGCGTTCCTGCTGCGCGTCGCGCATCTCTTCGCGACGGTTCTTGCGCCAGAGCCAGATCGCGACCCACACCACCGCGAGGACGAGCAGGTACTTCATGCGGGCAGGCGCGTCAGCACGACTTCGAGCACGAAGCGCGAGCCCACGTAGGCCAGCAGCAGCAGCGCCGCGCCCGCATACAGCACGCGCCGCGCGGTGCGCCCGCGCCAGCCGAAGCGTGCACGGCCGGTCAGCAGGACCGCGAAGCTGAGCCAGGCGAGCACCGAGAAGATGGTCTTGTGGTCCCACTTCCAGGCGCGGCCGGCGGCGCCGTAGAGCTGTTCGCTGAACAGCAGGCCGGCCAGCAGCGTGGCCGACAGCAGCACGAAGCCCGCCGTCACGAAGCGGAAGGTGAGCCGTTCCAGCGTGAGCAGCGGCACGCCGGCCTGCGCATCGGCGCTGGCGAGGCGAATCTGCTTTTCGGCCCGCGTGATCAGCCAGGCGTGCACCACGGCGGCGCCGAACAGGCCGTACGAGGCGATGCCCAGCGCCAGGTGCAGCGGCAGCCAGGGCGAGGCGCTGACATGCAGCGGCGTGCCCGGGAACAGCAGCGCCAGCAGCACCGCCGCCGCGCCCAGCCAGGCCAGCGCGCGGCGTGCCTTCAGTTGCGGGTACAGGCGGCTTTCGACCGCGTAGACCGTGAGCACCAGCCACGCCGTGACCGACAGCGCCGGCGCAAAACCGAAGCGAGGGTCGCCGCCGATCAGCCCGTGGCCGAGCACCGCAGCGTGCAGCAGCCATGCGATGCCGAGCGCCCATTGGGTGGTCTGGCGGCTGAGCCGCGCACCGGCGGCAGCGGCAAAACCGTAGGCTGCCGCGGTGGCGATGCCCAGTGCCACGCCGAGTGGGGAGGGGATCGCTAAAATCATCGGTGGAGTGTATAGGCTCGCCCCCCGGCTTCGCGCACGTCGCGTCGCTTCGCCCACCCCCGCCGGGGGCACCCCCCGCGAGAGAGCGGGCCCACATACCGCTTCCAGGTTTTCACGACTTTCCATCGGTCCGCTGCCGCGGACAACAAGGTATTTCCTTCATGGCCACCGCCCTCACCGAAAAGTTCTCCCGCCTCGTCAAGACGATGAGCGGCCAGGCGCGCATCACCGAAAGCAACGTGCAGGACATGCTGCGCGAGGTGCGCATGGCGCTGCTGGAGGCCGACGTGGCGCTGCCCGTGGTGCGCGACTTCGTCGCCCGCGTGAAGGAGAAGGCGCTCGGCCAGGAAGTGCTGGGCTCGCTCAAACCGGGCCAGGCGCTGGTCGGCATCGTGAACCGCGAACTCGCCGCCACCATGGGCGAGGGCGTGTCGGACATCAACCTCGCGGCCCAGCCGCCGGCGGTGATCCTCATGGCCGGCCTGCAGGGCGCCGGCAAGACCACCACCACCGCCAAGCTGGCCAAGCACCTGATCGAGAAGCGCAAGAAGAAGGTGCTCACGGTGTCGGGCGACGTGTACCGCCCGGCCGCCATCGAGCAGCTCAAGACCGTCACGAAGCAGGCCGGCGCCGAGTGGTTCCCGAGCACGCCCGACCAGAAGCCGCTGGACATCGCGCGCGCCGCGCTCGACCACGCCAGGCGCCACTACTTCGACGTGCTGCTGGTCGACACGGCCGGCCGCCTCGCGATCGACGAAGTGCTGATGACCGAAATCAAGCAGCTGCACGCCGAGCTCGACCCAGTCGAAACCCTGTTCGTGGTCGATGCCATGCAGGGCCAGGACGCGATCAACACTGCCAAGGCCTTCAAGGAGGCGCTGCCCCTCACCGGCATCATCCTGACCAAGACCGACGGCGATTCGCGCGGCGGTGCGGCGCTGTCGGTGCGTCAGGTCACGGGCGTGCCGATCAAGTTCGCCGGCGTGAGCGAGAAGATCGACGGCCTCGAGGTGTTCGACGCCGAGCGCCATGCGGGCCGCATCCTGGGCATGGGCGACATCGTCGCGCTGGTCGAGCAGGTCACGGCCGGCGTCGACGTCGAAGCGGCGCAGAAGCTCGCGGCTAAGGTCAAGAGCGGCGCGGGCTTCGACCTGAACGACTTCCTCGGCCAGTTGCAGCAGATGAAGCAGATGGGCGGCCTCTCCAGCCTGATGGACAAGCTGCCGCAGCAGATGGCCGCCAAGGCCACCGAGGCCGACATGACCCGCGCCGAGCGCGACATCCGCCGCAAGGAAGGCATCATCCAGAGCATGACGCCGCTGGAGCGCCGCAAGCCCGAGCTGCTCAAGGCCACGCGCAAGCGCCGCATCGCGGCCGGCGCCGGCGTGCAGGTTCAGGAAGTGAACCGCCTGCTCAACGAGTTCGAGCAGATGCAGGGCATGATGAAGAAGATGAAGGGCGGCGGCCTCATGAAGATGATGAAGAAGATGGGCGGCATGAAGGGCATGGGCGGGATGCCCGGCATGGGCGGAGGCGGCGGCAAGCTGCCGTTCTGAGCCCGGCCGCTCGACGCATACATATATAGAGAGGCGCGCAGCCCCGCCATGTCCGCAGGCGACTGGAAAGAGCTCTACCAGGGCGCGCTGACCGGCGACCTCGACCTGGTGCGCTATCACATCGGTGCGGGCGTGAATCCGAACTACCAGCACCCCGAGATCCTGTGCACACCGCTGGTGGCCAGCCTGGTCCAGGGGCACGGCGAGATCGCCAGCTACCTGCTGGACCACGGCGCCGATCCGAACCTGCTGTCTGAATTCGACGGGCTCACGCCGCTGCAGGCCGCCCGCAAGCATGGCCGCGAGGCGCTCGTCGCGGCGCTGGTGGCGCGCGGCGCCCACGCACCCCGTCCGCCGTTCTGGCGCCGCTGGCTGCCCTTCTGAGATATCGATGCGCATCGCGCACCGCCCAGCAAAAAGCCCGCCGAAGCGGGCTTTTTCTTTGGAGCGATCAGTCGCAGGGCGGCGATCGCATCAGGCCGTGGCCAGTGCCGCCGGGCGCGCCAGGCGCAGTGCATGCATCCAGGCGCGGCGCAACACGGCGGGCGAACGCGATTCCTCGGGAATCAGCAGGAAGCCGCGGTCGCGCAGCGTGGTGCCCAGCGCGATCTGGCTGGTCAGCACGGTCAGCGGGATCGCCAGCAGCAGCGGCAGGCCGACGGGCATGAGCCAGATCAGCGCGCTCGGGTCGATCATGGCGACGCCGACGGCCAGCATGGCGATCACCAGCGTCATGGGGGCCAGCTGCGAGGCAGCGACCTTCCACGGCACGGCGGCGGCTTCACGCGGGGGCGACTTCCAGTCGAGCTTGATGCCGGTGAGGGCGACGAGCACGAACAGCGAGTGGGCCAGCATGCGCACCGGGGCTTGCACGATGGCCAGGCCGGCTTCGAGCACCGAGCTCTTCACCAGGCCCCACACACCGCCGTACTGGCGTTGCTCGCCGCGCATCAGCACGGCAGCGATGCCCAGCACGCGCGGCAGGAACAGCAGGCACAGGGTCCAGACCCACAGGCCGGCCAGTTCGGCGGGCAGCACGTTCCAGCTCGACACCAGGCTCGAGCCGCTCAGCCACAGGGCGGTGCCCAGCGTCAGGAAGGCGAGCCACAGCGGGGCCGACACGTAAGCCATGGTGCCGGTCACGAACATCGCGCGGTGCACCGGGTGGATGCCGGGCTCGGCCATCAGGCGGGCGTTCTGCAGGTTGCCCTGGCACCAGCGGCGGTCGCGTTGCAGCTCGGCCAGCAGGTCCGGTGGTTGCTGTTCGTAGCTGCCGACCAGATCGGACACCAGCCACACGTGGTAGCCGGCGCGGCGCATCAGCGCGGCTTCGACGAAGTCGTGCGACATGATGCCGCCCGACATGCCGCCGGTGCCCTTGATCGGGGCCAGCGCGCAGTGCTTCATGAAGGCCTCGACGCGGATGATCGCGTTGTGGCCCCAGTAGTGCGACTCGCCGAGCTGCCAGAACTGCATGCCCAGCGTGAACAGGCGGCCGGTGACGCGCGAAGCGAACTGCTGGGCGCGGGCGTGCAGCGTGACGTGGCCGATGGCCTGCGTCGCGGTCTGGATGATGCCGGCGGTGGGGTTGGCTTCCATCAGCTTGACCATCGAGGCCAGGCAGTCACCGCTCATCACGGAGTCGGCGTCGAGCACGACCATGTAGCGGTAGTCCTTGCCCCAGCGGCGGCAGAAGTCGGCGACGTTGCCGGCCTTGCGGTGCGTGCGGCGGGTGCGCAGGCGGTAGTACACCTCGACCTGCGGCTGGTTGGGGCTTTCGGCCAGCGCGGCGCGCAGGTCTTCCCAGGCGGCGCGCTCGGCGGCGGCGGTCTCGGGGTTGTAGCTGTCGGACAGCACGAACACGTCGAACTGTTTGGCGTGGCCCGTGGAGGCGACCGATTCGCAGGTGGCGCGCAGGCCGGCGAACACGGTGGCCACGTCCTCGTTGCAGATCGGCATGATGATCGCGGTGCGTGCCTCGGGGTTCATCGGGTGGTGGGCCACCTGTTTCGCCGAGAGGGCGTGCTTGTCACCACGCACGGAGACATAGAAGCCCATGAGCGCGGTCACGAAACCGGTCACGACCCAGCCCGAGAGCAGGCCGTACAGGCCGATCTGGCCGTATTCGAGCCAGACGTTGTCGTAGTCGGGTTGCACGCTGGCGAACAGCGACGACGCGATCACGGTGCTCAGCAGCGTGAGCAGCATGAAGGCGAGGCGGCGCTGGCCGGCGGCGCGTTCCCAGGCCTGCGGGGCCGGGGCGGCTTGCTTGGCGGCGGGGGCGCTGTCGGCATTGCGGCCGGCGCCCAGGCGCACGAGCAGCGCGGTGCCGAGGCTGTTCCAGAAACCGCGCCAGGGGCGCGGTGCCATGGAACCGCGGTTCAGCGGCGGTGCGGTGACGGCGTTGGGGTGGCGTTCCTCGCGCAGCGCGCTGCGGCGTGCGAAATCGGATTCGGCGAGGACGTTGAGGTGGGAGAAGTCGTTCGGCTTCATCGGTTCATTCACCAACGTTGCTTGTCGAGGGGGGTGTCGCCAATGGCCGGAAGGCGCTTGAAGACGCAGTCCGTGGCGGCGCCGCCGACGCCGGAGAGCGCGGTCAGCGAATGGCCCGCGGCACGGGGCCGCGAGGAGGAAAACTGCTTTTGACGCAGGCCGTCGCGCTGCGGACGCAGTGCGAAAGATGGGCTGGTAAGTGCTGTCATGCCAGTACAGGGGCAAACCCTGTGCCAGCCTGGAAAAACGCTTTCAAATCAACGACTTGGCGCGATCCAAAACCGTTTTCCGTGGGGGAGGGGCCTGCCGGGCCCACGAAACCCCCGTTTTTGTCGCCGAATCCCGACAAGCCGGGGAGGCCCTCGGGAAACAGCCTTTCAAATCAACGACTTAGGCCTGTCGCTACTCGGCGACAGGGTCGCCACCGGGAGCGACAACGTCGGCCTTGAAGTTGCCCGGCGTGAGCTCGTGCTTCTGCAGCAGGCGGTAGAACTCGGTGCGGTTGCGGTCGGCCAGGCGGGCGGCGTCGGCCACGTTGCCGTCGGTCAGCTTGAGCAGGCCGACGAGGTAGTCGCGCTCGAAACGCTGCTTGGCCTCGGCATAGGTGAGCACCTCCACGCTCGGCACGCGCAGCGCGCGCTGCACCAGCGCCAGCGGGATCAGCGGCGAGCCCGACAGCGCGCAGACCTGCTCCACCACGTTGTAGAGCTGGCGCACGTTGCCCGGCCACGCGGCGGTGGTGAGCGCCTTCAGCGCCTCGGGCGCGAAGCCCGACAGCCGCTTGCCGTACTTGGTCGACAGCTTCTGCAGGAAGTGGTTGGCCAACAGCGGAATGTCCTCGCGCCGCGCCGACAGCGGCGGCAGCGTGAGCGTCACCACGTTCAGGCGGTAATAGAGGTCTTCGCGGAACTGGCCGGCTTCCATCGCGGCGTCCAGGTCGCGGTGGGTGGCCGAGACGATGCGCACGTCGACCTCGATCGACTGGCTGGCGCCCAGCGGGCGCACCGCGCGCTCCTGCAGCACGCGCAGCAGCTTGACCTGCAGCGCGGGCGGCATGTCCCCGATTTCGTCGAGCAGCAGCGTGCCGCCGTCGGCCTGCTGGAACAGGCCCTTGTGGTTGGCGTGGGCGTCGGTGAAGGCGCCCTTCATGTGGCCGAACAGCTCGGACTCGAGCAGCGCTTCGGGAATGGCGCCGCAGTTGACCGCCACGAAGGGCTTGTCGGCGCGTGCGCTGGCCTTGTGGATGGCGCGCGCCAGCAGCTCCTTGCCGGCGCCGGAGTCGCCGCGCAGCAGCACGGAGGCGTCCGACTTGGCGACCATGCGCGCCTCGGCCAGCAGCTCGGCCATGCGGTTGCTGCGGCTCACGATTTCCGAACGCCAGCTGTCGTCGCCGGTCTTGCTCGGCGTGGCCGCCGGGGCGCCGAGCGCCAGCGCCTGCGCGATCTTCTCGAGCAGCTCGCGCGCGTCGTAGGGCTTGGTGAGGTAGGTGAACACGCCGCGCGCCGTGGCTTCGACCGCGTCGGGAATGGTGCCGTGCGCGGTCAGCAGGATCACCGGCAGCGTCGGGTGGCGCTTGCGGATCTCGTCGAACAGTTGCAGGCCGTCGCGCCCGGGCAGGCGCACGTCGCTGAGCACGAGCTGCGGGTGCTCGATCTCGAGCTGGGTGAGCGCGGTCTCGGCCGAGGTGACGGCCGTGACCTGGTAGCCCGCCGACACCAGCCGCATCGAGAGCAGCCGCAGCATGTCCGGGTCGTCATCGACCACGAGGAGGCGGGCACCAGCTGTACTCATGGGTTGGATCTGCTTCCGTTGGAGGGCGTGGGGGCCGGCGTGTTCGGCCGGGCGAAGCTGCGCTCGATGGCGCGCAGCGCCTCGATGCGCTCGTTGAGCTGGTCGATGCGGCGCTGGCTGTCGCGCAGCTGCTGCACCTGCTTGTCGCGGTCGTCTTCGACGCGGCGCTGCTCGACATAGCGCGCCGCCAGCGCCCGCGCGAGCGGATGCAGCGGCTGCGCCTCGGGGGCCGGGTTGGCGATCACGCGCTGCAGCAGGCCCAGCGCGCGCGCCAGGTCGGCCGGCACGCGGGTCTGCGCGAGCAGGATCGCCAGCTGCATCTGCGCCGCGGGCGTTTCGCCCTGTTCGCCGACGCGCGCAATTTCGGCGCTCAGGTCGGCGCCGCCCAGCGGGCGCACCTTGTCTGCGTAGGCCAGCATGGTCGCGACGGGGCCTTGGGTGAGCTGCGTGAAGAGCGAGGCCGGCTGCGTGGCCGGCGCGCGGGGCTCGGCCTCGACCGGCACCACGCGCGGCGCGGCCACGGGCGGCGGCAGCGCGTCGGCTTCGGCCGGCGGCTTGGGCTGGGAGGCGCAGGCCGCCAGCAGCAGGGCGCATGGCACGGCCATGGCCCCGGCGAAGGTGGATCTGCGGACGAACGAAAGGAACATGGGTCGAAAAGGCGCGGGGCGGTGTGGGTGGGGTGTCCGGGGTCAGGTCGTGCGCGGCAGTTCGATGCGAAAGCGTGCACCGGGGCCGTCCGGCAGCAGGGCGATGCGGCCCCCATGGGCTGCAATGTACTCCTGCACGATGGAAAGTCCGATGCCGGTGCCTTTCACCGTGTGCTCGGGCTGGCGCTCGCCGCGGAAGAAGGGTTCGAAGATGCGGTCGCGGTCGTTCACGGCAATGCCGGGGCCGGCGTCGCACACGTCGATGTGCACCGCCTCGGGCGTGCCCGACACGGCCAGCGTGATCACGCCGCCGGCGGCCGAGAAGCGGATCGCGTTCGACAGCAGGTTGGCGATGGCGGTGCCGAGCTTGGTGCGGTCGACCGTGAGGGCGATCGGCTCGCCCTCGGCGCGCACGCGCAGGCCGTGCGCCTGCCACTGCAGGCGCTGGGCCTCGATCTGCTCCTCGATCAGCGGCAGCAGCTCGGTGCGCTCGCGGCGCAGCTCGCGCGCCTCGAAGGCGGCGGCGTTGAAGCGCAGCAGCGCCTCGATCTGGTTCTGCAGCGACACGGTGTTCTGCTGCAGGATCTGCGCGACCTCGAGCTGCGCCGGGTTCAGCGGGCCGGTCACGCCGTCCTCGAGCAGCGACACGCCTTCGCGCAGCGCCGCCAGCGGCGTCTTCAGCTCGTGCGACACGTGGCGCAGGAAGCGCGCCTTGTCGGCGTCGAGTTCGGTCAGGCGCAGGCGCAGCCATTCGAGCTGCTGCGACACGCGCCGCACGTCGGCCGGGCCGCGAATGTCGATGGGCTCGTCGAGCCGGTTCTGCCCCAGGCCGACGATGGCGTTCTCGAGCCGCTTGAAGGGGCGCGCCAGCCAGATGCCGAAGGCCAGCGCCAGCGACACAGCCAGCACGCTGGCGGCCACCACCTCGCGCATCAGCCGGCGGCGCGCGTTCTCGATGCGCTTGGCCAGCGCGTCGTTCTGCGTTTCGATCAGGAACTGCGCCTGCTGGGCGATGTTGGTGTTGAGCGCGTCAAGTTCGCGGAACTGCATCGCCATCGTGCTTTCGCGCGCCAGGGCGCTGTCGGGGCTGCCGCCGAGCAGCCCTTCGATCACGCCGAGCTGGCTGCGCCACATGTCGATGCCGGCGGCCGGCAGGCCGTTGCGTTCCAGGCGCTCCAGCACCTGGTGGGCTTCGCGCGCCGCCTCGTCGAAGCGGCGGCGCAGCACGGCGTCGTTGAGCACCAGCGACTGGCGTCCCGCGCGCTCCATGGCCGCGCTGCGTTCGGCCAGCGACTGCGAGGCGCCCGACAGGCGCAGCGCGCGCGCGGCGGCGTCGCGGCTTTGCGTGACGAGCGCGTCGTACTGCAGCACCGAGCGCAGCGCCACGCCCACCAGCAGCGCGGTGATCAGCAGGAAGGCAAACAGCAGGAGCTGCTGGAACGAGCCCCGGACGGATGGACGTTTCGCCATCAGTGGGCGAGCGCCGTGGCGGCAGCAGCCAGGGCCGATTCGCGCGTGACCACCTCGCCGCGCAGCGTGTAGGCCAGCGAGCGGGTGATGCGCAGGTCGGCCATCTGGCCCACGAGGCGGGCGTCGCCTTCGAAGTTGACGACGCGGTTGCAGGCGGTGCGGCCCATGAGTTCGTTGGCGTCCTTGCGCGAGGCGCCCTCGACCAGCACGCGCTGCGTGCTGCCCACCAGCGCATCGCCGAAGCGGCGCACGTTGCCGTCGATCACGCGCTGCAGCGTCTGCAGGCGCGCCAGCTTCACCTCGTGCGGCGTGTCGTCCTGCAGCGCGGCGGCGGGCGTGCCGGGGCGCGGGCTGAAGATGAAGCTGAAGCTGTTGTCGAACTGGCAGTCGTCGATGAGCTTCATCATCTTGTCGAAGTCGGCATCGGTCTCGCCGGGGAAGCCGACGATGAAGTCGCTGGAAAGCGCCAGGTCGGGGCGGATGGCGCGCAGCTTGCGCACCGTGCTCTTGTATTCCATGGCGGTGTAGCCGCGCTTCATGGCCATGAGGATGCGATCGCTGCCGTGCTGCACCGGCAGGTGCAAATGCGAGACGAGCTGCGGCACCTTGGCGTAGGCCTCGATGAGCCGGGGCGTGAACTCGTTCGGGTGGCTCGTGGTGTAGCGGATGCGCTCGATGCCGGGGATCTCGGCCACGTACTCGATGAGCAGCGCGAAGTCGGCGATCTCGGCGGTGTCGCCCATCTTGCCGCGGTAGGCGTTCACGTTCTGGCCCAGCAGCGTGATCTCGCGCACGCCCTGGTCGGCCAGGCCGGCGATCTCGACCAGCACGTCGTCCAGGGGGCGGTTCACTTCCTCGCCGCGGGTGTAGGGCACCACGCAGTAGCTGCAGTACTTGGAGCAGCCTTCCATGATCGACACGAAGGCGGTCGCGCCTTCCACGCGCGCGGGCGGCAGGTGGTCGAACTTCTCGATCTCGGGGAAGCTGATGTCCACCTGCGGGCGGTCCAGCCGCTCGCGGTCGTTCAGCATCTCGGGCAGGCGGTGCAGCGTCTGCGGGCCGAACACGATGTCGACGTAGGGCGCGCGCGCGATGATGGCCTGGCCTTCCTGGCTCGCCACGCAGCCGCCCACGCCGATCTTCACGCCCTTGGCCTTCAGGTGCTTCACGCGGCCGAGGTCGGAGAACACCTTCTCCTGCGCCTTCTCGCGCACCGAGCAGGTGTTGAACAGGATGAGGTCGGCCTCGTCCACGTTCTGCGTGGGCTCGTAGCCCTGGGCGGCGTGGAGCACGTCGGCCATCTTGTCCGAGTCGTACTCGTTCATCTGGCAGCCGAAGGTCTTGATGAATACTTTTTTCATGGGGAGCTCTCTGTGCCCTTCGCAAAGAGGAAGGGCTGCGAGGCGCGCGTGGCGCCCGCGGATTTTTGCTTGCTTGCGGCCCGGCCGCGTTACTGCGTGTTCAGCGTGTCGTTCGAGACGAACGGCCAGATGTTCAGGAACGGCTTGTTCAGCGATTCGCGGCTGGCCATGGCCTCGTCGGGCGTCAGGATCCAGACTTCGCGCAGCAGCCCGGCGGCGTCGCGCGTGTAGTTCACGAGGTACTTCTGGCCGACGATGGCGCCGGGCATGACCAGCATGTTCTGCGGGCTGCGGATGCGCGCGCCGGCGCCCAGGCGGTCGGCCCGGCCGTCGAGCTCGACGTCGGGGGCGCTGGTCACCATGAACTTGCCGCGCAGCGTGCCGATGGGGAAGTTGCGCCCGCCATTGAGCGACTCGTTCTGGGTCTGCGGACGGGGCACCTCGTCCTGGGCGCTGGCGTGGAGGGAGAAAAGACCTGCGGCGCCGGCAAGGGCTGCGCAAAGGGCGAGGGAGGTGAGTGTTTTCGTGGGTGTCTTGCAGCGGTTCATGGGGTATATCCAGAGGCTGTGGACCGGCGATTTTAGCGAGGGGGTGTTTTCCCTCATACCGGGTGCAGCGGGTGGTGCGGGGGCTTTGCGTCGGCCTGCTTTACATTTCTTTACGGCGCCCGTGAACACCGTGCGTCGGCCACTGCTCCAATAGCTGCTGTCAGCCCAAAGTGCACAAGAACCCATGAAGAAATCTGCCGCCTTCGCCCTCGCGGGCGTGTTGATCGTAGCCGTCGCAGGCGGCTGGTGGCGCATGTCGGGCGATCGGCCCGTCACGAAGGACACGAAGGATGCCAAGGCCGCGAACGCCGGGCCTCCCGCCGCGCTGGTCACGCTGGCCACGGCCGAGAAGCAGGACGTTCCGGTCACGGTGCAGGTCAACGGCAGCGTGGTTTCGCTCAACAGCGTCGACCTGCGCCCGCAGGTCACCAACACCGTGAGCGCGGTGCATGTCAAGGAAGGCCAGTTCGTGAAAGCAGGGCAGCTGCTCTTCACGCTGGACGACCGCAACGACCAGGCCAACCTGGCCCGCGCCCGGGCCCAGCAGCAGAAGGACGAGGCCACCATGGCCGACCTGGAGCGCCAGTACAAGCGCAGCCAGGACCTGGTGGCGCAGAACTTCATCGCCAAGAGCGCGGCCGATGCCACGCTGTCGCAGCTCCAGGCGCAGCGCGCCGCCGTCGCGGCCGACCGCGCGGCCGTGCAGTCGGCGCAGGTGGCGCTGGGCTACGCCACGCTGCGCGCGCCCATCGCGGGGCGCATCGGCGCCGTGAACATCTACCCGGGCACGCTGGTGCAGCCCACGCTGTCGCTGGTCACCATCACCCAGCTCGACCCGATCGCCGTGAGCTTCCCGGTGCCCGAAGGCAACCTGCAGGACCTGCTGGCCGCGGCGCGCACGCGCGCCAAGGTCGAGGCGCTGGTCACGGGCCGCCGCGAGCCGCTGTTCGGCACGCTCGACTTCGTCGACAACACGGTCGACCCGCAGATCGGCACCGTGCGCGCCAAGGCTGTGTTCGCCAACGCCGACCAGAGCCTGTGGCCCGGCCAGTTCGTCAACACGCGCATCACGGTGCGCATGCTCGACGGCGTCACCGTGGTGCCGGCCGCGGCGCTCATGATGCTGTCCGACGGCGCCACGCTGTACGTGGTCGATGCCGAGCGCAATGCGGCGCGCCGCCAGGTCAAGGTGCTCCACACCTTCGGCACCAAGGTGGCCGTGAGCGGCGTGACGCCCGGCGAGCAGGTCGTGATCGAAGGCAGCCAGAACGTGCGCCCGGGCGGCAAGGTGCGCATCGACGTGAAGGCACCGGCCGGACCAGGCGGGGCGCCTGCCAACGGCACCACGGGCGTCACGCCCGGCAGCGCCGCTTCGTCGGATGTTCAGCCGGCACGAGAACGCGCATGAACATCTCAGAGCTCTGCATCCGCCGTCCGGCGATGACGGTGCTGCTGTCGGCGGCCGTCGTGGTCATCGGCATCTTTGCGTACTTCAGCATCCCGGTGGCGGCGCTGCCCAGCTACAACACGCCGGTCATCAACGTCAACGCGCAGCTGCCGGGAGCCAGCCCCGACACCATGGCGAGTTCGGTCGCGCTGCCGCTCGAAAAGCAGTTCTCGACCATCCCCGGCCTGCAGACCATCAGCTCGGTGAACACCCAGGGCGTGAGTTCGCTCACGCTCGAATTCGTCAGCAGCCGCGACATCGACGCCGCCGCGGTTGACGTGCAGGCCGCGCTGCTGCGCGCCCAGCGCCAGCTGCCGCAAGAACTGACGCAGCTGCCCTCGTACCGCAAGGTGAACCCGGCCGACGCGCCGGTGCTGTTCATCGCGCTGATCTCGCCGTCGATGAACCCGTCGGAGCTCAACGACTACGCCGAGAACCTCATTTCGCCCACGCTCTCGACCATCGACGGCGTGGCGCAGGTGGGCGTGTACGGGCGCAAGGCCTTCGCGGTGCGCATCAAGGCCAACGCCGACCTGCTCAACGCGCGCAACATCACGCTCGACGAGCTGGCCAAGGCGGTGAATTCGGCCAACGCCAACACGCCGGTCGGCACGCTCGACGGCCCGCGCCAGACGCTCACCATCCAGGCCAACCGCCAGCTCATGAAAGCGGCCGACTTCGCCAAGCTGATCATCGCGCAGCGCAACGGCGCGCCGGTGCGGCTGGACGAAGTGGCCACGCTCGAAGACAGCTTCGAGTCGGTCAAGACTGCCAGCAGCTTCAACGGGCAAGACTCGATTTCGCTGGCCGTGCAGCGCCAGCCCAACGCCAACACCGTGCAGGTGGTGGACGCGGTGCGCGCGCTCATCCCGCGCTTCAAGGCCGAGCTGCCGCAGTCGGTCGAGATCCACATGGTCAACGACCGCTCGCTCTCGATCCGCGAGGCGGTGCACGACGTGCAGCTCACCTTGCTGGGCACCATCGCGCTGGTGGTGCTGGTGATCTTCCTGTTCCTGCACCGGCTGGTGGCCACGCTGATTCCGGCGGCCACCATTCCCATTTCGCTCATTGGCGCGGTGGCGCTGCTCTACGCCTTCGGCTACAGCCTGGACAACGTCTCGCTGCTGGGCATCACGCTGGCCGTGGGCCTGGTGGTGGACGACGCCATCGTGGTGCTCGAGAACATCATGCGCTACGTCGAGAAGGGCATGGAGCCGATGGCCGCCGCCCTGCGCGGCGCGCGCGAGGTGGGCTTCACCATCGTGTCGATCTCGATCTCGCTGGTGGCCGTGTTCATCCCGATCTTCTTCATGCCCGGCGTGATCGGCCTCTTGTTCCACGAGTTCGCCGTGGTGGTGGCGCTGGCCGTGCTGGTGTCGGCCGTGGTGTCGCTCACGCTCGTGCCCATGCTCGCGAGCCGGCTGCTCAAGCACGTGCCGCGCAAGGAAGGCGCACTCGACCACGAGGAAGAGCACCCCGAGCCCGGCACGGCGATCGGCCGTGCCTTCGAGCGCGGCTACCGCGCCGTGCACGGCGGCTACATGCGCACGCTCGACTGGACGCTCGGGCACCGCGCGCTGATGCTGGTCATGGCGGGGCTGACCTTCGTGGTCACGGCCTGGCTCTTCATCAGCATTCCCAAGGGCTTCTTCCCCGAGGAAGACATCGGCCAGATCCAGATCACCACCGAGGCGGCCGAAGACATTTCGTTCACCGCCATGAAGGCGCTGCAGGACCGCGTGGCCGCCGCGCTCAAGGCCGACCCGAGCGTGGACTACGTCAGTTCCTTCGTCGGCGTGGGCGGCCCGACCGCCACGCAGAACTCGGGCCGGCTGTTCGCGGTGCTCAAGCCGCGCAGCGAGCGCCCCAAGATGGCCAAGGTGCTCGAGTCGCTGCGCCAGCGCTTTCGCGAGATTCCGGGCATTGCCGTGTACATGCAGCCGGTGCAGAACCTGCGCCTGGGCGGGCGCCAGAGCAAGGCGCGCTTCCAGTACACGCTGCAGAGCGTCAATGCCGGCGAGATGGTGCCGTGGTCGACCAAACTCATGGAGCGCATGCGCGCCGACCCCGACTTCCGCGACGTGACGAGCGACTCGCAGAACCGCGGCCTGCAGGCCACGCTGGAGATCGACCGCGACAAGGCCGGCGTGCTCGGCGTGGCCGTGGGCGACCTGCGCACCGCGCTGTACAACGCGTACGGCGACCGCCAGATCGGCAGCATCTACGGCGCCAGCAACACCTACCAGGTGATCCTGTCGGCGGCCGACAGCGACCGCCAGTTCGAGGAAGACGTGGCGCGCCTGTCGGTGCGCAGCACCACCGGCAAGCTGGTGCCGCTGTCGGCTTTCTCGACCGTCAAGCGCACCGTGGGGCCGACCTCGGTCAACCACCAGGGCCAGCTGCAGGCGGTGACGGTGTCGTTCAACCTCGGCCCCGATGTGCCGCTGGGCAACGCGACCGCGAAGATCGACCGCTTCAAGGACGAGCTGAAGATGCCGCAGTCGATCATCACGACCTACGGCGGCGATGCGGCGGTGTTCCAGAGTTCGCAGTCGAGCCAGGCCGTGCTGCTGGTGCTCGCGGTGCTGGTCATCTACGTGCTGCTGGGCGTGCTGTACGAGAGCTACATCCACCCCCTCACCATCCTGGCGGGCCTGCCCTCGGCGGCGGTGGGGGCGCTCATCTCGCTGAAGCTCTTCGGCTTCGACCTCACGCTGATCGCGACCATCGGCATCCTGCTGCTGATCGGCATCGTGAAGAAGAACGCGATCATGATGATCGACTTCGCCCTCGACGCGCAGCGCACCGAAGGCATGCAGCCGGTCGACGCGATCCGCGAGGCCTGCCGGCTGCGCTTCCGCCCGATCCTCATGACCACGCTGGCCGCGCTGATGGGCGCGCTGCCGCTCGCGCTGGGACTGGGTGCCGGCGCCGAGCTGCGTCAGCCGCTGGGCGTGGCGGTGGTGGGCGGGTTGATCTTCTCGCAGGTGATCACGCTGTACATCACGCCCGCGATCTACCTGGCGCTCGACCGCTACAGCGGCAGTGGGCCGATGGTGGAACTGCCGGGCGAGGCGAAGGCCGAGGCTGCGGCGGGGCACGCGGCCTCGCACGCTTGACGGCGGTTCAAATCACACGCCTGACGGCGATTCAAAAGATGCCGGATGGCCATGAGCGTGAGCCACCCGGCCAGGAAGGACTTGTGCAGTCCAGCGCTAAGCCACACCCGGACCATCGCCCATTGAAGGCGCTCCGGCCTCTCTCCTCAACGGCTCTCTCCATTCCCTCCGCCGCTGCTCTTCCCATGTGTGTGACGGGATGAATGATCGCGAGGGGGTGAGGGTGTCGACGGTATCCAGCGATACAGGAAGCGGGCTTTTTCCTTACGGTGTCGCGTCGCGGAAACGATGCAGGGCCGGCGCATTCGGAATGCTGACCTGCCGGGCCCGCGTTTCAATGAGCCCTTCTCTCGCCAGCGCATTCAACGTGCGCGTGACGGTGACACGGCTCAAGGCCGTCATGGCGCCGATCTGCTCGTGGGTCAGATCGACGGTGAGTTGTTTCGGTGCCTGCTCCGATGGCGGGCGCGCCACCCGCAGCAGCAAGTCGATGACCCGCTCCTTGGGCGCCGCCGAGGCCACCCCGGCGAGCTTGGCCACGATCATGTGGTTCTTGAAGCCGAGCAGCTGGATCAACGAGGTCGCGAGTTCGGGCAGCGCCGAAAACTGCTGCGCGACATCCGCCGGGCGGTAGCGGCTGAGAAGGGCCGGCGCGACCGCCCGGGTCGTCGTCGGCCGGGGGCTGTCGGCAAACGCCGGGCCTTCGCCGAAGATCGCACCCGGCCCGAAGATCTCGAGCAGGAACTCCGCGCCGTTGCTTCTGTGGATCGTGGAATGCACGAAGCCCGATCGCAAGAGATAGAAGTAGTCGTGCCGTTCGCCTTCGCGCGCAATGGTGTCGCCGGCTTCCAGGGTGACGAAGCTTCCCAGGTGCGTGGCGTCGATCCACGGCGCGGACAGCGACTGGGAGGCGTCCCAGCTGGCGTAGGCCGAGGGCGTGGGGTTCGTTTTTCTCATGGGAGCGTCTTGCCCGGGGCGAAGAGAGGCAAGCGGCTCACCCCACTAGGTCGTGGTCTCGTCCAGCGGCGCGTCCGTCGCCAGGTGCGCGATGTCGCTCCAGCCGACGAGGCTGAAGCCCTCGGGCGTCCACAGCATGCGGTTGATGGCCGCGTTGCCGAGCTGCCAGGTGCGCGGCGCCTGCAGCTCCTGGCGCGTGGCGGCGCGGTAGAGCACGTCCATCACGCCGCCGTGGGCCACCAGCACGACCAGCTGGCCCGGGTGGCGCGCGGCGATGGCCGAGGCGGTGCCTGTCACGCGGTCGCGAAAGGTCAGCAGGCTCTCGCCGCCGCCTTCGGGCTCGAACTCGGGGTCGCGCTCACGCCAGCGGCGCGCGTCCTCGGGCAGCGTGGCCTCGATCTCGGCGAAGCTCATGCCCTCGAAGCGGCCGAAGGCGCGCTCGCGCAGGCCCAGGTCGGGCTGCACGGCGAGGCCGTGGGGCTCGGCGATGGCCTGGGCGGTCTGCCAGGCGCGCGAGAGGTCGCTGGCATAGACCGCCGCGATCGGCTCGTCCGCCAGCGCCTGCCCGGCGCGCTGCGCCTGCCAGAGGCCGGTGGCATTGAGGCCGATGTCGAGGTGGCCCTGGATGCGGGTGTCGACGTTCCAGGCGGTCTCGCCGTGGCGCACGGCGATCAGGCGGGTGAGATTGGCTTCCATCCGTCCGAATTCTAGAAGTGCGTCATTTCTTGGCGGCCGGCGTGAGCTCGATGTTCACGCGGCGCTCGCCCGGCGGCGGGTTCGGAAAGCCCTGCAATGCGGCCTCGAACATCACCGGCAGGATCGCCGCGCTCGAGCTGTAGGGGCCGTCGTTGCGCGCGCGGGTCTCGTACACCACGCGGTGGCTGCCGCCCGCCTCGCGCAGCACGAGGCTCACCTCGCGCTGGTACCAGGGGTTGGCCGGCGGCGTGAACATCGGGCCGCCGTACCAGCCGCTGCCATACCAGCGGTGGCCGTAGTAGCCGCCGTAGCCGTAGCCCCAGGGGCCGGGCCCGTACAGCCACGGATCGGCCCAGGGCGACAGCGCCGCCGTGACGCGCGCGCCGATCTGCGCCGTGTACTGCGGCCTTGTGTCGTCGCGGCGCAGGCCGACCTTGTCGAGCGCGGCCGCGGCCATGGCCTCCAGGCCTTCCTGGCGCGCCGTGTCGGCCTGCTGCGAAGGCAGGCGCTCGAAGCGGTAGGTGGCGCCGGGCGGCACGGTCGTGCCCGGCGTGGCAAAGCTCTTGACGTTGCTGTCGACCACCCAGGAGGTGGCGCAGCCGCTCAGGGTTGCTACCAAAAATAGAGCTGAAAATGCACGATACATAAGGGTCTCCGGGCCTGCGGCCCTCAAAGTCCCCTGGGTTGCCCGAGTCAGCCCTGGACGATGCGCAGGGCCGAGGGTGCCTGGGAGAGCAGGTCGAAAGCGGGCGTGTCGAAGGCCTTGTCGCCGTTCTCGTCGGCCACGCCCGTCGCCTTCAGACCCTGGAAGTCGTGCAGCGTTCCGTCCAGCAGGTGCGAAGGCACGACGTTCTGCAGCGCGGTGAACATGTTTTCCACGCGGCCGGGGTACTTCTTGTCCCACTCGCGCAGCATCTCGCCGACCTGCTTGCGCTGCAGGTTTTCCTGGCTGCCGCACAGCGTGCAGGGAATGATCGGGAACTCGCGGTGCTGCGCCCAGCGCACCGTGTCCTTTTCGGCCACGTAGGCCAGCGGGCGGATCACGATGTGCTTGCCGTCGTCGCTCACCAGCTTGGGCGGCATGCTCTTGAGCTTGCCGCCGAAGAACATGTTGAGGAAGAAGGTCTGCAGCATGTCGTCGCGGTGGTGGCCCAGCGCGACCTTGGTGGCGCCCAGCTCGTCGGCCACGCGGTACAGGATGCCGCGGCGCAGCCGGCTGCACAGGCCGCAGGTGGTCTTGCCCTCGGGGATCACGCGCTTGACGATGCTGTAGGTGTCCTGGTTCTCGATGTGGAAGGCCACGCCGAGCTCGCTCAGGTACTTGGGCAGCACCTCTTCGGGGAAGCCGGGCTGCTTCTGGTCGAGGTTGACCGCGACGATGTCGAAGTGGATGGGCGCGCGCGCCTTCATCTTGAGCAGGATGTCGAGCAGCGCGTAGCTGTCCTTGCCGCCCGAGACGCACACCATGACCTTGTCGCCCTCTTCGATCATGTTGTAGTCGACGATGGCCTGGCCGACCTGGCGGCACAGGCGCTTCTCGAGCTTGTGCGTCTCGCGTTCGATCTTCAGCGAGTTGGAGGGCGCACCGGCTTCGGGCGTATCGTCGATCCAGACGGCGTTCATTGGGGGGCTACTTCGGGCAAATCAGGGGAAAGACCCCCGATTTTGCCTTGGATCACCATTCCCCGGCTTCGATGCGGATGGCGACTTCGCAGTCGTCGAAGATTTCGAGCTTGGCGATCTTCACGCGCACGCCCCGCACGCCGGGCAGTTGCAGCAGGCGCTGCGCGAGCTTGCCGATCAGGCTTTCGAGCAGGTTGACGTGCTCGGCGGTGCACTCGTCGATGATGATGCGGCGCACCTTGCGGTAGTCCAGCACGTGGAAGATGTCGTCGTCCTGCGGCAGCAGCGGCTGCGGGCCGAGGTTGAGCTCGGCGTCCACCAGGATCGGCTGCGGCGCGGTCTTTTCCTGCTCGAGGATGCCCAGGTTGGCGTCGAAGCGCAGGCCATGGAGGGTGAGTGTCTGGTGGCCGTGCGGTGTGTTCGTGGACATGGTGGTGGTGCTCGTCACATGAGCGAGAAGTCGCGCTCGAATTTCATGAGGTGCTGGCCGCCGTCGACGAGCAGCGTGGTGCCGGTGATCGAGCTGTTCTCCAGCGCGAACTTCACGGTGGCGGTCACGTCGTCCGGCGTGGACGAGCGGCCCAGCGGCGACAGCTTGTGCAGCTGCGCGAACTTGTCGTCATCGAGCATGTGGCTCGCCAGCGTGAGGCCGGGCGCCACGCCCACCACGCGCACGCGCGGCGCCAGCGCCAGCGCCAACATGGGGGTGGCGGCTTCGAGCGCGGCCTTGGAGAGCGTGTAGCTCAGGAAGTCGGGGTTCGGGTTCCACAGCTTCTGGTCGAGCAGGTGCACCACGGCACCGCCCTGCGCGTCGCGCCGGGCCAGGTGGTCGTGCAGCGCCTGCGCCAGCAGGATGGCCGCGCCGGTGTTGCTGCGCGCGTGGCGCTCCATGAGCGCGTAGCTGAAGCTGGCGGCGTCGTCGTGCTCGAAGAGGGCGGCGCTGTGCACCACGGCATCGACAGCGCGAAAGCGCGCCGCCACGCGCGGCAGCAGGGCGCGGGTGGCCTGCTCGTCGGCCAGGTCGGCCTCGAACAGGGCCGAGTCGCCCGAGCGCGCGCCGCAGTCGGCCACGGTCTGCTCGGCCTCGGCCCGCGAGCTGCGGTAGTGCACCGCCACCTGCCAGCCGCCCGCCGCGAGCGCCAGCGCGATCTCGCGACCCAGCCGGCGGCCCGCGCCCGTGACGAGGACGGTGCGGCGGCGATCGGGGGAGGAGGG
>NZ_JBWKYW010000076.1:0-21098 GCF_059423965.1 Variovorax sp. GW458-11-26-14-LB1
AAGCGCTTGACGCCGAAGCTCACGGGATGGTCGGCGTTGTTCAGGTGGCCGAAGCGGATCACGCGCTCCTGCTGCGCCCACGACGGGGCGGTGAGGCCGGCGCACAGGCCGGCCACGGCAAGCATACGAAGAAGTTTCACGAAGGGTCCTCGGGCGGGAAGGAAGAAAGGGGGAAGGAAAAAATGCCGGACGGAGGCGATCGTATTTTTGTTGGAAAGAATTTCCATAATGGAAATCCCTTCCCCGAGTTCTGCTACGCTGGCGGACCCTGAGTGGCGGGCCGCATCGCCCGCGTTGACGAGACGACATCTGGAGGACGAAATGAGCGGAATACTGGAACGCAGCTTCAAGGTGCTGGAACATCTGGCGGAGCATCCCGAGGGGTGCGCGCTGTCGGCGTTGGCCAGCGAATTGCAGATTCCATTGAGTGCATCGCACCGATTGCTCGCGGAGCTCATCCGCTGCGGCTACGTGCGGCAGGAGGCGCGCGACGGCCACTACGTGCTGACCATCAAGCTGGTCTCGATCAGCCTGTCGTTCCTCAGCCGCTCGGGCATCGTCGACATCGCGCAGCCGCTGCTCGACCAGCTGGCCTCGACCTCGGGCGAGCTCGTGCGCCTGGCGGTGGTCGACGGCGAAGACCTGACCTTTGTCGCGAAGGCCCAAGGCGCCACGCACGGCCTTCGCTACGACCCCGACATGGGCCTGTCGGTGGCGCTCTCGTGCAGCGCCGCCGGGCACGCGTGGCTGTCCACCATGGGCGAGGACGATGCGATGGCGCTCGTCGCCAAGAAGGGGCTGGGCAAGCCCGAGGACTACGGTCCCAAGGCCCCCACGTCGCTCAAGGCCGTGATGGCTTTCGTGAAGGCGGCGCGCCAGCGCGGCTTCAGCATGATCAACGAGGTGTTCGCCCCCGCGATGACCGCCATGGCCGCGCCCGTGTTCGGCGCCGACGGCACGGCGATCGGGGTCGTCACCATCGCGGGCCCGTCGGTGCGGCTCACGCCGCAGCGCATGGAGGCGCTGGGACCGGCGCTGTGCCAGGCCGCCGAGGAGGTGGCGCGCGCCAGCGGGGCCTCGGCGTTGTTCAAGAAGAGGGCGTAGGCCCTGCCGGTTTCACCACCCCCAAAAAGAGAAGGAGACATCATCATGAAGACGAAGCATTCGAAGCGCACCCTGTTGTTGGCCGCCGTGGCGGCGGCCCTCGCGTTCGCCGCCCCTGGTGCGTTCGCGCAGCTCAAGGAGCGCACCATCAAGTTCGCGTTCCAGAACCAGGCCGGCCATCCGCAGGCGCAGGGCGCGCAGAAGTTCGCCGACCTCGTGGCCGCGAAGTCGGGCGGCAAGATCACCGTGAAGCTGTTCCCCGGCGGCACGCTGGGCGGCGACCTGCAGACGGTGTCGGCGCTGCAGGGCGGCACCGTGGAGATGACCGTGCTCAACGCCGGCATCCTGTCGGCGCAGGTGAAGGAGTTCGCGGCCTACGACTTCCCGTTCCTCTTCAACAGCGGCAAGGAAGCCGACGTCGTCACCGACGGCCCCTTCGGCCAGAAGCTGATGGCCAAGCTGGAGGACAAGGCGCTGCACGGCCTGGGCTACTGGGACCTGGGCTTTCGCAACCTGACGAACAGCAAGCGCCCGATCGTCAAGGCTGACGACATCGCGGGGTTGAAGATCCGCGTGATCCAGTCGCCGATCTACATCGACATGTTCAGCGCGCTGGGCGCCAACGCCACGCCGCTGCCGTTCCCCGAGCTGTATCCCGCGCTCGACCAGAAGGCGGTCGACGGCCAGGAGAACCCGAACACGACCATCCTGTCGTCCAAGTTCGCGGAAGTGCAGAAGTACATCACCCAGACCCGCCACATCTACAACCCGCAGGCGCTGCTGATCAGCCGCAAGACCTGGGACGGCATGAGTGCCGACGAAAAGAAGATCGTCAACGAGGCCGCCGCCGAGGCGACCACGTTCCAGCGCCAGGCCTCGCGCGGCGCCGCCGACAGCGCGCTCGACGCGCTCAAGAAGGCCGGCATGACCGTCTCCGAGCTGCCGCCCGAAGAGATGGCGAAGCTGCGCGCCAAGGTGAAGCCGGTGATCGACAAGTACACGGCTTCGGTCGGCGAGGCCACCGTCAAGGAGCTGATGGCGGAGATCGAGAAGGCGCGCAAGTAGCAGGCGGGCGCGCCCTTGATCCGGGGCGCCTTGCCTTCATCGTCCCCGCTTCCCGGTCAGAGCTCGCGGTAGTCCCGGATGCGCGCGCGTGCGAGCTGCTGCGCCGCTGCAATGGCCGCCGGATCGGCCGCGGCCGCATCGGGCAGCCAGTGGAAGGCGTCCGGGCCGTGGCACAGCAGCAGGCCGTCCTTGAAGCGGCGGGCCTTGGTGTAGGCCTCCCAGCCGTGGCGCACCTCGCTGTGGCGGCCCCGCGCATGGGAGCCGCTTTCCGACAGCGAGAAGTCGATCTCGTCGTCGTAGAAGGGGCTCTGCCTGAAGCGATGGAGGGCCAGCCGGGCGATGGCCGGCGCGCTCAGCAGCAGCGCGATGCCGACCGCGAAAACGACCGCCAGGACGGGCAACCCTTCGTGGACGCATATGGCCAGGGCCAGGGCGAACAGGAGTGCCAACGGCCACTTGAACCGGACCCACCAGACCTGCTGCAGATTGCGCAGGAAGCCGGTGAGCACATGCGCCTGCGAGAACTGGAAGCGGTAGCTGATCTGCATCTTTGAATTCCGAGACGGGCCGTGCGGGAGGGCGCGCGGGGCGGGATTCTGACCGCTTTTGCGGCCGCCTGTGCGCCCGGGCGATGTTCCAAGTTGGGGCCTCACCACGCCACACGTTCCAAACAACGCACCTTGTTAGGGCTTTGCGCCTCAATCTGGTTCTCCGATCCGGCAAAATGCAGGATTCGCATAAGGTTATGCACCGTTTTGGAAAACAGAGGATTGATTGGAATGAAGCACGCATCCGTCGGGGGGTTCCTCGCACACGTCGCACAACGCAACCCCGGACAGCCCGAGTACCTGCAGGCCGTGACCGAAGTGATGGAGAGCCTGTGGCCCTACATCGAGAAGCACCCCAAGTACACGAGCCACAGCCTGCTGGAGCGGCTGGTGGAGCCTGAGCGCGTGATCATGTTCCGCGTGTCCTGGGTGGACGACCACGGCGAGGTGCAGGTCAACCGCGGTTTCCGCATCCAGCACAGCCTGGCCATCGGCCCCTACAAGGGCGGCATGCGCTTCCACCCCTCGGTGAACCTGTCGATCCTCAAGTTCCTGGCCTTCGAGCAGACCTTCAAGAACGCGCTGACCACGCTGCCCATGGGCGGCGGCAAGGGCGGTGCCGACTTCGACCCCAAGGGCAAGAGCCAGGGCGAGGTGATGCGCTTCTGCCAGGCGCTCGTGACCGAGCTGTTCCGCCACGTGGGCTCCGACACCGACGTGCCGGCCGGCGACGTGGGCGTGGGCGGGCGCGAGGTCGGCTTCATGGCCGGCATGGTCAAGAAGCTCACCAACCGCGCCGACTGCGTGTTCACCGGCAAGGGCCTGAGCTTCGGCGGCTCGCTGATCCGCCCTGAAGCCACCGGCTACGGCAACGTCTACTTCGCGCAGGAAATGCTCAAGCGCAAGGGCCGCAGCTTCGACGGCCTGCGCGTGAGCGTCTCGGGCGCGGGCAACGTGGCGCAGTACACCATCGAGAAGGCCATGGCGCTGGGCGCCAAGGTGGTCACGGTGTCCGATTCGAGCGGCACCGTGGTCGACGAAGAAGGCTTCACGCCCGAGAAGCTGGCCGTGCTGATGGACGTGAAGAACCACCTGTACGGCCGCGTGAGCGACTACGCCGAGCGCACCGGCACCCGCTTCGTGGCCGGCGCCACGCCGTGGCACGTGCCGGTCGACGTGGCGCTGCCCAGCGCCACGCAGAACGAGCTCAACGAGGAAGACGCGCGCACGCTGGTGAAGAACGGCGTGGTGTGCGTGGCCGAAGGCGCCAACATGCCCTCGACCATGGAGGCCGTGAAGGTGCTCGAGGGCCACGGCGTGCTGTACGCGCCGGGCAAGGCCAGCAACGCGGGCGGCGTGGCCACGTCGGGCCTGGAGATGAGCCAGAACGCGGCCCGGCTGTCATGGACGCGCGACGAGGTCGATGCGCGCCTGCTGCAGATCATGCAGGGCATCCACGAGTCGTGCCTGCACTACGGTTCGCGCGCCGACGGCAGCGTGAGCTACGTCGATGGCGCGAACATCGCCGGCTTCGTGCGCGTGGCCGATGCGATGCTGGCGCAGGGCGTGGTCTGAGCGTGCGGGCGCACCTCAGAGTTCGATGAACGAAGAGGTCGCCTTGTTCAGGGCCAGGCGGCCCTTCGCGGTGATCGATTCCACCTGGGCCAGCTGATGGATCGCGCGCTCGTCGGGGGCGTGCTCCGACGGCGGAATGAAGGCAGTCACGAGGTCGGCGGCACGCAGCACGCGCAGCCTGTCGATGTCTGCGGGCGTGTGGAGGACGTATGGCAATTTCTGCTCGGCGAGGGTCCGAAGAAATTCCATGGACATGGGTCGTCTCCTTGTGTTGAGGGGAGGGCGGTTCGGACATTGTGCGCACAAACAATTAGCGCTGTCTAAACCCTGCGCCGCGCATGCCTTTCGAGGCGTGTACCGAAGTTTCCAGTTCTTTCTGCGGGCGCGAGGGACGTGCCACTTTGTTTCTGGTCGTAGCCATGCTTTCGGCCAGCGTGGCGGGGTCCATGCATTCGCCGGCGGCCCAGGTCTGGCGCAAGGTGGCGCGCAGGTCGGTCAGGTCGCGCCGCTGCGCGCGCAGGCCGGCCATGAGCTGGTCGATTTCGCGCACGCGGCCGTCGAGCCGTTCGAGCAGGTCGTCCCCCGAGAAGACCTCGCAGCCCGCGAAGGCGCTGCGCAGGCTGTCCAGCGAGAAGCCGAGGTTCTGCGCGATCTGGATCAGCTGCAGCCGCTTGAGCGCGGCCTCGGTGTAGACGCGGTACCCATTGGCGCCGCGCTCGGGCGCGGGCAGCAGGCCGCTTTGTTCGTAGAAGCGGATGGCCGAGGGCGCCATGCCGGTCTTGTCTGCCAGTTCACCGATTTTCATATCGCTTGACCTTCAAGTTGGCTTGAATCTTAGCATCGGGTTTTTCCACTCCACCACCCGGTCCTCATCGTGAACTCCTCGCCGCTTTTCCTGCCGCTGACCCTGCCCAACGGGAGCATCCTGCCCAACCGCCTGGCCAAGGCCGCCATGGAGGAAAACATGGCCGACGCCGGGCAACTGCCGGGCGCGGCGCTGCACGACCTCTACCGCGTCTGGGCGCAGGGCGGGGCGGGCCTGATCCTCACGGGCAACGTGATGATCGACGGCCGCGCGCTTACCGGCCCGGGCGGCGTCGTGCTCGAAGCCGGCACGCCGCTCGAGCGCTTCACCGAATGGGCCGCGGCCGCACGCAGCGGCGGCGCGCAGGTGTGGATGCAGATCAACCATCCGGGCCGCCAGGTGCAGAGCAACATGGGCGGCACGGCCTGGGCGCCGTCGTCGGTGGCGCTCGATCTGGGCAAGCACAGCAAGCTTTTCGTACAGCCCCGGGCCATGAGCGAGGCGGAGATCGCCGAGACCGTGGACCGCTTCGCCGCCACGGCGCAGGCGGCCGAGCGCGCGGGCTTCACCGGCGTGCAGGTGCATGCGGCGCACGGCTACCTGCTCTCGCAGTTTTTGTCGCCGCTGACCAACCAGCGCACCGATGCCTGGGGCGGCAGCCTGGAGAACCGCGCGCGCTTCCTGCTCGACGTGGTGCGTGCCGTGCGGGCCCGCGTGGCGCGCGGTTTCGCCGTGGCCGTGAAGCTCAACTCCGCCGATTTCCAGCGCGGCGGCTTTTCGGAGAACGATGCGAAGCAGGTCATCCGCTGGCTCAATGACGAGGCCGTGGACCTGGTCGAACTGTCGGGCGGCAGCTATGAAAGTCCGGCGATGCAGGGCCGCACCGCCGACGGCCGCACGCTGGCGCGCGAGGCCTACTTCCTGGAGTTCGCCCGGGAGCTGGCCGCCGAGGCGCGCATGCCGGTCATGACCACGGGCGGCATCGTGCGCCGCGCCGTTGCCGAACGGGTGCTGGGAGAAGGCGTCGCCGTGGTGGGCATGGCCACCGCGCTGGCCGTGGCGCCCGACCTGCCCGCACGCTGGCGCGCGGGCGAAGACGCGGCGGCGCAGAGCCCGCAGGTCGACTGGAAGGACCAGGTCATGGCCGCGCTGGCGCGCATGGCGCTGGTGAAGCGCCGGCTGCGCACGCTGCGCCCGGGCCGCAACAGCGCGCCTCCGCATTCGCCGTTCCTGACTTTGGTGCTCGATCAGCTGCGCACGAAGCGGCTGACGAAGCGCTATCGGCGCTGGCTGGGCGCGCGCGCGGCGTGAGCCGCCGCTATCGACTGGCCGGTTGAATGGGCCAGGCGGTGGTGTCGGGCCGCAGCAGGTGCCAGACCACGGGCTCGATGCCTTCGAAGGTGGCGCGGTAGCGATCGGACAGCCGGTTCTCGTCGGTCACGTCGCGGATCACGATGCCGTCGATGCGCTGCGGATGCGCGCGGAACACCTGTGCGTAGATCTCGGGGTCGGCCTCGCCCGAATCGCCCACGAGCAGGAAGCGGCGCTGCGGAAATTCGGCCAGCAGCCGTTCGATCACGCCGAGCTTGTGCGCGCGCGAGTCTTCGGCGCTGGGGATCAGCGTGCGCCATGTCGTGCTCTCGCGCAGGTGCATGCTGCCGGCGGGAAAGTCGGCGTCGCGAATGAAGTCGGTGAGCGCGGGGTACAGCTGGATCGGGCTGCCCGAGAGGTAGTGAAAGCGCGTGCCGGGCGCCTGCGCCAGCGCGCGGTAGTGCGCCGCCATGCCCGGCGCGGCCTCGAAGCGGCGCGCGAAGGTGTTCAGCAGCATCTCGCGCCGGTCGCGCACCTGCGTGCGCTTGATGGTGTCGTCGATGTCCGAGATGACCGACACGCCCTGCGCCGGCACGATCTGCGCACGGCCGCGAAAGCGCGGCAGCAGCTCGCCCGGGCCGGTCACGCCATGGAACGGCAGCCACTCCTGCGACGCCGGGATGTGCGAGGCCTCGACGACGGCGCGCAGGTTGCTGCGGCCGTCGGCGCCCGTGGGCGGCATCGTGAGGCGCGTGGCCGAGCCGTCGAAGACGACGTCGATCACCTTGTCTTCTTCCGACTCGGCATGGAACAGGGCCGTGCGCTGGCCGAAGCGCAGCCGCGCGGCCGGCGTGAGCTTCTTCAGGTTCATGCCGAGGTAGCGCGCAAGCGCGGCGTCCAGGCCCCAGCGGTGCTCGCGTTCGAACACCCAGGCATGCACGTCGACCTCGAGCCGGCCATCGGCCGTGGGGCGCGAGGTGCCGGGCATGAACAGCGCTTCCTCGTCCGACTCCAGCGGCCCGGCGGCCTGCAGGGCCTGCAGCGGCGCGAGGCCGGCGAGCAGGGCGGCACCGGCCAGCACGGTGCGACGCGACAGTTGTGGCGAGGTACCGGGCGCGCGGTGTTTGATCGTCATGCAGTGACGCGTTCGTAGGTCACGAAGCTGAAGGGCAGGCCGTCCTTGGCCGAGACGTGCGACTCGCGCTGCGTTTCGCGCCACACGGCGGCGTCGAGCACGGGGGCGTGCGCGTCGCCTTCGTAGTCGCGCGCGATCTCGGTGACCACGGCGCGCTGGGCCAGCGGCTCGGCTTCGGCGTAGATCTGTGCGCCGCCGATCACCCAGGCATCGGGCAGCTTCAGCGCGTCGCACAGCGCGATCGCCTCCTGCACGCTGCCCACACGCTGTGCGCCATCAGCGGCCCAGTCGGCCTGCCGCGTGATCACGATGTTCTGGCGGCCCGGCAGCGGACGAAAGCGCGGCGGCAGCGAGTCCCAGGTCTTGCGGCCCATGATCACCGGCGCGCCCAGCGTCTGCTGCTTGAAGTGCGCCATGTCCTCCGGCAGGTGCCAGGGAATGGTGTTGTTCGCGCCGATCACGCCATTGGCGGCGCGCGCGAAGATCAGGTGGATGTTCATGGCAGGTACGGCAGTTTCGTCGGAATCAGAGCGAATCGATCTTGATCAGGCCCACGTTGATCGGTACGGTCGGCGTGCGGATCTCGCAGCCGGGGACTTGTGCGAAGCGCTCCAGGAGGCGTGGACTCATGACTTCCGTGTCGAAGAACACGCGCACGCGCGCCAGTTCATTGTGAGGGAAAAGCGTCCCGAGGTAGGACGCGTACCGTTCGATGAGCACGTCTTCGTTGGCTTCTTCGACGGTCAGTTTTGCATGGCGCACGCGCACGACCAGGATGTTCACGGTGAACACCAGCTCCGCCTCGTTCGCGATGTCGGTGCGGACTACCCAGCAGCCGTCGATGGCGTCGTCTTCGTCGATCGCCTTGGAGAGCAGCTGCGCTGCCCAGAGCGGCAGCGGGCTCAGGGGCTCCTTCAGCAGATGGCGCCAGAGTTTCTCCCGGATCTTGTCCAGCTTTTCCCCGGCGAGGTCCAGGCGCTTGGTGAATTCGCGAATCTCGGCTTCGGTGCCATGCGCATGCAGATGCCCGAGGATCTCACCGTAGCCCGCCACGGCCAGGCGCTTGTCCAGACGGATGGCGCTGCGCACCTGCTCGATGCCCTCGGTGCGGGCGCGCTGGAGCAGCGCGCGGCCCAGCCCGTATTGCGCCAGCGCATCGGATGGGTGCGCTTGGGCGTGGCGCTCCAGACTCGCCAGGCTTTCGTCCGTTGCATTGATCGCATCGTCCGCGAGCAGACGCTCGAGCGCGTGGCCATCGCCGCCAGGCGCGCCCGTAGGCCATTGTTGCGCCTGCAGGGCCGCCAGCTTCAGATGCTGAAGCCGCCAGGTGGGCGCCGTCTTTTCGTGCCAGCGTGCGTTGGCGGCTGCCAGTTCGGTGGCCCAGTTGGCGCCGAACAGGAGTTCGCCGGCACAGACGGGCTCGGTCCAGTGGGGGATGGCGACCGATTGGCCGAGTGCCTGAGCGCGGTCGTCGAGCGCGGGATGGCTGTCGTTGCGCCGGGGCGGGCGGCGGCGCGCATCGGCGAGGGCTGCTTCCAGCTGAGCGGTGCCCGTGTCGCGCACGAATTCCCGGACGACGTTCCAGAAGGTCCGTGGCGCATCGATCGATGCGGCCTGCAGTTCGCCCAATCGGGTACGCAGGTCCGATCGCATCAAGCTGCTGGTGATTTCGAGCTTGGTCAACGCTCGCGCGAGATCGGCGCCGCTCGTGGCCTGAGCCGCGAGCGCATCGGCTTCGAACTCGCAGGCGCGCGACCAGCTCGCGGACATCCGGATGAAGCGCGGCAGGAAGGCCGACGCGATCCAGCGGCGCAACCGATCGATGCCCCCGTCGCGTGCGGGATTGCTGTCGAGATAGATGTCCCACTTGGCGCGCACGTTGTAGATCCAGTGCCCGAGCCGGCCATGGCGGCGCGAGAAGTGACCGAGCTCGTGCGCGACCACCGCCAGCAGTTCCCGGTCGGACAGCAGCTTGAGCAGCGGCACGCCGAGCATCAGGGTGCGCCGGCCACCGGCCAGGGCCAGGAAGCCGCCGGACTGGTAGGCGGCGGCATTGGGTTCGTCGATCAGCACGACGTGGTCGATCGACGGTGCGTCGAGCTGCTGTCGGAGATCGTCGAGCGCGCGGAAGAAGGTGGGCGCCTTGTCCCGGGGCAGCGCCGTGCCGGTGATCGAAACCGTCGGCTGGACGATCCACCAGGTCATCAGGGTGAAGGCAGCGCCGGTGGCGGTGGCCACCATGGGGCCGAGAAAGACGCCCTGCAGGATGATCAAGGGAAGCCAGCCCAGCATCGAGGCGCCGACGAAAGTCAGCTCGGCCAGCACGGCGAGCGTTGCCAGCGTCGCACGCTGGCTGAATGGGTGGGGCTGAGCCTGGGCCGCCACCGTCACCGCGCGTCGCTCAGGCTGGGCGAGGCAGCCGCACGGCGCATCGGCATCACACCGCCACCGGCGCCTTGATCGGATCGCCGTGCTTGTAGTCCAGCACTTCGAAGTCTTCGTACTGGTAGTCGAAGATCGAGTCGGGCTTGCGCTTGATGTTCAGCGTGGGGTAGGGGAAGGGCGTGCGGCTCAGTTGCAGCTTCACCTGCTCGGCGTGGTTGCTGTAGATGTGGCAGTCGCCGCCGGTCCAGATGAAATCGCCCACGTCGAGGTCGCACTGCTGCGCCACCATGTGCGTGAGCAGCGCGTAGCTCGCGATGTTGAAGGGCACGCCCAGGAAGATGTCGGCGCTGCGCTGGTAGAGCTGGCAGCTGAGCTTGCCGCGCTCGCCTTCGGCCTGCGGCGGTGCCACGTAGAACTGGAAGAAGGCATGGCAGGGCATGAGCGCCATCTTCGACAGCTCGGCCACGTTCCAGGCGCTCACGATGATGCGGCGCGAGTCGGGGTTGGTCTTCAGCGTCTTGATGACGTCGGAAATCTGGTCGATGTGGCCGCCGTCGGGCGTGGGCCAGCTGCGCCACTGCACGCCGTACACGGGGCCCAGGTCGCCGTCTTCGCGCGCCCATTCGTCCCAGATGGTGACGCCGCGTTCCTTGAGCCAGTTGTTGTTGCTCGATCCGGTCAGGAACCACAGCAGTTCCTGGATGATGGACTTGAGGTGCACCTTCTTCGTGGTCACCAGCGGAAAGCCCTCGTTCAGGTCGAAGCGCATCTGGTGGCCGAACACGCTCTTGGTGCCCGTGCCCGTGCGGTCGCTCTTGAACACGCCGTGCGTGTCGACGTGGCGCATGAAATCTTCGTACTGGGAGCGGACGGGGCGGGCAGGGAGGGTCATGTTGGGAATTTTACGGGGCGGCGCTAGCATCGGCCGATGACCGGCCATGACCACTCCCACGACCATTCCCAGGACCACAGCGAACTCGGCGAGATGGACCTGCGCGTGCGCGCCCTCGAAAGCGTGCTCACGCAAAAAGGCTACATCGACCCCGCCGCGCTCGACGCGCTGATCGATACCTACCAGACCCGCATCGGCCCGCGCAATGGCGCACGGGTGGTGGCGCGGGCCTGGGTCGACCACAAGTTCCATGAATGGCTGATGGCCGATGCCACGGCGGCGATCGCCTCGCTGGGCTACACCGGCCGCCAGGGCGAACACATGGTGGCCGTGGCCAACACCGACGACCAGCACCACATGGTCGTCTGCACCCTGTGCAGCTGCTACCCGTGGCCCGTGCTCGGCCTGCCGCCCACCTGGTACAAGAGCGCGCCCTACCGCTCGCGCGCCGTGAAAGACCCGCGCGGCGTGCTGGCCGATTTCGGCACCACCTTGCCCGAGACCACGCGCATCCGCGTCTGGGACTCGACCGCCGAGGTGCGTTACCTCGTGATCCCGCAGCGCCCGGCGGGCACCGAGGGCTGGAGCGAAGACGAACTCGCCGCGCTGGTCTCGCGCGATTCGATGATCGGCACGCGCGTGGTCGAGGCGCCGTCGGCAAGGAGCACGACATGACCTACACGACCCACGCCGACCTCGGCGGACAACCCGGCTTCGGCCCCGTCACGCCCGAGCCCGAGGGCGAGCTGTTCCACGGCACCTGGGAGCCGCGCGCGCTGGCGCTCACGCTGGCCATGGGCGCCACCGGCTCCTGGAACATCGACACCAGCCGCGCCGCGCGCGAGACGCTGCCCGACTACCGCGACCTGAGCTACTACCAGATCTGGCTCGGCGCGCTGGAGCAGCTGATGCTGCAGCGTGGCCAGGTCTTCGCGGACGAGATCGCGTCCGGGCAGATGCACCATCCGGCCGCGCCGGTCGCCCGCGTGCTGCAGGCCGAGAACGTGCCCGCCGTGCTCGCCAAGGGCTCCGGCACCGAGCGCCCCGCATCGGCGCCCGCGCGCTTTGCGGTCGGGCAGGCCGTGCGCATGCACCTCGGCCGCGTCGACCACCACACGCGCTTGCCGGCCTATGTGCAGGGCAAGCGCGGCACGATCGAGCAGATCCACGGCGCGCACGTGTTCGCCGATGCGAATGCGCAGGGCCTGGGCGAGCAGCCGCAATGGCTCTACACCGTGGTCTTCGACGAAGCCGAGCTGTGGGGCGACGCCGCGCCGCGCCAGAACCTGGCCGTGTCGGTCGATGCGTGGGAAAGCTACCTGGAGCCCGCGGCATGAAGGCGAACGACATGCCGCCGCTCGCACTCGCCCCGGGCATGCCGCGCGACGCCGACGGGCCGGTGTTCAGGGAACCGTGGGAGGCTCAGGCCTTCGCGATGACGCTGGCGTTGCACGAGCGCGGATTGTTCAGCTGGGTCGAATGGGCCGAGGCGCTGGCCACCCAGATCAGCGCTGCGCAAGCCGCAGGCGACCCCGACACGGGCGACACCTACTACCGCCACTGGCTCGCCGCGCTCGAAGGCCTCGTGGCCCGCAAGGGCGCGAGTTCCGGCGATGAGCTGGCCCGCTACCGCCACGCCTGGGACCACGCGGCGGAGCGCACGCCGCATGGCCAGCCGATCGAGCTGCGCGGCGAGGACTTTCCGGGCTAGACCCGGATCACGCGCCCCGGGTTCAGGATGTTCTTCGGATCGAGCCCGCGCTTGATCGCCCGCATCATCTCCAGCGCCACCGGCGACTTGTGCTTCTCGAGCTTGTCGACCTTGAGCGAGCCCACGCCATGCTCGGCCGAGAACGAGCCACCGAACTGCTCGACCGCGTCGTAGACCAGCGTGTTGATGCGCTCTTCCTCGTTCTTCAGGAAGGCCTTGGTGTCGATGTTCTCGGGCGCCTGCACGTTGTAGTGCAGGTTGCCGTCGCCCAGGTGGCCGAAGTTCACGAGCCGCACGCCGGCGATCTCGCGTTTCAGCAGCGCGTCGGTCGCTTCCACGAAGGCCGGGATGCGCGACACCGGGATCGAGATGTCGTGCTTGATGTTCAGCCCTTCCTCGGCCTGCGCGAGCGGAATGCTCTCGCGGATGTGCCAGAGCTGGTGCGCCTGCGTGAGGTTTTCGGCCACCACCGCGTCGGTCACGCAGCCGTCTTCGAAGGCGGTTTCGAGCAGCGCCTCGAAGCGCGCGCGGGCATGGTCCTCGGACTCGCTGTCGGAGTTCTCGAGCAGCACGCAGTAGGGCACGGCCTCGTCGTTAATGAAGGGCACACGCAGCTGCGGCAT
This sequence comes from Variovorax sp. GW458-11-26-14-LB1, assembly GCF_059423965.1. NCBI lineage: Bacteria > Pseudomonadati > Pseudomonadota > Betaproteobacteria > Burkholderiales > Comamonadaceae > Variovorax > Variovorax sp. GW458-11-26-14-LB1. Next base: position 13,155 of record NZ_JBWKYW010000076.1, read on the forward strand.
GTGCTTGTCGACCAGGCTCAGCGCGAACTTGCCCATCACCTCGAAGCCCGTGAGGCCCGAGCCCAGGTGCTTGTGCGCCAGGCCCAGCAGCGTGACCGCGTGGTCGAGCGAAGGCACGGCGGCCCAGGCCGTGAGCTGCGCGGCGGGCAGCGGGTACAGCTTCATGGTCGCCGCGGTGATGACGCCCAGCGTGCCTTCGCTGCCGACGATCAGGTCGCGCAGGTCGTAGCCCGTGTTGTCCTTGCGCAGGCCGCTCGTGCCTTCCCAGATCTCGCCCTGCGGCGTGACCACTTCCAGGCCCAGGCACAGGTCGCGCGTGTTGCCGTAGCGCACGACCTGCGTGCCGCCCGCGTTGGTCGCGAGGTTGCCGCCGATGGTGCAGCTGCCTTCGGCCGCCAGGCTCAGCGGGAACAGGTAGCCGGCCTTCTCAGCCGTCTCCTGCAGCGTCTGCAGGATGCAGCCGGCCTCGACGGTCATCGTGAGGTTGGCGGCGTCGATGTTGCGGATGGCGTTCAGGCGCTGCAGGCTCAGCACCACCTGCGTGCCGCTGTCGTCGGGAATGGAGCCGACCGCCAGGCCGGTGTTGCCGCCCTGCGGAATGACGGCCGTGCCGGCCGCGGCGCAGGCCTTGACCACGTCGGCCACCTGCTGCGCATTGGCCGGGCGCACCACGGCGAGCGACTTGCCGCGCGCGCGCTTGCGCCAGTCCTGCTCGTAGGCCGCGAGGTCGCCCTCGGTCAGCACGTGCGTGGCGCCGACGATGGCGCGCAGTTGGTCGAGGAGGGAAGAAGAAGTGGTCATTGGGCGGAAGCCTCCAGGGGACGGGCAGCAGCAGCAGCGGCCTTGGCGTGGCGCAGGCGAAGGCGCACATGCCACGCGCAGGCCGCGAAGAGCACGAGGCACAGCAGCACCTCGACGAGCGCGAGGATTTGCCCCACGCCGTTGGTGTCGCTCCAGGCGCGCACCACGCCTTCGGTGAAGTAGAGCCAGATCATCAGGCTGACCCAGCGGTAGGTGTACATGCGGTTCTTGTAGAGCCCCGCGAGCGGAATGACCAGCGGCAGCACCTTGAGCGCGAGCAGCGAGCCGCCCGGGCGCAGCGGCGCCAGCCACAGCTCCCAGGCCAGGCCCAGCACGATCAGGCCGACGAGGCTGCCCACGGCGGCCCATCGGGTGGCGCGGACGGAAGAGGGCGGGAGTGGGGTGTCGGACACGGTGGCGGCGAAAGAGAGAGGGGGAGGCGCACTGGGTGTGGCGCGTCTCGGGAAAGAGCGGATGGCATGATACCGGCCATGAATCGCAGGCAGCTTTGGAGGGATCTTTCGCGCTTTCCTTGGCGCAACACCGCAGCAGTGCTGGGCGAGCGTTTCCGCGAAGACCGCCTCGGCCTCACGGCCAGCAGCCTGACCTTCACCACCACCATCGCCATGGTGCCGTTCTTCACGGTGGCGCTCGCCCTCTTCACCGTGTTCCCGATGTTCGCCACCATGCAGGGCCGCCTGCAGCGCTGGCTGATCGAGAGCCTGATTCCCGACAACATCGCGCGCCAGGTGCTGGGCTACCTGAACCAGTTCGCGAGCAAGGCCAGCGGGCTGGGCATTGCGGGCCTGGTGGTGCTGCTGATCACCGCCATCGCGCTGATCCTCACCATCGACAAGACGCTCAACAACATCTGGCGCGTGCGCACGCCGCGGCCGTTGGCGCAGCGGGTGCTGATCTACTGGGCCACCATCACGCTCGGGCCGCTGATCCTTGCGGTGAGCCTGTCGACCACCTCGTACGTGTTCGCCGCTTCGCGCGACGTGGTGGGCGGAGGCATCGTCAAGCTGGCCTTCGACACCCTGGAATTCCTGCTGCTCGCGGCCGGCATGGCCGGGCTGTACCACTACGTGCCGAACACCACGGTGCGCTGGTCGCACGCCTGGGCCGGCGGCATCTTCGTGGCGGCCGCCATCGAGATCGCCAAGCGCGTGCTGGGCTACTACCTGAGCCTGGTGCCGACCTACTCGGTGCTGTACGGCGCCTTCGCCACCTTCCCGATCCTGCTGGTGTGGATCTACGTGGCCTGGGTGATCGTGCTGCTGGGCGCCGTCATCGCGGCCTACCTGCCGAGCCTGCTGACGGGCGTGGCGCGCCGGGGCGGCGCGGCGGGCTGGCCGATGCAGCTCGCGATGGAAGTGCTGCAGCACCTGGCGCGCGCACAGGCCACGCCGGCCAAGGGCATGGGCGCGAGCGAACTGCTGACGCGCATGCGCGTCGACGGGCTGCAATTGGCGCCGGTGCTCGAGACGCTGGTGCGGCTGGACTGGATCGCGCCGCTGGCCGAGGAGCCCGCCAACCAGGACCCGCGCTACGTGCTGCTGGCCGACCCGTCGACGCCCATCGAGCCGCTGCTGCGCGAGCTGCTGATGCCGCGCGCCGAGCCGCTGGAAGACCTGTGGCAGAAGGGCCCGCTGCGTACGCTGCGGCTAGGCGACGTGCTATTGATCTAGGAGCGCCCTGGCGTTGGGGGCGTCAGATCTTGACCCGGCCGGCCCAGATGTCCCGGTACATCGCCCAGTCGCCCATGAAGGAGTACAGCGGGCGCTTGAACGAGGCGGGCTTGTTCTTCTCGAAGCCGAAGTGCCCGACCCAGGCGAAGCCGTAGCCCGCCACCAGCCCGGCCAGCAGCCACCACGGATTGAGCGTGACCACCAGGGCCACGAGGCACAGCAGCGAAATCGTCGAGCCCGCGAAATGCAGCCGCCGGCAGGTGACGTTGGCGTGCTCGGTCAGATAGAAGGGATAGAACTCGGCAAAGCTGGTGAAGCGGCGCGGATCGACCGTGGCCGGCGTGTCCGGTGCGGCAGGGGTGGAGGTGTTCATCATGGGTCTCCTGCGCCCCGCAGGGGCTTTGTTGATAATAGCCACGACCCCGCGGCCGCACCACCCGGGTTCGCCATCCCACCTTCGCCGTATCCACCTTGAGCGCTGTTCCCGTCGTCCCCGTCGATTCTTCCGCCGATGCCAATGCGCTGTGGGTCGTGTGCCTGTGCGCCGAATGGTGCGGCACCTGCCGCGACTACCGGCCGCTGCTGGTCGAGCTGGCAAAGGCGCACCCGCAGTTCCGCTTCGCCTGGGTCGACATCGAGGACCACGCCGAGATCGCCGACGCCTTCGACGTCGAGACCTTCCCGACCCTGCTGGTGGCGGGCGCCGACGGTACGCGCTTTCTCGGTCCGCTGCTGCCGCACATCGAAACGCTGTCGCGCCTGCTCGGCGCGCTGCAGCCGCCGCAACCTTCCAGCCTCGACGTCGACCTGCTGCTGGCCGTGCTCGAGAAAAAGCCCGCGGTCTTCGCGGTCTGACCTCTTCGGAGCTTCCTTCCCATGAACATCCTGATCTTTGGCGCCACCGGCATGGTGGGGCAGGGCGTGCTGCGCGAGTGCCTGCTGGCGCCCGACGTGGAACGCGTGGTGGCCGTGGGACGCAGCGCCACCGGGCAGCAGCATCCCAAGCTGCAGGACCTGGTCCACAAGGACATGTTCGACTACCGCGCCATCGAGTCGCAGCTGACGGGCTTAGATGCCTGCTTCTTCTGCCTGGGCGTGTCGTCGGTCGGCATGAAGGAGCCCGAGTACAAGCGCATCACCTACGACCTGACGATGGCCGCCGCCACCGTGCTGGCGCGGCTCAACCCGGGCATGACCTTCACCTACGTGACGGGCGCCGGCACCGACAGCAGCGAGCGCGGCGAACGCATGTGGGCGCGCGTGAAGGGCGCGACCGAGAACGCGCTGATGCGCCTGCCGTTTCGCGCGTCCTACATGTTCCGGCCCGGCATGATCCAGCCGCTGCACGGCGTGCGCTCGAAGACGCCGCTGTACGACGCCGCGATCGTGGTGCTCAAGCCGGTGCTCGGGCTGGCCCACCGCTGGTGGCCCGACCGTGTGACCACCACCGAGAAGGTGGGCCGCGCGATGCTCGCGGTGGCGCGCCGGGGCGCACGCAAGGTGCTGCTCGATCCGGCGGACATCAACGCGCTGGGCAGCTGAGCGACCCAGCGTTCGTCGCAGCTTTCAGCCCGCGACGAAGTCGCGCAGCGCGAACAGCACCTCGTCCGGCGCCTCGCTCATCAGCGCGTGGCCGGCATGCACCGTCACCACCTTGGCGTTGCGCGCCTTGCCCACCAGCGCCTTGGTGGCGCGCGGCGGCGTCATCTGGTCGGCGTCGCCCAAAAGGAACAACACGGGGCACTGCACCTTCTCCATCGCGGCTTCGCCGTTCGCGTAGTCGTTGCAGGCCTTGAAGCCGATGTGGAACACGTTGGCCTCGCGGTTGCTCGCCAGCACGCGGCGCATCAGCGCGCGCGAGCTGCCGTACAGCCAGGTGCCCGGGCCGAGCGACGAAGGCGGCGGTGCCAGCAGCGAGTGCGAGAAGGTGTTGACCATCGCGATGGCGCGCTGCGGATCGCTCACCGAGCTTTCGAGCAGCGCGGGCGACACCACCATCGGGTAGGCCGTGCCGACCATCGCGAGCTGCGTGATGCGCTCGGGCGCGCGTGCCGCGGCTTCGAGCGCGATCAGCGAGCCGAAGCTGTGGCCGACCAGCGCGGCCTTCTGCACGCCGGCCGCGTCGAGCAGCGCAATGACGAACTGCGCCGCCTCTTCCACGCTGGCCGGCGGTGCGCCGGCGCTCTTGCAGTGGCCGGGCAGGTCGACCGCCAGCACGTTCCAGCCGTGGTTGGCGAACCAGCGGCTTTGCAGAATCCACACGCTGTGGTCGTTGAGCACGCCGTGGATGAACACCACCGTGGGCTTGGCCGCATCGAAGGGCTTCCCGGCGGTGTAGCAGTAGGTGTCGTGGCCGTTGACGGTGTAGTTCATCTCAGGCACCTGCCTTTTCCGCCGCCTTCAGCGCGCGTTTCAAGTCGTCGATCAGGTCGGCCGGGTCTTCCAGGCCGATCGACAGGCGAATGGTGCCCTGCGAGATGCCCGCGCCCGCCAGCGCCTCGTCGGTCATGCGGAAGTGCGTGGTGCTGGCCGGGTGGATCACCAGGCTGCGGCAGTCGCCCACGTTGGCCAGGTGGCTGAACAGCTTGAGCGCCTCGATGAAGGCCTTGCCCTGCGCGCGGCTGCCCTTGATGTCGAAGCTGAACACCGCGCCGGCACCGCGCGCGCCGTGGCGCAGCAGCTTCTGCGCGAGCGCATGGCTCGGGTGCGATTCGATCAGCGGATGCCCCACGCGCGACACGAACGGGTGCGTGGCCAGGAACTCGACCACCTTCTGCGTGTTGTCGATGTGGCGCTCCATGCGCAGCGGCAGCGTCTCGATGCCCTGCAGGATCAGCCAGGCCGTGTGCGGGCTCATCGAGGCGCCGAAGTCGCGCAGGCCTTCGCGGCGCGCGCGCAGCAGGAACGCGCCCACGGTGCTTTCCTCGCTGAACACCATGTTGTGGAAGCCGTCGTAGGCCTGCGTGAGCTCGGCGAACTTGCCCGACTTCTCCCAGTCGAAGCTGCCGCCGTCGACCACCACGCCGCCAATGACGGTGCCGTGGCCCGACAGGAACTTGGTGGCCGAGTGGTAGACCAGGTCGGCGCCCCAGTCGAAGGGCTTGATGAGGTAGGGCGAGGTGAGCGTGGAGTCGACCAGCAGCGGCACGCCGGCTTCGTGGGCGATGTCGCTCACGGCGGGAATGTCGAGCACGTCCAGGCCCGGGTTGCCCACGGTCTCGCCGAAGAAGAGCTTGGTTTCGGGGCGCACCGCGGCGCGCCAGCCATCGAGGTCGCCGGGCTTCACGAAGGTGGTCTCGATGCCGAAGCGGCGCATCGTGTAGTGCAGCAGGTTCTGCGAGCCGCCGTACAGCGCCGTGCTGGCCACGATGTGCGAGCCCGCGCCCATCAGCGTGGCCACCGACAGGTGCAGCGCCGCCTGGCCGCTGGCCGTGGCGATGGCGCCGATGCCGCCTTCGAGCGCCGACACGCGCTGCTCCAGCACCGCGTTGGTCGGGTTGCTGATGCGCGAGTAGACGTGACCCGCGCGTTCCAGGTTGAACAGCGCGGCCGCGTGGTCGCTGGATTCGAAGACGAAGGAGGTCGTCAGGTGGATGGGAACGGCCCGCGCGCCGGTGGTGGGGTCGGGGGCGGCGCCGGCGTGCAGCGCGAGGGTGTCGAAACCGGGGTCGGAATAACCGGGCATGAAGGCCTTTCTGTTGTCTCTTCGCAATGCCCCGTGATGCCGGCAATGCTTGCACAGGCGACAGGGGCGTTCGGGTCGGCGTCGATTGTGGGCTATATTCAAATCGGCACGACGCCGAGAACGACGAATCCCCGAGAGGAGCACCACCATGAAAGTCAGCGACATTCTTCGCGTCAAGGGCAACACGCTCTTCACCACCACGCCCGACGACCCGCTGGCGGAAGCCGCCAAGACCATGGCGGACAAGGACATCGGTTCGCTGGTGGTCATGGAGCACGGCGACCTGGTCGGCATGCTCACCTTCCGTGAAGTGATCGTGGCGGTCGTCAACAACGGCGGCCAGGTCGGGACCACGCTGGTGCGTAAGGCCATGGACGACGCGCCCGTCACCTGCACGCTCGAAACCGACCTCGACGAAATCCGCCGCATCATGCTGGAGCGCCACGCGCGCTACATGCCCGTGATGGACAAGCGCATGCTCATGGGCGTGATCAGCTTCTACGACGTGGCCAAGGCCGTGGTCGACGCGCAGAACTTCGAGAACAAGATGCTCAAGGCCTACATCCGCGACTGGCCGGAAGACGAGAGCAACGAAAAGGCCGGCTGAGCCTTTTCAGCCAGCCACTGACCGACTCTGCGTCGGCCCCTTCAAGCGAACACCGAGGAACCGGCTTTGCCGGGCCTCAGGTGTTGCCCCCGGTAGGGGGTTGGCGAAGCGACACGAAGTGCGCGCAGCCTGGGGGCGAGCTTCTTACTCCTTGATGTTGGCGGTCTGCACGATCTTTTGATTGCGTGCGTACTCGGCCTGCACGAACTTCCCGAACGCCTCCGGCGTTCCGCTGCCCGGCAAAGCGCCTTGTTCCGCCAGCTTGGCGCGCACGCCTTCCTCCTGCAGCACCGCATTCAGTTCCTGGTTGAGCCGCGCCACCACGGCCGGCGGCGTTTTCGCGGGTGCGAAGATGCCGGTCCAGCTCACCATGTCGTAGCCCTTGAGGCCGGGCATCTCGTTGAAGGTGGGCACCTGCGCGAGCGCCGGCAGGCGCTGGCTGCCGGTGATGCCCAGGGCCTTCAGGCGCTTGCCGTTCACGTGCGGGATGGCGCTGGTGCTCACCAGCATCGCGAGGTCGACCTGGTCGCCGATCACGTCGGTGGCGATCTGCGCACCGCCGCGGTAGGGCACGTGGGTCACGAAGATGCCGCTGCGCTCCTTGAGCAGTTCCATCGCCAGCTGCAGCACGGTGCCCACGCCCGAGGTGGCGTAGTTGTAGTGGCCGGGCTGGGCCTTGGCGAGCTTCACGAAGTCGGCGTAGCTGCGCACATCGAGGCCGGGGCGCGCCACCAGCACCATCGGCGCGGTGTTGAGCAGGCCGACGGGCGCCAGGTCTTTCAGCGGATCGAAGCGGAAGGCCGAGGGGTTGACCAGCCGGCCGATGGCGATGGCGCTGTCGGGGCCAACCACCAGCGTGTAGCCGTCGGGCGCCGCGCTCACGGCCTTGGCCACGCCGATGGCGCCGCCCGCGCCGCTCACGTTCTCGATCACGACCGACTGCTTGAGCCGTTCGCCCAGGCGCTGCGCCACGAGGCGGGCGTTGACGTCCACGCTGCCGCCGGCCGTGAAGGGCACGATCAGCGTGAGGGGCTTGGCAGCGGGCCACGCGGGCTGCGCGAGGGCACCGGTGGGCAGGGCGGCGCAGAGTGCGGCGGCAAGGATCAGGCGGCAGTTCGTGGTCATGGCGGGGTTCATCCGGGGAAGGGGGTGGCGGAAGG
>NZ_JBWKYW010000077.1:0-20376 GCF_059423965.1 Variovorax sp. GW458-11-26-14-LB1
CAGACAGTGGGGTCGCCTTTTCTTTGCTTACTTTCTTTTGGCGAAGCAAAAGAAAGTGAGTCGCCCGCCGGGGCGAGACCCGGCCCCGGGAAGCAAAGGAACACAGTCAGCCCCACCGAGGCACAGCCTCATCCTTCAACTGCTGCCTAAGCACCCCATAGTCAGGCACCACGCTTTCAACGGTCTCCCAAAACCGATGCGAGTGATCCATCACCCGCAGATGCGCCAACTCATGCGCAACAACGTAGTCGATCACCGGCAAGCGAAAGTGAATCAACCGCCAGTTCAACCGAATCGACCCATCCGCACTCGCACTCCCCCACCGCGTAGCCGCATTGGAGAGCGACAGCTTCTGCCATGACACCCCCAGCAGCGGCGCAAAGTGATCCAGCCGTTCGATGAACAGCTTGCGAGCCTGCCGCATCAACCAGGCCTGCGCCGCATCCCGAATCTGCGAAGGCGCAGCGTTCTGCGCCACCGCCAGCCGCAGCGTCCGCGGGCCACCGCCTTCGACAGCAGGATCGAGCGTCCCGCCCACACTGGCAAACCCGTGCTTCGGATCGAGCCGAATCACCACCAGCTCGCCAAGAAAAGGAAACTCCGCCCCATCTTCCCAAGCAATCCGCGTCGCCTCAACACGCGCATTGCGCTGCTGCGTCTCCGCCAGCTTGCGCAGAATCCAGTCGGCCTTCTCACGCACCGCCGCATCGACATCGCGCAGCGTGACCCACCGCGGCGCACGCACCGACAAACCTTCGGCACCCACAAGAAAACCGATGGTCTTGCGCTGCCCCCGCTTGAATTCGTAGGCCACGCGCGCCGACCCCAGCACCACTTCGCGCGTGGCCTGCGGATGTGTGAAATTCGCCAGCGTCAGTGTGTCAGCCAACGGCACCGCAGGACGCGGATCAACGGGTCCGACAGGTGAAGGCGCGACAGCCACCACCGGCGCGGGAGCAGCAGGCGGCACAGGCGCTGGCGCCTTCTTCCGCGGCCGCCGCGGCGGCGCAGCAGCAGGCGCCGGCGTGCTCCCCAGCCCCTCGAAGAGGTCCATCGTGAACTGCAGCATTCCCCGCATGTCGGGCCCGGGTCTGAGGTTGGCGCGTCAGCCCGCTTCGCGCGGCAACGTCTGCTGCGGCTGCGCCGGGCTGTCGCTGTAGGCCTCGGGGTCGAGGCGGCGCATCTCGGCCTCGATCCAGGCTTCGACTTCGCGCATCAGCTCGTCGGGCTTGCGGCCCACGCTCGAGATCGCCGGGCCGATCGACACGTCGACCACGCCAGGGCGCTTGATGAAAGCCTTGCGCGGCCAGACCTTGGCCGAGGTGACTGCGATCGGGATCACGGGCACGCCGGTTTCGCAGGCCAGGCGCGTGCCGCCGCTCTTGTAGGTGCCCTTCTGGCCACGCGGAATGCGCGTGCCTTCGGGGAACATGATGATCCAGATGCCCTGCGCGAGCAGCTTGCGGCCCTGGTTCACCACCTTGTTGAACGCCTGCGCGCGCTGGCTCCGGTCGATGTGGATCATGTCCAGCCGCGCCATCGCCCAGCCGAAAAACGGCACGTAGATCAGTTCCTTCTTGAAAACGAAGGCCAGCGGATGCGGCATCAGCGTGGGCATGAGGAAAGTCTCGAGCGTGGACTGGTGCTTCACCAGCAGCACCGCGCCGGCGAGTTGGTCGGTCGGCAGGTTTTCCATGCCGGTCACGCGGGTCTTGATGCCCAGCAGCACGCGCGCGCCACCGATGGCCCAGCTGAGCCATTGCTCGGCCATCCAGTACAGCGGAATGCCGCGCTTCCAGAGCGAGCTGACGCACATGATGATGCCCCAGGGCACCACGGTGACAAGCATCCACAGGGCGTGGAGAACGGAACGGATAAACGCCATCAGACAGCCACCTGCAGTGCAGCCCGCGCTTCGCGCGCGAGCAAAAAGTCGACAAAGGCGGCGAGGTCTTCATGCACCCTCGTGTCCGCCGGATATTCGGGAGGCAGCGGGTGAACCCCGCGGCACGCCGCGCCCATGCCCGTGAGCAGGAGGTGCGGTTCGCAGCCGGCAGCGGCGCCGGCCTGCAGGTCGCGCAGGCTGTCGCCCGCGGTGGGCACGCCCTTCAGGTCGATGCCGAAGCGGTCGCCGATCTGAAGGAACAGCCCCTCCTTGGGCTTGCGGCAGTCGCAGCCTTCGTCGGGGCTGTGCGGGCAATAGAACACCGCATCCACCTTGCCGCCCACGGCCGCGAGCATCTTGTGCATCTTGGCGTGCATGGCGTTGAGCGAGGCCATGTCGAACAGCCCGCGGCCCAGGCCCGACTGGTTGGACGCGACCACCACATGCCAGCCCGCATGGTTGAGCCGCGCCACGGCCTCGAGCGCACCGGGCAGCGGCGTCCACTCGATGTCGCTCTTGACGAAATCTTCGCGGTGCACGTTGATCGTGCCGTTGCGGTCGAGGATGACGAGCTTCATGGCGGAACCGCTCCTGGTGGAGGGATGGGGCACGGGGTCAGACAGCCAGCCGCTCGAGCTGCGCCACGCGGTTCATCGCGCTGTGCAGCGACATCAGCAGGCCCAGGCGGTTCAGCCGCAGGTCGGCCTGCTCGGCATTGACCATCACGTCCGTGAAGAACGCATCGACCGGTTCGCGCAGCGCGGCCAGCGTCTGCAGCGAGCCGGTGTAGTCGCCCGCGTCGAACTGGGCGTTGGCAGCGGGCACGACCTGCGCCATGGCGGCGTGCAGCGCCTTCTCGGCGGGCTCCTGCAGCAGCAGTTCGCTGACATGCGCGTCGGCCTCGGGCGCCTTCTTCAGGATGTTGCCGATGCGCTTGTTGGCGGCGGCCAGTGCGGCGGCGGCGGGCAGTGCGGCAAAGGCGCGCACGGCCGCCAGCAGCTTGGGCACTTCGCCCAGGCGCTGCGGCAGCGGGGCCAGCACGGCGTCGACTTCCTGGGCGCTGGCGCCCTGCTCGCGCAGGCTGCCGGCGAGGCGGTCGAGGATGAAGTCGCGCAGCTCGACGGTGGCCTTGCTGCTGTCGAAGCCGTCGATGGCGCCGAACTGCGCGGCGGCGTCCTGCAGCAGGGCGTCGAGCCCCAGCGCGAGGTCTTTCTCGATCAGCATGCGGATCACGCCCAGCGCGTGGCGGCGCAGCGCGAACGGGTCGCGGTCGCCGGTGGGCAGGTTGCCGATGCCGAACATGCCGACCAGCGTCTCGAGCTTGTCGGCCAGCGCGACCACGAGGCCCACGCTGTTGCGCGGCAGTTCGTCGCCGGCGAAGCGCGGCTTGTAGTGGTCTTCGATGGCGTCGGCCACAGAGGCGTCGAGGCCGTCGTGCAGCGCGTAGTAGCGGCCCATGGTGCCCTGCAGCTCGGGGAACTCGCCGACCATGTCGGTCACGAGGTCGGCCTTGGCCAGTTGGGCGGCCTGGGTGGCTTGCGCGGCGAGCGTCGCGTCGCCGAGCTTCTCGGCAATGCCGCGCGCGATGTGCATCACGCGCTGCACGCGTTCGCCCTGCGTGCCGAGCTTGTTGTGATAGACCACCTTGCCCAGCGATTCGACGCGCGAGGCCAGCGATTTCTTGCGGTCCTGGTCGAAGAAGAACTTGGCGTCGGCCAGGCGCGGGCGCACCACGCGCTCGTTGCCGCCGGTCACGGCGCTCGCGTCGTCGGGGCTGATGTTGCTCACGACGAGGAACTTGTTGGTGAGCTTGGCTTGCGCGTCGAGCAGCGGGAAGTACTTCTGGTTGGCCTTCATCGTGAGGATGAGGCACTCCTGCGGCACTTCGAGGAACTCGCGCTCGAAGCTGCAGACCAGCACGTTGGGGCGCTCGACCAGCGCCGTGACTTCGTCGAGCAGCGCGTCGTCGTGGATCGGCACGGAGCCGCCGCCCACCGTCACAGCGGCGGCCGCGAGCTGGCGTGCGATTTCGGCGCGGCGCGCTTCAAAGCTGGCGATGACGGCGCCGTCGTCCTGCAGCTGCAGGGCGTAGCTGTTGGCATCGCGCAGCACCACGGGGTCGACCGCCGCCTCGAAGCGGTGGCCGTGCGTCTCGCGGCCGGCTTTCAGGCCCAGCGCCTCGATGGGCACCACGGTGTCGGCATGCAGCGCCACCAGACCGTGCGCGGGGCGCACGAAGCTCACGCTGCTCCAGCCGGGCAGTTCGCAGCCGCTTTCGAGCTGGTAGCTCATGACCTTCGGGATCGGCAGCTTGGCGATGGCTTCGGCCAGCGCCTTCTGCAGGCCTTCGGCCAGCGTGGCGCCCTTGGCGGTGCTTTCGTAGAACAGGGCTTCGGCCTTGCCGTCCATGGCGCGCTTGAGGCCGGGCACGGCCGAGGCGTCGGCGCCGAGCGCGGCCAGGCGCTTGAGCAGCGCGGGCGTCGGTTGGCCCGAGGCATCGAGCCCCACGGCCACAGGCATGAGCTTTTGCGACACGGCCTTGTCGGCGGCGCGCTCGGCCACGTGCGTGAGGTGGGCGGCCAGGCGGCGCGGCGACGCGTAGGGCGTGAGCACCGAGCCGGCTTCGGCCAGGCCTTGGGCCACAAGCTGGTCGCGCAGCACGCCCGCGAACGCCTCGCCGAGCTTCTTCAGCGCCTTGGGCGGCAGCTCTTCGACAAACAGTTCAACCAGCAGGGAGTTCTTGTTGTTCATGGGGGTCGTCATCGCTCAGGCGGCTTTCTTCGGGGGCATCTGCGCGACCCATTCGCGCGGGGCCATCGGGAAGCCCAGGCGTTCGCGGCTGTCGTAGTAGCTCTGCGCCACGCTGCGCGCGAGGTTGCGGATGCGGCCGATGTAGGCCGCGCGCTCGGTCACGCTGATCGCGCCGCGCGCGTCCAGCAGGTTGAAGCTGTGGGCGGCCTTGAGCACCTGCTCGTAGGCCGGCAGCGCGAGCTGCTCGGTCATGAGGTGCTTGGCCTGCTTTTCGTGCGCATTGAAGGCGGTGAAGAGGAACTCGGCGTCGCTGTGCTCGAAGTTGTAGGTCGACTGCTCGACCTCGTTCTGCTTGTAGACGTCGCCGTAGCTCAGGCCGTCGGTCCAGGTCAGGTTGTAGACGTTGTCCACGCCCTGCAGGTACATGGCCAGGCGTTCGAGGCCGTAGGTGATCTCGCCGGTGATGGGCTTGCAGTCGATGCCGCCGACCTGCTGGAAGTAGGTGAACTGCGTCACCTCCATGCCGTTGAGCCAGACCTCCCAGCCCAGGCCCCAGGCGCCGAGCGTGGGGTTCTCCCAGTCGTCTTCCACGAAGCGGATGTCGTTCTTCTTCAGGTCGAAGCCCAGGGCTTCCAGGCTGCCGAGGTAGAGCTCCAGGATGTTGCTGGGCGCGGGCTTGAGCACGACCTGGTACTGGTAGTAGTGCTGCAGGCGGTTGGGGTTCTCGCCGTAGCGGCCGTCCTTGGGGCGGCGGCTGGGCTGCACGTAGGCGGCCTTCCACGGCTCGGGGCCGAGCGCGCGCAGGAAGGTGGCGGTGTGCGAGGTGCCCGCGCCCACTTCCATGTCGTACGGTTGCAGCAGCGCACAGCCCTTGTCGGCCCAGTACGACTGCAGTTTGAGAATGATTTGCTGGAAGGTCAACATGAAGCTGGCCGGCGTCGGGGGCCGGACATTGGACGGGACGGTGGCGCGGCACACGCCGCGAAAGGCGACGATTTTACGTTCGCGGGAGGGCATCTCTCCCACAGCCGCTCGGGATGCCGGCTGCCGCGACAGCCCGCGCGGCTGTGGGACAAAGCCCGGCCCCGCACGCTTTTTTGCGTTTCCCGCCGCTTTCGGCACTTTCCTGCGCTTTCCCCCTCTCTCACTGCATGGCACCGCCCCACATCGGCCCCGACACCCCGTTTTTCATCGTGCTCAACGCCGGCTCCGGCAGCGAAGACGCCGCGCAGGCCCGGCAGGTCATCGACGACGCCTTTGCCGCGGACGGCCGCCGGCACCGCGTGTTCCTCGTGGACGGCCCCGGCCGCGTGCAGGCGCTGGCGCGCGAGGCGGTCGAGCGCGCCCGGGCCGTGGGCGGCGTCGTGGTGGCCGCGGGCGGCGACGGCACCATCAACGCCGTGGCCCAGGCCACGCTGGGCAGCGGCTGCCCCTTCGGCGTGCTGCCGCAGGGTACCTTCAACTATTTCAGCCGCACCCACGGCATCCCGCGCGACACGGCGCAGGCGCTGCAGGTGCTGCTCACGCAACAGCCCCGCGCGGTGCAGGTGGGGCTGGTGAACGACCGCGTGTTCCTGGTGAATGCCAGCATGGGCCTGTATGCCGACCTGCTGGAAGAACGCGAAAGCCACAAGGCACGCTTCGGCCGCCACCGCTGGATCGCCTTCTATTCGGGCCTGCTGACGGTGCTGCGCGGGCGCCATCGCCACTGGCAGTTGCGCATCGCTTCGCACGGCCACGAGCGCGACATCCGCACGCCCACGCTGTTCGTGGGCAACAACCCGTTGCAGCTGATGCAGGCGGGCGTCGACCACGCCGAAGCGCCTGAGCAGGGCCGGCTGACCGCGGTGGCGCTCAAGCCGGTCGGCCTGCTGGCGATGCCCGGGCTGCTGGTGCGCGGCGCGCTCGGCCGGCTGGGCGATGCCGACGAGGTGCTGAGCTTCCCCTTCGAGTCGATGACGGTGAAGGCCGGCCGGCTGCGCACGCCGCGCCGCGTGAAGATCGCCACCGACGGCGAGATCGACTGGGTCGACATGCCCTTGCTGTTCCGCGTGGCGCCCGACCCGCTGTGGCTGGTGCGGCCCGACAGCGCGCCCGAGCTGGAGGCGGCACGGCCATGAGCTGCCTGCTGCAAGTGTCCGACCCGCACTTCGGCACCGAGCAGCCCGAGGTGCTGCAGGCGCTCGAACGCCTGGCGCACGCGCTGGCGCCGCAGGCGGTGCTGCTGTCGGGCGACATCACGCAGCGCGCCACGCGCCGCCAGTTCGCGGCGGCGCGCGCCTTCGCCGACCGGCTGGCGGCGCCGGTGGTGGCGATTCCGGGCAACCACGACATCCCGCTGTTCCAGCTGGCGGCGCGCGTCTTCTCGCCCTACGGCCGCTACACCGAGGCCTTCGGCCCCGACCTGGAGCCGGTGTTCGTCTGCGACGACTGGCTGGTGGTCACGGTCAACACGACGCGCTGGTACCGGCACGAGGACGGCGAGGTGTCGCCCGCTCAGGTCGAGCGCGTGGCGGCGCGGCTGGCACAGGCTTCGCCCCGGCAGGTGCGCGTGGTCGTGACGCACCAGCCGGTGCTGGTGACGCGGCCCGAAGACCGGCAGAACCGACTGCACGGGCGCGCGGCGGCGGTGGCGCGCTGGACGGCGGCGGGCGCCGACCTGATCGTCGGCGGCCACATCCACCTGCCTTTCGTGCGCCCGCTGGACGAGCGCTTTCCGGGCTGCCCGCCCACGGCCTGGGCGGTGCAGGCCGGCACCGCCGTGTCGACGCGCGTGCGCTGGGACGCGCCGAACTCGGTGAACGTGCTGCGCGCGGAGGCGCCCGGCGACGGCGCGCAGCGCGTGTGCGTGGTCGAGCGCTGGGACCATTCGGCGGCAGACAAAGCCTTCACGCGCGTCGACCTATTGCGGCTTCCGCTTGCCAGCCGCGCGACGGCCCCTTAGGGTTGCGCCGCATGCCTCCTGCGGACACCCTCCTTCTTTCTTCTTCAGCCCCCTTGGTTCTTCTTGCACAACAGTTGGGCGAACACGCCCTGGCCTGGTTCGCGCTCGCGCTGACCGTGTCGGTGCTCGGCGCCGGCCTCGCCTGCCGGATGCTGCAGCAGCGCCATCCGCTGCCCGACACCGGCGAGCCTGACGAATCGCGCCTGGCGTTCGGACTTGGACTGGGCTTCGTGCTGATCCTCGCGGCGGCTTTTCTGGTTGCATGGATCGCCTCGCACCTCGGCGACGGCCGCACCATGGGCCGCGCCGACCAGGCGCTGGCCGACGCCATCGCCGCCCATGTGCCGTGGGGCGCGCTCGTGAGCTTCAGCTGGCTCACGCACCTGGGCGACGCGCAGCTGCTCGCGCCCGTGTGCGGGCTGGTCGCGCTGCTGCTGTGGCGCCACGCACACCGCGGCCTGGCGCTGGGCTGGGTGACCGCGCTCGGCGGCATCGTGGTGCTGAACCCCGCGCTCAAGCACATCTTTGCGCGGGCCCGGCCGGTGCATGACCACGGGCTGGCGCTGGAAACGAGCTTCAGCTTTCCCAGCGGCCACAGCGCGGGCGCGATCGTGAGCTACGGGATGCTGCTGTACCTGGCGCTGCGGCTGCTGCCGGCGCGCTGGCATGTGCCGGCCGCCATGGCCGCGGTGGCGGCCATCGTCACCATCGCCTGCAGCCGGGTCTTCCTGCAGGTGCACTTCGCGAGCGATGTCGCGGCCGGCCTGCTGACCGGCCTGGGCTGGCTGCTGGTGTGCGTGAGCAGCCTGGAATACGCGCGGCACCGCAAGCGCCGCACCGCGCGCTGACCTGGGATCAGTACTCCCAGAAGATGCGTTGCAGTTCTTTGGTGTTGTTGGTCTTGGTCAAGGCCACCATCGCCAGGATGCGCGCCTTCTGCGGGCGCAGGTCGTGCGCCACCACCCAGTCGTACTTGTCGTCGGGCTGCTCGGCATTGCGGATCACGAAGCCGTCGGGCACGCGCGAGCTGCGGATGACGATCACGCCATCGGTGCGCGCCTTCTGCAGGTTCGGCACGATGCGGTCGGCCACCGAGCCGTTGCCCGTGCCGCCGTGGATCAGCGCCTTGGCGCCGCTCTTGGCGATCGCGTCGATGGCCACCGACGACACGCCTTCGTAGCCCATCGCGATCTCGACCGGCGGCAGCGCGGTGATGGTGTCGATGTTGAACTCCGAGTTCGTGGTGTGGCGCTTCACCGGCGCGCGGAACCAGTAGTTCTTGCCCTCGACGATCATGCCCAGCGGACCCCACTGGCTGGAGAACGCGCTGGTCTTGATGTTGACGTTCTTGCTCACGTCGCGGCCGGTGTCGATGTTGTCTCCCATCGTCACCAGCACGCCCTTGCCCATCGCGTCCTTGCTGCCCGCCACGTTCACGGCGTCGTACAGGTTGAGCGCGCCGTCGGCCGACAGGGCCGTGCCCGGGCGCATCGAGCCGACCACCACGATCGGCTTGTTGGTGTGTACGGTCAGCGTCAGGAAGTAGGCGGTTTCTTCCAGCGTGTCGGTGCCGTGGGTGATCACGATGCCGTCGACGTCCGACTGCTTGGACAGTGCCGAGACGCGCTTGGCCAGCGTCATCAGGTTGTCGTTGGTGAGGCTTTCCGATGCGACCTGGAACACCTGCTCGCCGCGCACGTTGGCGACCTTGGCCAGCTCGGGCAGGCCGGCGATCAGCTTCTCGACGCCGACCTTGGCGGCCGCGTAGGTGGCGCTGTTGACGGCCGACGCGCCGGCGCCGGCGATGGTGCCGCCGGTCGCCAGGATCACCACGTTGGGCAGCGCCTGCTGGGCCTGCGCGAGCGCGCTGGCCGCGAGCAGTGCGGCACCGGCCGCAAAGGCACGGAAATGGGTAGAAAAGTACATACGGGCTCCTTGGTTTGAGGATGATTTCTCGAGGCGGCGAGGAAGATACATGAACCATGCCCGCATGCCATGCCGCTGCATGCCGGCATGGCATGCGGTCATGCGCCGGCCTTAGAGGGCCAGCAGCCAGCCCGCCACCGCCGCCAGCCCGACGACCCACACCGGCGACATTCGCGCGTAGACGAGCAAGCCGAACGCCGCCAGCGCCAGCCCGAAATCGGCCTTCGAGTGGATGGCGCTCGTCCACACCGGGTCGTAGAGCGCGGCGAGCAGCACGCCGACGACCGCCGCGTTGACGCCCGCCATCGCGCGCTGGACCGCATCGCGTTGGCGCAGCGTCTCCCAAAACGGCAGCGCCCCCACCACCAGCAGGAAGGCCGGCAGGAAGATGGCCAGCAGCAGCGCCAAGCCACCCACCCATCCGCCGAACGGCCCCGGCATCGCGGCGCCGAGGAAGGCCGCGAAGGTGAACAAGGGCCCCGGCACGGCCTGCGCTGCGCCGTAACCCGCCAGGAACACGTCGTTCGAGACCAGGCCTGTCGGCACCACGCTTGCCTGCAGCAAGGGCAGCACGACATGGCCGCCGCCGAACACCAGCGCGCCCGACCGGTAGAAGGATGCGATGACGGACAGCGGTGGCCACTGCGTCGCCGCGGCCAGCATCGGCAGTGCGACGAGCAGCGCGGCGAACAGGCCCAGCAGCGCGGCACCGGTCGCCTTGCTCACGCCGTGGTCGCGGTGCTGCGCGGCGGGCAGGTGGCCGGGCGGCAGCGCCCATCGGCCGACGACGCCCCCGGCGACGATGGCGGCGATCTGCCCCATGGCCGAAGGCACAGCGAGCACCAGCAGCGCCGCGACGATGGCCACGCCCGCGCGCAGCCGGTCGGGGCACAGCGACTTCGCCATGCCCCACACCGCCTGCGCCACGACGGCCACCGCGACGACCTTCAGCCCGTGCACCGCGCCCGATTGCGCCAGGCCCGCCCAGTGCGTGACGCCGGCCGCAAAGAGGATGAGCGCCACGGCGGACGGCAGCGTGAACCCGAGCCACGCCGCCAGCGCCCCGCCCCAGCCCGCGCGGCCGAGCCCCAGCGCGATGCCGACCTGGCTGCTCGCGGGCCCGGGGAGGAACTGGCACAGCGCCACGAGGTCGGAATAGCGCTTGTCGTCGAGCCACTTGCGGCGCTCCACGAACTCCGTGCGGAAGTAGCCCAGGTGCGCCACCGGCCCGCCGAAAGAGGTCAGGCCCAGCTTCAGGAAGGCGAGAAAGACTTCGAGCACCGAGCCCCTGGCGCGAAGGTCGCCTGTGCCATCGACAACGGATGGCGCGGCGGGCTTGGGGCGGTGATGGTGCTTCATGGACGATGACGTCGAATGCGCATCCGCCGGTGCGCCTCAGCCCCGGGTGCGCCCGGGCCGGAAGAAGACCGCGCCCAGCACGACGATCGCCAGCGCCGCGATCCACAGCGGCCACAGGCCGAACGGTGCGACCCAGCGCGCGAAGGGCGTGAGCCCGCGCCGGCCTTCGACCGGCGCTTCGAGCACGCCGCGCGTGAGGCGCGGCAGCTGGTGCGTGACGCGGCCCGCGGCGTCGATCACCACGGTGGCGCCGGTGTTGGTGGACCGCACCATCGGCCGCGCGAACTCGAGCGCGCGCATGCGCGAGATGGCCAGGTGCTGGTCGATGGCGACCGAGTCGCCGAACCAGGCGATGTTGCTGACGTTGAGCAGGATGGTCGGCGCCGTGGCCTCGTCGCGGAAGTTCGCGCCGATCTCGTCGCCGAACAAATCTTCGTAGCAGATGTTGGGCGCGATGCGCTGGCCCTGCCAGACGAAAGGCGCCTGCGCCAGCCCGCCGCGCTCGAAATCGCCGAGCGGGATGCTCATCATGCGGATGAACCAGCGAAAGCCCGGCGGAATGAATTCGCCGAAAGGCACGAGGTGGTGCTTGCTGTAGGCGTAGGGCTGCGCCGCGCCACCGGGCATGAAGCCGAGCACGGCGTTGCGGTAGGTGCCCGGCCCGTCGCCGAGCGGCAGGCCGACGATGGCGG
Organism: Variovorax sp. GW458-11-26-14-LB1; assembly: GCF_059423965.1. NCBI lineage: Bacteria > Pseudomonadati > Pseudomonadota > Betaproteobacteria > Burkholderiales > Comamonadaceae > Variovorax > Variovorax sp. GW458-11-26-14-LB1. Next base: position 11,558 of record NZ_JBWKYW010000077.1, read on the forward strand.
CCTGCTGCGAGCCCGGCTGGCCGTAGCGTTCCTGGATGCTGTCGAGGTAGCCGGCGGGCAGCTGGCGCGGCAGCAGCGGCAGCGCCGTTTCGGGCGTGACCACGAGCTGGGCCTTGGCGTCGCGCAGCTGTTCGGCGTACCAGCGCAAGGCGGTTTCGATGCCACCGCCCGGAATGAATTTCTCGTCCTGCGGGATGTTGCCCTGCAGCAGTGCGACCTGCAGCGTGCCGGCAGTGCCCTTCGCGCCGCGCGCATCGGCAGGCAGCGGCGAGACGAGGTTCGGCAGCACGAAGACCGCGGCGAGCAGCACCACGGCCAGCGCCGTCGGCACCACGCCGCGCAGCGGCAGGCGTCGCGCGACCAGCGCCACGGCCAGGGCCGCCGCGGCGCCGATGCCGTACACGCCGACCCACGGCGCCAGCGCGGCCAGCGGGCCGTCGACATGGGCGTAGCCGCCCGCGCCCCAGGGAAAGCCGGTGAACCAGCTGCCGCGCACGAGCTCGGCCAGCGTCCACAGCGCCGCGAACACGAAGGCGCCGGCGACGCGCCCCGTCGGCCCGCGCACCACGAACCAGGCACAGGCCACGGCGTAGTAGAGCCCGAGCGCCGCCGCCAGCGCGAGCACGGCGATCACCGCCAGCGGCGCCGGCAGCCCGCCGTAGGTGTGCATCGAGATGAAGAGCCACCAGAAGCTGCCGGTGAGCCAGGCGGTCGCGAACACCCAGCCGTGCAGGCCGGCGCGGCGCCAGCCCGCGCCTTGGGCGCGCAGGCCGTCGAGCAGCCAGACCAGCCCCGCCAGCGACAGCAGCTGCAGCCACCACAGCGGACGGCCGTCACCGGGCCAGGCGATGGACAGGGCTTGCGCCACGCCCGCCAGACCGAAGCCGAGCAGGCGAAGCAGCCCGGAGGCGGCGGAGGAAGGGGGAGAGGTGGGCGAGACGCGGGCCGGGGCCGCTGCTGCGGGCGCCGGCATCAGTCGGCCGCGTCGCCGCCGCGCGCCGGCGACACCCGGAACCAGCGCACCGCGCCGCCCTTGGTGTGCAGCACGACGAAGTCGAAGCCGCCGATGGCGTGGTGCTCGCCGCGCTTGGGCACGTGGCCCATCTCGTGCGCGATGAGTCCGCCGATGGTGTCGAAGTCTTCGCTCAGCTGTTCTTCATTGAAGACGATGCCGAAGGCCTCCGCCACGCGCTCGATGGGCGTGTCGCCCGAGACGCGGTAGGTGTGGTCGGCCAGGCCGAAGATGTCGCCCTCGTCTTCGGCGATGTCGAACTCGTCCTCGATCTCGCCGACGATCTGCTCGAGCACGTCTTCGATGGTGATGAGGCCGGCCACGCGGCCGAACTCGTCGATGACGATGGCCAGGTGGTTGCGGTTGCCGCGGAACTCGCGCAGCAGGTCGTTCAGGCCCTTGCTCTCGGGCACGAAGGTGGCCGGACGCAGCAAGGCGCGGATGTTCAGGCCCGGCGCGCGCTGCAGCTTGAGCAGGTCCTTCGCGAGCAGGATGCCGATGATGTTTTCTTTTTCGCCCTCGTAGACCGGAAAGCGCGAGTGCGCGGTCTGGATCACGGCGTGCAGCAGCGCGTCGAAGGGCGCGTCGATGTCCACGAGGTCCATGCGCGGCGCCGCGACCATCACGTCACCGGCCGTCATGTCGGCCATGCGCAGCACGCCTTCGAGCATCACGCGCGATTCGGCGCCGATCACCTCGTTGTCCTCGGCATCGGCGAGGGTTTCGATCAGCTCGTCGCGCGAATCGGGGCCGGGGTGGATGAATTCGGCGAGCTTCTGGAGAAAGCCACGCTTGTCTTCCCGTTCAACGGGAGCGCGTTCAGGGTGAGGGTCGGCCACTGCGGGAGGGCGGAGTTGAAGAGAGACAAGGATAACGGATTGCGCATGACAGGCTCTACCGTCCGGCCGGCATAGGCCGGCCTTGCCCGCTCAAGGTGCAGATTTGCTGCGCGCGTCGCGCATGCCGCTGCGCACTTCCTGCAGGCTCGCCAGGAAGGCCCAGAACTGCTTGGCGCGGCTCTTGAGCGCGAAATCGACGGCGGCGTAATGCTCCAGCGCGATCTCGCTCATGCGGCTGTCGAAGGTGGCGGTGGGCAGCTGCAGGTGCGCTTCCGACTCGGAGCCGCTGCGCACCACGGTGGCGCCGGCGTTGCGGGCGATCTTGAGCATGGCGGCGTTTTCGCTCAGCGCATGGATGAAGAGCATGCCCACGCCTTCGTTGCGCGCGGCGACCACGGCGCGTTCGAACAGGCGCGCACCATAACCGCGGCCGCGGGCGTGCGACGACACGGACACGCCGAATTCGGCGCAGTCGCTGTGCTGGTCGCCGGGCGCGTAGGCCACGTGCGCCATCGCGATCAGGTCGAGGCGGCGGTTGTAGATGCCGAACAGTTCGTCACGGTCGAAGTCCAGGCCTTCGACATAGCGCAGGACCTGCTCGTCGGCCGCGGCATAGCCGAAGCGCAGATAGCGGTCGTGCGGCGTCAGGTCCAGCAGGTGGCGCGCGATGCGTTCGCGCTCGCGCGGGCCGATCGAGCGGATCGGCACCATGACGGGTGGGGGCGCGCTGACGGCGCGCGGTTGCGCCTCAACCATCGGCGCCTTCAGGAAAGAGCCGAGGCCGAGAGACGCTTTGAGGAGGGTCTTGGCGGTAAGCATGGCTCCAATGTAAGGGTTTTCCCTTAATCACCAAGCCCGCAAGGACACTTTCAGGACGCATTCGTGACTCGATACCAGAGTCCGTGGTGTTTCCGCAACCAATTTGTGGTTAAACGGGTACAGATGTTGTGGCTTTGACACGATCGAGCACGAAGCTGGTCTTGCAGTCTTCGACGCTGGGGTGCTTCAGCAGGGTGTCCATGATGAAGCGGCTGTAGTGCGCCATATCGGCCACCACGACGCGCAGCAGGTAGTCCATGTCGCCGGTGAGGGCCGCGCACTCGACCACCTCGGGCCAGGTCTGCACGCTGGCGCGGAACAGGTCCATGGGGTTGCGCTTGTGGGTTTCGGTGTGCTTTTCGAGCCGCACGTTCAGGTAGGCCGTGAGGCCCAGGCCGACCGCCTCGGGTTGGACCAGCGCCACGTAGCGGTCGATGACCTTGTGCTCCTCGAGCCGCTTGACCCGCCGCAGCACGGCGCTGGGCGACAGGCTGACCTGCTCCGCGATCTGGTCGTAGGTGGCGCGGCCGTCTGCTTGCAGCATGCGCAAAATGAGCCGATCTATCTTGTCGAGTGCTTCCATTTCGTCATTTTTGCAGTTTTACTGCGTCATGGCCACCCAGGGCGCCCAGAAACGCAGAAAACCTGAACGCCTTCCGCCCTACAGTGCAGCACGGCCCGAATCCGGGCCTTTGTTTTCTTTTCTGCACAACTTCCCCACTTTTCGGAGACAGCACCCATGAGCCACGCCGACGCCCCCGCCTTCACGCCCTGGGAGAACCCGATGGGCACCGACGGCTTCGAATTCATCGAGTACGCGGCACCCGATCCGGTCGCGATGGGCAAGGTGTTCGAGCGCATGGGCTTCGTGGCCATCGCCAAGCACCGCCACAAGAACGTGCTGCTGTACCGCCAGGGCACGATCAACTTCATCCTGAACGCCGAGCCCGATTCGTTCGCCCAGCGTTTCGCGCGCGAGCACGGCCCGAGCGTGTGCGCCATCGCCTTCCGCGTGCAGGACGCCAAGCAGGCCTACGAGCGCGCCACCGCGCTGGGCGCCTGGGGCTTCGCCGACAAGGCCGGCCCGGGCGAGCTGAACATCCCCGCCATCAAAGGCATCGGCGACAGCCTGATCTACCTGGTGGACCGCTGGCCGGGCAAGAACGGCGCGCAGCCGGGCGACATCGGCAACATCGGCTTCTACGACGTGGACTTCGAGGCGCTGCCGGGCGTGTCGTCGCAGGACGCGCTGGCGCGCAAGGGCAACGGCCTGACCTACATCGACCACCTGACGCACAACGTGTACCGCGGCCGCATGGACGTGTGGGCCAATTTCTACGAGAAGCTCTTCAACTTCCGCGAAGTGAAGTACTTCGACATCGAGGGCCAGGTGACGGGCGTGAAGAGCAAGGCCATGACCAGCCCCTGCGGCAAGATCCGCATCCCGATCAACGAAGAGGGCAAGGAACAGGCCGGCCAGATCCAGGAGTACCTGGACATGTACAAGGGCGAGGGCATCCAGCACATCGCCATGGGCTCGGACAACCTGTACGAGAGCGTCGACGCGCTGCGCGCCAACGGCGTGACGCTGCTGGACACCATCGACACCTACTACGAGCTGATCGACAAGCGCATTCCCGAGCACGGCGAAAGCGTGGCCGAGCTGAAGAGCCGCAAGATCCTGATCGACGGCAAGAAGGACGCGCTGCTGCTGCAGATCTTCAGCGAGAACCAGCTGGGCCCGATCTTCTTCGAGTTCATCCAGCGCAAGGGCGACGACGGCTTCGGCAACGGCAACTTCAAGGCGCTGTTCGAGAGCATCGAGCTCGACCAGATGCGCCGTGGCGTGCTGAGCGCCGCAAAATAAGGCGCTTCACCACTGCCCTGGAGCCCGGCATGCGCCACGCGTCTTCTTCGACTGTCGTCACTTCCTTTGTCGCGGCAGCCGCCGCTGCGGTCGTGCTCGCGGGCTGCGCCTCGGCGCCGACCGCGGCCGGCCCGGGCGCCTCGCACCTGGACACGGTGCAGAAGGCGGCGGTGCTGCGCATCTGCACGCCGGGCGACTACCGGCCCTTCAGCTTCCAGAAGGCCGACGCCTCGTTCGAAGGCATCGACGTCGACCTGATGGCCGGCTTCAGCGCCAGCCTCGGCGCCAAGCCCGAATGGGTCAAGACGACGTGGGCCAACCTGCTGCCCGACCTGGCCGCGGGCAAGTGCGACATCGCCGTGGGCGGCGTGTCGGTGACCACCGACCGCCAGAAGCGTGCCTTCTTCAGCGCGCCCTACATGGTCAACGGCAAGACGCCCATCGCGCGCTGCGCCGACGTGGCCAAGTACCAGAGCGTGGCGGCCATCGACCAGCCGTCGACCCGCGTGATCTTCAACCCGGGCGGCAGCAACGAACGCTTCGCCCGTACCAACTTCAAGCAGGCCAGGCTCACGCTGCACGGCGAGAACGTCACGATCTTCGACGAGATCCTGGCCAACCGCGCCGACGTGTTCGTCACCGAATCGGCCGAGGCCATCACGCAGCAGAAGCTCAAGCCCGGGCTGTGCGCCGTGAACCCCGACAAGCCGCTGCAGTACGGCGAGATGGCCTGGATGCTGCCGCGCGACGACGTGGCTTTCAAATCGTATGTCGACCAATGGCTGCACCTGCAGCAAGCCGGCGGCGACTTCCAGCGCGTGATGGACCGCTGGCTCAAGTAACCCGAGAAACCGAACGCCCCATGGATTCCCCCGCCGCCGTTGTCACTCCCGCCGTCTATGGCGCCTCCGATCGCCCGCCGCGCGGCGACTACTCGCGCGGCGGTTCGGTGCAAGCCGACTACACCTGCCCGCAGGACTGGGCCAGCTACACGGCGGCCGACCACGACACCTACAAGCGGCTGTACGAACGCCAGGCCGCGCAGCTGACGGGCCTGGCCTGCGATGCTTTCATCAAGTCGCTGCCGCTGCTCGGCGTGAAGGACCGCATCCCGCGCTTCGAGGAACTCAACGAGCGCCTGCACCGCGCCACCGGCTGGGAGATCGTCGCGGTGCCGGGGCTGATTCCCGAGCTGCCCTTCTTCACGCTGCTGGCGAACCGCAAGTTCCCGGTGACCGACTGGATCCGCAAGCCCGAAGAGTTCGACTACATCGTCGAGCCCGACGTGTTCCACGACCTGTTCGGCCACGTGCCGATGCTGTTCGACCCGACCTTCGCCGACTACGTGCAGCGCTACGGCCAGGGCGGCATCAAGGCGCACGAGCTGGGCGCCGGCGAGAAGCTGGCGCGGCTGTACTGGTACACGGTCGAGTTCGGCCTGATCCGCCAGCCCGAGGGCCTGCGCGCCTACGGCGCCGGCATCCTGAGCTCGGTCGGCGAGCTGCAGCACGCGGTGCGCAGCCCCGAGCCGCACCGCCTCCCGCTCGACCTGCTGCGCACCATGCGCACGCAATACAAGATCGACACCTACCAGGCCAACTACTTCGTGATCGAGAACTTCGCGCAGCTCTTCGATCTCACGGCCCCGGACTTCACGCCGCTGTACCGCGCGCTCGAGGTGCAGCCCGACATCCCGGCCGGCGTGCTGCTGCCGGGCGAATCCGGCAACGCCTGATCGCATCGCTGTGACCCGGGCGCGCACGGCGGCTATCGCCTGCGCGACACCGGGCATGCGCCCCTAGGACAAGCCCGCTGGCGGCTGGGAGGCATTGGCTCCCACAATCCGCGCCAAAGGAGCTTGCATGCAGACATCCGCGCGACAGAACTACCCGGCCGGCGTGCCGCACGAGATTCATCCGGAGCAGTACCGCTCCCTGCCTCACATGTTCGACGAGGCCTTCGGCCGCTACAAGGATCGGCCGTTCTCGGTCTGCATGGAGCGGTGGATGTCGTACGGCGAGCTCGACACGCTCTCCAAGGCGATGGGTGCCTGGCTGCAATCGCAGGGCCTCGCGCCCGGTGCGCGGGTGGCGATCATGCTGCCCAACGTGCCGCAGTTCGCGGTCACGATGTGTGCCGTGCTGCGCGCGGGCTACACCTGCGTCAACGTCAATCCGCTGTACACGGCGCGCGAGTTGGAGCACCAGCTCAAGGACTCCGGCGCCACCGCCATCGTCATCCTCGAGAACTTTGCCGCCACGCTCGAACAGGTGATCGAGCGCACGCCGGTCAAGCACGTGGTGATGACCGCGATGGGCGACCTGCTCGGCGGGCTGTACGGCGCCTGGATCACGGTGGCCGTGCGCCACCTGGCCAAGATGGTGCCGCCCTACAAGCTGCCGTTGAGCGACGGCCGCACGGTCACGCCGTTCAAGCAGGCGATTGCCGAAGGCCGCGGGCGCACGCTCGGGCCCGATCAGAGCACGCTCGATTCGATCGCCTTCCTGCAGTACACGGGTGGCACCACCGGCCTGTCGAAGGGCGCGGTACTGACCCACCGCAACATCGTGGCCGCCACGCTGCAGGCCGAGGCCTGGTTCACGCCTGCGCTGGCGCGGGCCGGCGACCTGGCGAAGGTCAACAGCATCGCCGCGCTGCCGCTGTATCACATCTTCGCGCTGACCCTGTGCCTGCTGGTGATCCGCCAGGGCTCGCACATGACGCTGATTCCGAACCCGCGCGACTTCAACAAGTTCGTCGCGGTGTTGAAGAAGCGGCCCTTCCACATGCTGCCGGCGGTGAACACCCTGTTCAATGCGCTGCTGATGCACCCGGAGTTCAAGACGGTCGACTTTTCGACGCTGTTCGTCTCGCAGGCCGGCGGCATGGCTGCCTCCGAAGGCACGGCGCGCAAGTGGTTCGAAGCCACCGGCTGCCCGATGATCGAAGGCTGGGGCATGAGCGAGACCTGCGCGATCGGCACCAACAACCCGGTGTCGAACACGAAGTTCACGGGCACCATCGGCCTGCCGTTGCCGAGCATTGAGATCGCAATCAAGGACGATGAAGGCCAATCGCTGCCGATCGGCCAGGCGGGCGAGCTGTGCATCAAGGGGCCGAACGTGATGACCGGCTATTACAACCAGCCCGCCGAGACGGCCGCAGCCTTCACGGCCGACGGCTTCATGCGCACCGGCGACATCGCCGTGATGCAGGAAGACGGCTACAGCCGGATCGTCGACCGCAAGAAGGACATGATCCTCGTGAGCGGTTTCAACGTGTTCCCCAACGAGTTGGAGAACGTGATCTCGCTGTGCCCCGGCGTCGTCGAATGCGCGGCCGTGGGTGTGCCGGACGAGAAACAGGGCGAAGCCATCAAGGTTTTCGTGGTCCGCAAGGATCCGACGCTGACGGAAGACGCCGTGCTCCAGTACTGCAACGGACAGCTCACCGGCTACAAACGGCCGAAGCACATCGAGTTCCGCGAGTCGCTGCCCAAGACCAACGTGGGGAAGATCCTGCGGCGCGAGTTGCGCACCAGCGCCGGTGCCTGAGCGCGTGGGGCGCCACGGGGAAGCCAGCGCCGGGCTGCCGGCGAATGTCATCGTGTTCGAGCGGGGCTGGCTGTCTTCGAACAACATCCTCTTCGTCGGAGCCGAGGAAACGGCGCTGGTCGACACCGGCTATGCCACGCATGCCGATCAGACGCTGGCCTTGGTGGAGTCGGTGTTGGGCAAACGTCCACTCGATCGGGTGCTAAACACACATCTGCACAGCGATCACTGCGGGGGGAACGCGGCGTTGCAGCTGCGTTATCCATCGCTGCGGACGGACATTCCGCCTGGGGAGGCTGCGCTGGTCGAGCGATGGGATGCGCAGAGTCTGAGTTTTCTTGCGACGGGGCAGAGTTGCCCACGTTTTGGCTTCACCGGACTGCTCGAGCCTGGCACTGAATGCCTGCTGGGAGACAGTGCGTGGCAGGTGCATGGGGCTCCGGGCCACGATCCGCACTCGGTGATCCTGTTCGACCCGGTGTCGCGGACCCTGATTTCAGCGGATGCGCTTTGGGAGAACGGGTTTGGCATCGCTTTTCCGGAACTGATGGGCGAACCCTCGTTCGGAGACATTGCGGCTACGCTCGATTTGATTGAGAAGTTGTCGCCGCACCAAGTGATCCCGGGGCATGGCGGCGTTTTTACCGATGGCGAGCGCGCCTTGCATACGGCGCGCAAGCGACTGTCTGGCTTGCAGCGCGACCCAGTGAAGCACGCGCGTCATGCCA